>JANMTV010000082.1:0-52257 GCA_031390905.1 Ilumatobacteraceae bacterium | reverse complement strand
CCATGACCGCTTCGTAGTCCTTCGACGCGGCGTCGAGGGGCGTGGACGGGTATCCCGCCGGGGTGTCGGAATCGTCGCCGTGCGCGGCGAAGTGCCCCGCTGGTGTTGGCAGGCCCGCTAGCACAGTGTCGGTTGGTGTTGTTGTGCTGGTTCGGGTCGTCGGCTGGGTCTGCGGTTGATTGTTGATTCGGTGTGCCAGATCGTGCCGTCTGGTCGTCGCCAGGTGGCGACACGACCGGATGTCATCGTCAGTTGCCAGCCGCCTTCATGAACGAGGTGGTGATGTCTTTCACATAGCGGCAACATGTTGTCGACCGCTGTTTTGCCGCCGTGACGGAAGAACTCGATGTGATGCATCTTGCAATCATCAACAACCGTCCGACATCCTGGATGAGCACAGGTGCGATGCATCGCCCGTAACGCTTTGCGTTGCGCCGCGGTAGCTGTCCGTACCGATTGTCCGACGTCGAGGACTTCGCCGTCACCGGCGAGTACGACCGGGAACACGTTGGCGTCACAACACAACCGTCGCACGGTCGAGACAGGGATCGGTATCCCGTTATCCAACTCGCAGATGCTGTTGGCGTGTAGCCCGTCGCAGATCGTCTGGTAGTCGATCAACACACCGACTTGTGGAACCCGTGACACGGCATCACCTGTCGTGGGGGTCACGGTGGTGGGGGTGATGGTTGCGAGGAACGCCTCGACTTGGAGTTGATCAAACGGTGTGGCGTTGTTGTCGGCTTGTCGTAGCGAAGCGAGTTTGGCGTTCACTGCGGTCCACAGTTCGGTGTCACGCACCGGATCCAACGACAACACCGTCTTGTGCATCCCGGTCAGCTTGTCGGTCCACTTCCTGACCGTCGAGTTCTTGCGTTGCTGATCCAACTCGTCTGCGTCAGAGTTCGCTTGCGCTTGAGCTGCGATGTGGCGGGCCAGGTCACGGCATCCACGTTCGAACGTGTCGACACCCTGACTCCCGGCATCCGTCAACAAATCGGCTTCACAGGCGATGAACTCGGCGAGCAGTTGCTCATCAAGGTTGCGGGTAGCAGCCGCAAGAGCATCGACATGGGCTGCTGTGACGGCACCAGTGGCGAGGGCGTCTTCGAACGAGGGCATCGCCCCACAGATCGTTTCGCGCTCAGACGCCGTATGCGCATCCTTCGATGAGCAACGACCAGCATCGCTCAACAGGGAGGCGGCCGATTCGGAGCGGCCTTCGGCGGCGAGTTGGCGGGTCCGGCGGCTGACCCGAACCTCGGCCGCCGCGCACCAACCCCGAATACGACCCAACTGAGACACGAACCCAGCCAGTTGGTCGCGGTCCATCGCATCAGGATCACCAGCCAACAACACATCAAGCGTGTTACGAACCCCGTTGTCAACCATGGCGACCTCCCCAAGAGTTGTTCGATGACAGCAACCATATCGCCTATCTGAACCCGATGCAACATATGTACGTTAGATATATGAAAATTTGAGTCGGCGCAACATAGCCTCGGCAGCGAGCATCGCCAACTGGTCTGGTTGGCGAGAGCCGGGACGCAACCTCGAGCTTCCGACGGTGACGCGTGTGAAGGCGAACTACGCCGCGATCAGCACTCTCGGTCCAGAGCCGTCCGGTCCGGGCGAAAGTCGAGGTGGTCGCTCAACATGGTTGCCGTCGTGATGGCCCAGCGGCGGGTTTCTCGTTCAGTCAATTGTCGGGCTGCGACCGCTTGCCGACGCATGCCATGGTCGTCATGAGGAAGTGAGTACCGAACCGAAGTTCGGTCGCGGAGCGCTGTCGTTCGGATGACTCGGAGACGAATCGAATCGTTCGAGGGCGGCGCGATCGAGCTCAGGGTGATTGTTTCCGTCCCGCTTAACCGGCGCGGCCGACGCCACAGATCCGCGACTGACCGAACGGGCCAACAACTGCGAATGCCGTGTTCTGTGCTCCAGTGTCCAGCCGCAACCGGCGAATGGTGTGATTGGGAGTTACTCAGGTTGGCCCGCTGCATTGCCCGTCGGGCATCGACGACCTGATTCAACTCGCATCGATCGAACCCAAGGTCAAGCGCCGCCACGCTGCAACCAGCCAACGAATCGTGATCTGAGACGGCTGGCTGTCGTGAACCCGGTTAGGTGCGGAGGATCACGAGGAACTGGCCGCCGCCGGGTTCGATGTCAGTTGTTACCGCGAGATCGGGGCGCAGTCGGGAGATCCGATCGGTCAACCACGCCGCGGCTTCCTGTGCGTCTGCTCGAGTAGGGCACCGCGCCATCAGCTCGCGCCCGCGCTTATTGCCTAGTCGCTCGACACTTGCGAAGATCGGTGCCGGTTCGAACACGAATAGACGGTCTGGCCATTCCACGATCGGAGCGACCGCCCCCTTGCGCGTGTTGCACCCGCGGTGAGCGAGACGCTCCTGACTCTTGGCCTTCTTGTTCTTGGCGTCGGTCGTGCAACTGTCGACGCTCGGACCGCGAGCGTCATTGACCGACATCGTCGGGTCGACCGGGTCATCGCATAGCCAGCACAGCCAGCCATCGTTGGCACCTACATCTTCGAGCCGACTCACGGAATCACGGTACTTGAACCAATCCAACAACCGGGTGGGACGCGACCGGCGGCTCGCTTCGGGGTGAGGGGCACGGTTGAGTATCGCGGTTGACGCGGATGTCGGGTTGGGCCGCTACCGTCTCACACGTGGACGTACGAATCGGTGTGACGCAGGCCCCTCGTGAACTGACCCTCGAGGTCGCTGATGGCGATCGCGACGACCTACGCGCTCGCGTGGACGCGGCGTTGTCAGGGGCGACCGATGTGTTGTGGATCACCGACAAGCGTGGCAAAGACATCGGGATTCCGTCGGCCAAGATCGCCTACGTCGAGGTCGGGTCGGCTGAAGGGGAACGCCGCATCGGGTTCGGAGGCTGATGCCTCGTCCCGATTCGGCCGCAGGGCTGCTGGATCGGCGGCTCATATTCGTCACCGGAAAAGGTGGCGTTGGAAAGACATCGGTGGCTGCCGCTCTGGCGATGCTGGCCGCCCGCAAGGGCAAGCGCACACTCGTCTGCGAGATGGATGCGAAGGGTTCGCTGGCGACCGCTTTCGACGCCGGTTCCCTGGCGTTCGAACCTCGTCAGATCGAACCGGAACTGTTTGCGATGACGATGAACACCGAGGACTCGCTCCGCGAGTACCTGCGGTTGTTCGTCAAGATCCCCTTCATCGGGAAGATCGGGCCGCTCGCCCGCACCTTCGACTTCGTCGCAGATGCCGCCCCTGGTGTCAAGGAGATCCTGGCTGTCGGCAAACTCTGTCACGAAGTACGTGAGCGTCACTACGACCTCGTGGTTGTCGATGCGGAGGCGACCGGTCACATCGTCGCCCAGATCGGGGCACCGAAGGTGATTCGCGAACTCGTCAAGGTCGGGCTTGTCCGCGACCAAACCGACTGGATGCTCGAGATCCTGCAGAACCCGGCAACGACTGGAGTCGCGATTGTCACGACGCCGGAGGAGATGCCGGTCACCGAGACGCTGTTGTTGGTCGATCGACTGGAACGCGAGACGGGCGTCAGCCCAACGACCCTGATCGCCAACAGGGTTCTGCCAACCCTGTTCAACTCGACGCAAGCGGCCGTGGTCGAACACCTCAGTGAGACGAAGCCGAGGAAGTTGCTGGTCGCCGCCGCTGGCCGCGGAGTTACCGCCGTCCTTGATGCGGCCAGAATCACCGAGTCGCGCCGCAGCGTCGGCAACGGGCACCTCGAGACCCTTCGTCATGGTGCTCCCGACCTGCCGATGCTGATGGTGCCAGAGCTGTTCACGCGGGCGACGGGGCGTCGAGTCGTCGCGCTCGTCGCTGACGCCCTCGCCGCGCAGCTCGTGGACGGCAACGGCTGATGGTCGGCGCCGATCTCACGTCACTCCTGGCGAGCAAGGAGATGGTGCTCGTCTGCGGCTCCGGAGGTGTCGGAAAGACCACCACTGCGGCGGCGATGGCGGTAGCGGCGGCCGCCGAGATCGGCGGCCGCGTACTCGTACTGACCGTCGACCCAGCTCGACGACTTGCCGACGCGCTCGGGATCGGTCATATCGGAAACGAGGCGATCCGCGTCCCCGACGCCACCTTTGCCGCAGCCGGGATCGAGCCACGCGGTGAACTGTGGGCGGCCATGCTTGACACGAAAGCCGGATGGGACGAGCTGATCCAACGCCACGCCCCTGACGCCAAGCTCCGCGACTCGGTGCTCGCCAATCCGCTCTACCAAAACATCACCACCAGGTTCGTGCACAGCCACGACTACCTGGCGATGGAGAAGCTCCACGAGTTGCACGCCTCAGGCAAGTTCGATCTGATCATCGTCGACACGCCACCTTCACGAAACGCGCTCGACATCCTCGACGCGCCCGGTCGCATGAAGGAGTTTTTCGGATCACGCCTCCTGAGGTGGCTCACCGTGCCGTATCGCTCCCGGCTGTTCACGATCGCGTCGAAGCCGTTCTATCAAGTCGCCGATCGGGTCCTCGGATCTCGGTTCCTGCAGGACATTGCCGAATTCTTCATGCTGTTTCAAGCGATGGAGAAGGGTTTTGTCGCGCACGCTCACGAAGTTGAGCAGCTGCTTGCTGACCCACGCACGACGTTTGTCGTCGTGTCCACCCTCGAAGCGGCACCGACTCACGAGGCCACCTACCTCGCCCGCGCGTTGAAACGTCGCGAATTGCATCTCGGAGCGATCATCGCCAACCGCGTGCTTCCCGATTCGTTCACGACCAAGGCTTCGGCGAACAGCGCCCGGAAACTCGCTGCAACGGCCGACGGCCAACTCGCCAAGGACGTTGCAGAAGCGATCGACTGCGACCCTCGCCCGACCCCAGAGACGGTGGCGTACGTACTGGCCGAAATCGCCGCTCGGTTCCACGATGTCGGAATCGTGGCGACCCGCGAGGCGGAACGGCGAGCCGAACTCGCCACACTGTCACCGTTACTCGTGACGGCACCCGTCCTCAATCGTGACGTCAACGATTTGTCCGACCTTCTCGAACTCGCCGATGGTTTCTCATCGTGAACGCAAACTCATGAACGCACTGCTCAATCAACTCCCGCCCGTCAACCAGAAACGGCTCGCCGTCCGGGTCACGCCTGACGCCCATCGACAGGTGCGCGGGGGAAGCCCCTGGCTATACGACGGCTCGATCACGGCCGTCAACCACGAGGGTGCGCCTGGTGATCTGGCGGTCGTCTTTGACGACGAGCGCAACTTCGTGGCGATTGGATTGTGGGACCCTGAGTCACCGATCCGGGTCAAGATGTTGCACGCCGGTAAGCCCGTTCAAATCGACGCTGCTTTCTGGCGCAACCACATCAGCAACGCCCTCGATCGCCGCACGTCGCTGACCGACGACCCGACGACCACGGGTTACCGCTGTATCCACGGCGAGAATGATGGCTTTCCTGGGCTCGTGGTCGACCGTTACGAAGAGACGTTGGTCGTCAAGCTGTACACCGCTGCGTGGTTCCCGCATCTCGCCGCGATCGTTGCTGCGCTCGACGAGTTGCTCTCACCGAAGCGTGTCATGTTGCGTCTCAGTCGCGGCGTGGCGCTGGGCGAGACGTTTGGTCTCGCCGATGGCGACGCCCTGCTCGGCGGCGCGCCGACCACTCCGGTGCTGTTCCGAGAGCGCGGCCTCGTGATGGAGGCTGACGTCGTGCACGGCAACAAGACCGGCCACTTTCTCGACCAGCGCGACAACCGCGCGCTCGTGCGTGGGATGGCGAAGGGTCTGACGGTGCTCGACGTCTTTTCGAACACTGGCGGCTTCGCGCTGTCGGCCGCCGCAGGAGGGGCGACTTCGGTGCACCTCATCGATCAATCGGCGCCCGCCCTGGCAACAGCCGAGCGCAACATGCATCACAATCGCCACCTGCGTGAGGTCCGTGAGTGCGAGTTCACGACGACCGTAGGCGATGCCTTCGACGTGCTCGATGATCTGGCGAAACGGCATCAGCGATTCGACATCGTGATTCTCGATCCGCCCTCGTTCGCCTCGAATCAAACGGCGGTGCCCGGTGCACTCAAGGCGTATGCCCGACTGACCCGATCGGGGATGAACGTCGTCAAAGACGGTGGTGTGCTGATCCAGGCATCGTGTTCGAGCCGGGTCACCGCCGACGACTTCGCTGACACCGTGCTCGCGACCGCCAACGCCAACGGGCGTGTCAACGAGCTGCGACGAACCGGCCATCCGGCGGATCATCCGATCAGCTTCGAATTCGGCGGCTACCTGAAGGTGATGTACTTGTCGGTCAAGTCGGCGGGCACGAAGAACTGACGAATCAGCGGTTCGAAGTGTTCGAGTGGCGCTGACCGATAGTCGATATCGAACGCCGTCTGGTCATACTTGGCGCAGAACTCTTCGGTGTAGTCGTAGTACGGCGACTGGCGATAGTGATCGCGTGTATCACGATCGAGCCCGATGAACTGCCAGAAATAGTAGCCCTGAAAGATCCCGTGATGCTCGACCATCCAATGGTTGGCCTCTGACACGAACGGCTTGATGATGCCTGCCGCGATCGACGGATGGTTGTACGGCGCCAACGTGTCACCGATGTCGTGCAGCAAGGCGCATAGCACGTATTCCTCGTCGCGCCCATCAACCTCGGCTCGTGTCGCTGTTTGGAGTGAGTGATCGAGGCGTGAGACTGGGAACCCGCCATGGTCGCGCTCGAGCATCTTCATCTGGTCGATGATGTTTGCGGCAGCCATCGCCTGGGTGGTCGGCAGATGACTCATGATCAGCGACCAATCCTGTTGAGTCGAGTCTTCGAACTTCGTGAAATTGGTCCGCTCTGCGGTGTCACTCATACCGGAATGGTAAGCGAAACTTGATCGGTCCTTACGACCCGCATGTCGGGCTGGCAGACTCATAGGTGATGGCCAGGCTCAGCGAACTTGCACGAGAGCACACAAACCTCGATCGCGAACAGGTTGGGCACCTCACCCGACTCGTCTCCGAGTGGGGAATGCTCGCCGACTTTTGTTTCTCCGATCTGCTGTTGTACGTCCGCTCGACCGACGAGCAATGGATGGTGATTGGCCAAGTTCGCCCGGCGACCGGCCAAACGATGTACAACACGGACTGGGTTGGGTCGGTCGCCAACCCGTCAGAGACCCCGCTGATCACGGAAGTCTTTGCGACGGGGCATATGACCGAGCGCGAAGTGATCGTCGAAGGTGTCGCTGACGAGGCCAGGATGCTGGCGATCCCTGTCGTATACAACGACGCCACGATCGCCGTGCTTACCAAGGAGTGGATCGAGAGGGCCGGACGTCGTCGCGGTGACTTGGAGCGGGCCTACGGGCTTGTGTTCGAGCGTTTCGTCGCGATGATTGCAAGTGGAACGTTCCCGTTCCCGCAACGAGTTGGCGATTCGAGCGCTGCACCGCGAGTCGGCGACGGGGTGATGTGGCTCGACGAAGACGGTCAGGTTCAGTACGTCTCACCGAACGCCAACTCGGCGCTGCACCGAGTCGGTATCCAAGCCTCAGCGATTGGTATGCGGTTGGCGGAACTCGGTTTTCATGACGGTGCGGTCCGCCAGGCGTTCGAGCGTGAAGAACCGGTGATCGAGGAGTTCGAACAGGGCGAAGGTGTCACACTGCTGTGCCGCTGCGTTCCGTTCCTCACCGATGGACTGGTGTCAGGTGCCGTGCTGCTCATGCGCGACGTCACCGAACTGCGAAAGCGTGACCGGCTGCTGCTCAGCAAGGATGCAACAATTCGCGAGATTCACCACCGGGTCAAGAACAATCTGCAGACGATCTCGTCGCTGCTCCGTTTGCAGGCCCGGCGGCTGACGAATCCCGAGGCGATCGCCGCCGTCGGAGAGTCAGTTCGCCGAATCCGAACGATTGCCCTCGTGCACGAGGCCCTGTCGCGCGAACCC
Organism: Ilumatobacteraceae bacterium; assembly: GCA_031390905.1. GTDB lineage: Bacteria > Actinomycetota > Acidimicrobiia > Acidimicrobiales > Ilumatobacteraceae > Ilumatobacter. Next base: position 44,312 of record JANMTV010000082.1, on the reverse strand, counting down.
GGTGACGACGTCACCTTCATCGAAATCGTGCGCCCACTACTACGCCTCGCCGAGGAGGGGTTGCAGTCACCTGATCGTCCGGTTCGATTCGCTGTGCAGGGCGACGGCGGCCGGATCCCAGCGGCTATCGCCACACCATTGTCGGTGGTGCTCACCGAGCTGCTGCAGAACGCCGTCGAGCACGGGTTCCCTGAGGGGAGTGGGGGTGGCTCGGTAGTCGTGCAACTCTACAACGACGGTGAGGACCTGCGGCTATCGGTCGTCGACGATGGCCGCGGTGTCGACCCTGGATTCCGACTTGAAAGTGCCACCGGGCTAGGACTTTCGATCGTTCGCACGCTCGTGACCACAGAGTTGAACGGCTCGATCGTGATGCGCCCGCTCACACCCGCCGACGCAGATCGCCTCGGAACCGAAACGGCACATACGTCGACACGTGGCACGGTGGTCGAACTCGTGGTGCCGATCAGCGAACTGTGATCGTGGATCGTGGGCGTGGATCATGACGAGACGTTTGTCACGAAACTGTAATATTGATTGGGATACCGCCAGACTGGAGTTGTGATCATGTTCGCTGTTCCGATTGCAGTTGCGGCCGCACCAGGCACCGAAACTGAGAACTTCTTCGACCGACTCCGTGAGTTGCTGAACAACAAGGCAATCGAGGCCCCATTCGTGGTGCTCGCCGTCCTGATTGTTGGTCTCTTGGTCACGCGCATATCCAGGCTCGTCGTGCATCGAGTGATCCGACGTGTGGCCAGTCGCCCGATCGTGGGTGCGCTCGGCAACGCCGGACTCTGGCGGGTTCGCCTGCGTCGTGTGGGTGACGAGTCCGGTGAGATCCGCGACGAGCGGCGGCGTCAACGAATCGACGCCGCCTCGCGGATGGTCAACCACATCGCCGCCCTCGTGATTTGGATTATCGCAACGATTGTCACCTTCAAGGTGCTCGACGTCGACCCTGCCTTCTTCCTGTCAAGCGCAGGCTTCATCGGTGCCGCGATCGCGATCGGTGGACAACACAAGGTCAACGACTACCTCACCGGTCTGAGCGTCCATTTCGAGGATCGCTATGGAATCGGTGACGAGATCGTCGCCGAGATCGGGTGGGAGCAGCCGATTCGAGCGATTGTCGATCACATCGGATTGTTCAGTACGCGGTTGCGTGATGCACAGGGCACGCTGCATTTTCCAAACAGCACGCTGGCGGATGTCCGCAACCTGTCGCAGGAGGCCTCCGTTGCGACGATCCGACTGAGTGTTCCACGCTACTCCGACGCCGACGAAGCTGCCTCGACACTGCGCGGGCTGGCAGGGACTGACGGCCTCACCGACGTGAACTTCGTGGGTGACCTCACGACAAGCGAAGCGTCCACGGGTGAAGTCGATGTCGAAGTTCACACATCGCGGGCCCTCAATGACAAGGCGAGAGCGCGACTGGTGCGTCGGACGGAACGGGCGTTGTTCGACGGCAAACGCGACTGATCTATTGCGCCACGTTGGCCGTCAGACGTAGCCATCGCTCTGCACCAGCGGACCCCTTCGCAGGTCGCCTTTGGCGGCGGTATCCACTACTGCGTCGGTGCGCCACTTGCCCGAATCACCACACCGGCTGCGATCAGCGCACTGATGACCCTCGAGGATCTCCGTCTCAACGGGACACCCCAATGGTAAACCGACCCGTACCTGAGAGGATTGACAAGCCTCCCAGTCGCCTGGGGCCTGTGATCAGCTGGCGTTGAGACGTTGGCGGGCGGCTCGTTGGGCGGCTGCTCGCTGACGCCGGATTGCCCTCCGTTCTTCTTCCGAGAGGCCGCCCCAGATACCGGAATCCTGATTGGTTTCCAGCGCGAAGTCGAGACATTCCCGCGTGACGGAACATTCACCGCATACCCGCTTTGCGTGGTCGATGGCGACAATCGCCTGACCCGTAGTACCGACCGGGAAGAACAAGTCCGGGTCGGTGTCGCGACATAACGCATGGTCGCGCCATGTGTCGTCAGCGGTGGCAATGGCGAGGCTCGTCGCAAGAATCGTCACGGAGCTGCTCCTCTGTGTCTGGTGACAGTCGAATCGGAAAGTCGGATGGGGGAGATCGCCGCCGGGAACCCGGTCAGGCGAATTCGTACGTTAGGCGCTCCAGGAGCCGTTGGCAAGAAGTTGAGATGGATCATCTTCCACTATCTGTTTTTCAGATGAAGGTGACACGAGAGTCAGATCGGTTGCTTAACATGTGTCAATGACATTGGTGATCGCACATCGCGGTGCATCGCGGACGGAACCCGAGAACACGGTGGCCGCATTTCGGCGAGCCGTCGAGATCGGGGCCGATGGGATCGAACTCGATGTCCGTCGCACGGCCGACAACCAGCTGGTCATCCACCACGATCCACGATTGTCCGATGGGCGCGTGATCAGCGACTTGTTACGTGCCGACTTGCCCGAAAGCATCCCCACCTTCGTCGAGGCGCTCGACGCATGTGAAGGAGCCTTTGTGAACATCGAGATCAAGAACGATTCGAGCGAACCCGACTTCGACCCGAACGACTGGGTTGCGCGTGCTGCCACCGTTGAATTGCTCCAGCTCGGCGCTGACACACGGTGGCTGATCTCGTCGTTCAGGCTCGAAACCGTCAACGTCTGCCGGCGGCTGCTTCCCGGCGTTCGGACGGCTTGGGTGGTCGAGCAATCGGGTCAGGCAGAGATCGACACCACGCGTGTCAACGGTCATCAGGCACTGCATCCATGGGTGGCGACGTTGACGGAACCGACCGTTCAAGCGGCTCACCGTGCCGGCATCGCCGTCAACACCTGGACATGCGATGACCCGGATCGAATTCGTGAGTTGATCGCGTGGGGAGTCGACGGGATCTGTACCAATCTGCCCGATGTTGCTCTCGCTGTGCGCCGCGAGCTGCTCGGGTCAGGTCGCTGAGCCGGGAAACACCAGCTGCACCGCGTTCGGGACGTGGTCGAACACGAGCCGATTGGTCTCGCCGAGGTAATCACCGTCGAGTTGATACGGGAACGGCTCGACGTGCTCGACCACCATGTGATTCACGTCGCGCCACTCGGTCAGATACTCGCTCGGCTTGACACCGCCGCCACGTAGCGCAGAGCCAAGACCGCGAAGTATCGGTATCACCTTGAGCGTCCGGAACGTGACCACGACGAGCGGATTCTCGAGCGTGGCGGCAGGAGACAAATCGAGCGGCCGATTGCCGAGGTACGTATACGGATTTGTGTTGAGCACGATCGAGAAGTAGCCGTCGCCGATCGGGTCGTGACCGTCGGCCGTGAGAGTGAAGTGCGGGTGGTTGCGGTCGTAGCCATTCGCCCACGTTGTGACGGCGGCCGTGATGAAAAGCGGATGACCGAACCAACGTTTGAGCGATGCCCGCTTCTCAACCGTCCTGACGACGGCAGCGTCGTAGCCAATGCCGGTGTGGAAGCAGAAGAAACGACCATTGACGCGTCCGAGTCCGATTGGTCGGAAGTCGGCAGCGTCGATCCCGGCGCCAAGCAAATCGGCAGCGGCGACCGGGTCGTTCGGCATACCGAGTGTGCGGGCAAACACGTTGGTCGAGCCGCCGGGGAGTACGCCGAGCGCAGCGTCGGTGCCTGCGATCCCGGTGGCGACCTCGTTCAACGTGCCGTCGCCTCCGTATCCGATGACGACATCGACACCGCGCCGGGCTGCGTCGTGGGCGAATCGCGTGGCATGCCCGCGACGGTTGGTTTCGACGACTTCGACGTCGTGACCGCGCGCCAGTCGCCGGTGTACGACGACGGTGTTGCGTGCCGTCACCGACGAGGCGAACGAGTTGACCACGAGCAGAATCCGCAAGGCGGCGACGGTATCAGCCTGAAAATCAGGTGGCGTTAATTGGGTCAGTAAGTGACCCGCCGGTAACAATGGTCATCCATGAACGTGATCGTGTGTGTGAAGCAGATCCCCGACCCGTCACAGCCGGGCGAGTTGAATTCCTCGACCAACACGCTCAAGCGTGACGGCAAGCTGATCCTTGATGAGTCGGACAGTTACGGCGTCGAGATGGCGTTGCAGCTCGTCGATGCGGCTGGCGGTGGGGAGGTGGGAATCGTTTCGATGGCGCCCAACGGCGAGGTGTCAGGGATGCGGACTGCCTTGGCCATGGGTGCTTCCAAAGGTGTGCTCATCTCCGATCCTGAGCTGGCAGGTTCCGACGCGTTGACCACCGCCAAGGTGCTCGCTGCCGCCGTTCAGCGTTTGGGTGGGGCAGACATCATCCTGGCTGGTACCGAGTCGTCCGACGGTTACACCGGCACTGTGCCCGAGCAGATCGCCGAAGTGCTCGGGCTGCCGTCAGTCACGTTCGCCAAGAGTGTCAGCGTCGATGACGGCACGCTCAAGGTCAACCGCCAGACCGAGGCCGGCTACGACGAGGTCACCTGCTCGATGCCCGCCGTCGTGTCGGTGACGGCTGGGGTTGTCGAGCCCCGGTATCCCAGCTTCAAAGGCATTATGGCCGCCAAGTCGAAGCCGCTCGAGACCGTCACGGCAGCCGATCTCGGAGTCACGCCAGTTGGGTGGGGCGGCGCAAATCAGCTGATCGTCGATGTCGCTCAGGCACCGAAGCGCGACGCCGGCGAAGTCATCGAAGACGACGGCGAGGGCCATTTGAAGATCGTGGCCTTCCTCGAAGGCCTCAAGGTCATCTGAGCACGCAACCTGAACGCTGGATACTGAACGCTCGATAGACGGATAACACGGAGAGAATCATGGGAATCAACAACATCTGGGTCTTCGCGCAAGGCTCCAACGGGGCACCCACCACCGCAACGCTCGAGCTGCTGACCAAGGCTCGCGCGCTCGGTGGCGGCGTCTCCGCCTTCGTCGAAGGCGATGCCTCGGCGATTGCTGGCACGCTCGGCGAATACGGCGCTGCCAAGGTTTATTCGACTGGTGATCTTGGCGGAACGTTGCCGGGCGTCGCCATCTCGGCGGCGATGAAAGCCGTGATCGATGGAGGCGACGCGCCCGACCTGATCATGTTCCCGCAGAACTACGAGGGACGCGACGTGATGGCGCGTCTGTCGGTCAAGCTCGACCGCACTGTGCTGACCAACAACACCGACATCGCCGCTGATGGCGACACGGTCAGGGTCACAACGCCGGTGTTTGGCGGCAACACGATGGTGACCACCTCGTTCACGGGCTCTGGCCCATTCCTCGCCGCCTTCCGCCCCAAGTCGTTCGCCGCCGAGCCGGGTGGCGCTGCGGCGGGCGAGATCGTGTCGGCTCCGGTTCCTGACTTGGGTGTGTCCGGTACGGCTCGCATCGTCGCCGTACATGTCGAGGAGTCGATCGGTCCAAAGCTCGACGAGGCCGACATCGTGGTGTCGGGTGGTCGCGGGATGGGCGACGCCGAGCGGTACTCGATGGTGAGTGACGTTGCCAAGCTGCTCAAGGGAGCCGCCGGTGCCTCGCGTGCGATTGTCGACGCCGGCTGGGTCCCGTACTCGATGCAGGTCGGCCAGACCGGCAAGGTCGTCAAGCCGAACGTCTACATTGCTTGCGGAATCTCTGGTGCCACGCAACACATGGTCGGCATGAAGGGCTCGAAGAACATCATCGCGATCAACAAAGACAAAGAAGCCCCGATCTTCGGCGTCGCCGACCTCGGAATCGTCGGCGACGTCCACAAAGTGCTCCCGAAGCTGATCGAAGCCCTCAAGAACCGCTGAACGGCAACCGTTATCACCCACGTGTGCAGGCGGATTACCGTCTCCGACGTGACCGATCAACGGGCTGTCAGTGTCGACGGGCTGCGCAAGGTCTTCAAGGTTCCGGTGCGTGATGCCGGTCTGAAGGCGGCAGCCAAGAGCCTCGTGAAGCGGCGATATCGCGAGGTCGCGGCCGTCAGCGAAGTGTCGTTCGAGATCGGTCGCGGCGAGATCGTCGGGTTCCTCGGTCCGAATGGCGCCGGGAAAACGACCACATTGAAGATGCTGTCGGGCCTGCTCCATCCGACGAGCGGCCACATCCGAGTACTCGGCCACGAACCGTTCCGACGAGAACGCTCCTACCTGCGTCGGATGACGCTCGTGATGGGCAATCGCAACCAGCTCCAATGGGACCTGCCTGCGCTCGACAGTTTCGAGTTGACTCGGGCGATCTACCGACTACCCGAGCAGTTGTTCCTCGATCAGCGCAGCGAATTGATCGATCTGCTCGACCTGGGTCCGTTGGTCGACAAGCCAGTCAGAAATCTGTCACTCGGCGAGCGCATGAAGGTCGAGATCGCCAACTCACTCCTGCACCGACCGGAGATCCTGTTTCTGGATGAACCGACGCTCGGTCTCGATGTCACGATGCAGCGGCGGATTCGAGCCTTCCTGGCTGACTACAACGCCCGACACGGATCGAGCGTGATGCTCACCACGCACTACATGGCTGACGTCGAGGCGTTGTGCGAGCGGGTGATCGTGATCCACCACGGTTCGATTCTGTTCGATGGTCCCCTCGCTGAACTCGCCGATCGATTCGCCAGCCACAAGACGCTCGTCGTGACACTCGAACAACCGGCTGATTTGTCGGCATACGGCGATGTCGTCGAGGAAACGCCGACGCGCACGACGTTGCGGATCCCCCGCGACCAAACGGCGACCGTCACGGCGCGCCTGCTGTCCGAGCAGTCGGTGCGTGACCTCACCGTCGAGGACCCGCCGATCGACGACGTGATCGAGTTGGCATTCGCCAGCGGAGACCTGCACGATGACTGACACGGTCAGGTCCGGAGCGGTCGTGAGCCAGCCGATCGAATACGAGGGCGGCGTGCGTTCCTATGCGCGCCTGTACGCCACGTTGATTCGCACGTCGATCATGGAGGGATTTCAGTATCGGGTCAGCAACTACCTGTACATGATCGGGATGGTCACCGAGCCGGTGATCTACCTCGTCGTCTGGTCGACGATTGCTCGCGGTCAGGGTGGTTCGGTCGAGGGGTACACGCCGGGCACCTTTGCCGCCTACTACATCGTGTGGACGCTCGTTCGGAACATGAACATTGTCTTCACACCGTTCGGCTGGGAGGAGCGAATCCGCGAGGGCCAGATCTCCGGTCATCTCGCCCGGCCGTTGCATCCGATCCATTACGACCTCGGCAACTTCGCTGGGTGGAAGTTCGTGGTGATTGTCTTGTGGTTGCCGATCGCGGCTGTACTCACGCTGATCTTCAAGCCGGACCTTGACCCCTCGATCGCCCAAATCGCCACGTTCGCGATTGCGATCTGGGGCGCCTATCTGATCCGATCGATGCTGCTCTGGATTCTCGGCATGGTTACCTTTTGGACGACCCGCGTGAGCGCTATGTTCGAGGCGTTCTTCGCTGCTGAACTGTTGCTGTCCGGTCGGCTGTTGCCGATGACGCTGATGCCCGATTGGGTCCAAACGCTGGCGTCGTATCTGCCCTTCCAATCGACTTTCGGGTTCCCGATCACGGCGCTGGTTGGGCCGATCACCAATCGTGAACTCGTCGAAGGCCTGCTGCGACAAGTGCTCTGGATCTCGATCGGTGCGCTCGGTGTGCGCTTGATGTGGCAACGCGCCCTGCGTCGGTACACGGCGGTCAACGGATGAGTGAACTGTCATTCGGATTTCGTGTGGCCTGGCGACACCTTCGGATCGGCGTGATGAACGAACTGCAGTACCGCGCCAACTTCGTCGTGCAACTGATCCAGTCGGTGGTCGCGACGGGAACCGGCCTGGTCGTGCTCTCGTTGATCTTCGATCGAACTGATCAGCTCGACGGTTGGACGCGACCGCAACTGCTGATCGTGATGGGTGTTTTCACCTTCGTCGGCGGTCTGATCGGATTCGTGATCGAGCCGAATATGGGCCGAGTCATGACCGACATCCACATGGGCACGTTCGACTACGTGCTGACCAAGCCCGTCGACTCGCAGTTGCTGGCGAGCGTGCGTGAGTTCCGCCTCTGGCGTCTGACTGACGTGGTTGTCGGTGGCGTGGTATTGGGGTGGGGGTTGAGTGGCCTGGACGAACGGATCACGTTGTTCGACACCGCCGGGTTCGTGTTCACGTTGATCGCCGGAACGATCCTGATCTACTGCCTGTGGCTTGCGCTGACGGCAGGCGCGTTTTGGGTGATCCGGATGGAGATGGTCCAGGAATTGTTCACCGGGCTGTACCGAGCGGGCCAGTACCCGGTCACGATCTACCCCAGTTGGTTGCGGCTCACGCTCACGTATCTCGTCCCGATCGGCTTCGCCATCACGGTCCCTTCGGAATCGCTCACCGGTCGGCTGACAACCGAACGAGTGTTGATCACGGCTGGTTTCGTCGTGTTCGGATTTGCGCTGTCACGTTGGATCTGGAGGATCGGAACCCGCCGGTATTCGGGTGCCTCAGCCTGATTGGCAAGATGACCTTGTCGCCCGGGCTTGGAGTTCGGGTCAGGTTCGTACGACGATGAGGTGATCGATTTGCTTTCGAAAGGGAAACACCAATGAGCCTCTTGAACACGGCCAAGAAACTGGCCTTGAAGAACAAAGACAAGGTTGCCTCCGGAGTCAACAAGGCTCCCGAATAGCCGACCACCATTCATGTCGCGATCAACACGTAATGGAGGGGTCCAACGCGACTTGAACGGGTTGACGGACTCGTGGTCGACCCTCGAACGGGCAGTGCTACAGTCGTCGCGGCGCCACGAATCGCGCCTTGACCAGCCCAATCGGAGGAGAACTGATGAGCACCGAAGGACTCGCTGCAGCGTTCGCCGGAACGCGCAAGATCATGGAGAACGTCCGACCTGACCAACTCGACGGGCCCACGCCGTGTGCCTCGTGGGACGCTCGGCGACTGATCAACCACATCGTCGGCGGCAGCCATTGGTTCGCCATGTGCACCAATGCTGGCGCCGCTCCGGAGGTCGACGACACGGAGGACACCGACTTCACGAACGGCGACATGCTTGCCGCCTACGACGACGGGATCGAGGCCTCGCTGGCTGCGTTCGGTGCGCCCGGCGCCTTGGAGAAGCCTGTCAAGCTGCCTTTCGGCGAATTCCCGGGTGCCGCGTTCATGACGCTGGCGACGATGGACCACTTCATTCACGGCTGGGATCTCGCTAAGGCAACCGGCCAGTCAGCTGGTTTCGACTCGGCGATGGCCGAGCAGTTGCTCGCACAAGCTCAGATGATGGTGCCTGATCAGTTCCGCGGCTCCGATGGTCAGGCGCCGTTCGGCCCGAAGGTCGAGGTGGCAGACTCCGCACCCGCGGTGGATCGCCTGGTCGGATTTCTCGGTCGCAATCCGAATGCCTAGAAGCGTAGGGCGAAGGACCGGTCGATCGACGCACCCCAGTCCCGATTAGGGGTCGGTCAAGGCGTACCCTCAACTCGTGACAGCGCGGCCTGCTGACGAGCACGAGATTCGCGACGTGTTGTATCGATACTGTCGTGGGATCGACCGTCGCGACTACGAACTGGTCAGGTCGTGCTATCACCCAGACGCCACCGATGATCACGGTGGCTATCAGGGCGGCGTCGACGGGTTCATCGACTACATCAAGGCCGGTCTGCCACGGTTCGAACAGACGATGCACATGATCGGCAACATCCCGATCGACATCGACGGCGATGTCGCCCAATCCGAGGCGTACACCCTGGCATTCCATCGTGTGCCGGCCAGGATTCAGCGGAACTCCGGCATTGCCGGCGATGCGATGCCCAGGTTTGGGCGAGGACAACCAACTGCTGCGACGACCCGGTCGCGTCGACCCCTGGCGCGCGTCATGAGTGGTCGGTTGCGTTGATGACCCAGGACAGTCCTTCGGTTTCGTCGGTTACGACCAGTTGTAGGCGCCAACCGCCTGCCGGTTCATGGGCATCCCATCGGTACCACCGCAGTGATCCGAGCAGTTCAGTGATCTCGTCGTTGGTCGGCGGCCACGCGTCCTGCAGATCGCCGAGTGCACAGAGCACCCACCACACCGAGAAGCGGCCGATCGCCATCCCGCGTCGGCGTCCTCGTGCCGCCCCGCTGGCGCCAGCCCAAGCGAGCGATGCGAGCGCTTCGGACGTCGTGATCTCCGCAATTCGCGCCGACCTGACGCCGAGTGAGCCAAGCACGTCGAGATGCGTGCCTTCGACGCAGACGACCTCGGCACGGCCTGTCGACTGGGTCGTCCAAGCCTCGAGCAGTTGAGTGACGGCGAGCACTGTGGCGTGATCGTCGACGATTACGCCACCATTCGTCGTCGTGACCGAACTCAGTTCGCCCGTACGAATCGGCTCGGGATGTTCTGCCCCGGTATCGCTGTAGGCCGACAATGGATACCTCGGTTCCCACGACTGCAATGCAGCAGGGATGTCGAGCACGGGCGGCACGTCGGCGAGGTCGGTTGGGTCGATCACTTCGCCGCGAATCGCCCGCTCGTGGGCGACGAACATGGCAACCGGAACCGGTGACAGATGTGGCGCAAGTTCTGCCCAGGTGTGATTCATCGCCACGACTTCCGACAGCGGGCCGATGGTGAATCGACCCGATTCACCATCGAGCACGGACGCTGCCCACTCGGGAGGTGCGAGCAGCGCCAGTCGATACTCGGCAAGGGTCGCCGCCGGCCAGAGTTGGCGGCCGGTGTCGGCGGCGGCCGCGCTACATCGATCGCGCAGCCTCAGGATCCCAGCCCAGTCGCGAGTCGCGCACCGATTGTCGACCATCAGAACCAGCCCATCGAGATCGACTCGAACGATCAGATCGTCCAGGTCGGCATCTCGATCCTCACGCATCGCGCCCAGGCCCGCTCATACCATCGGCCAGGGGTAGCGGTGTCCGGTGGAATCGGACGGGAACACGCGATCCGTGACAAGTTTGGAGGCGCGATGCTGCATCGCAATGATTTCGTCCTCTGACAACAGGGCGGCGACATCGATCGGAATCCGCTCGGCCAGCGCTGCGACACGTTCCAACAATCGGTCATCGATGGACTCGTCGCTGAACTCCCAAATCACGGTGCGCAACTTGAAAGGTGCGCTGAAACACAAGCCTTGATCAATCGCCCAGACCCGGTCGTGCGCCAGCAGGCAATGGCCCGACTTGCGGTCGGTGTTGTTGGCCAGCACGTCGAGCACAGCGATCTCGCGCAGCTGATCGTGGAGATGCTGGTACTTGTCGAAGATCGTGAAGTAGTGCTCGGAATGGTCGGCGTCGACGAACCATTGGAACGACCCCTCACCGTACGGTCCGTCACGGATCACAGTCGGCGGCACGGCGCCGATTCCGAGATGCTCGCTCAACAGGTACGCAGCGCGTTCACGCTTATGCAGACCCGGCTCAAAGTCCCACAGCGGTCGCTCGCCGCGCACCGGTTTGTAGATCGCCTGGCGCGCGGCGTCGCCACATCGCAAGGTGGCCAGAAATGTTGCGTTCGAACTCCACGGCATGCGCCCCGCGATCTCCGGTTGAGCGTTGATCAAGAACGCAATCGGGTCGGGGACGTCAGCGGTGATCAGTTCATGCGCGGGCATGGGTGACCATCCGGATTGATCGGCAGGCCGCACCACTGGCAGTCAGGACGGCCGGATGCGATGATCAGCTCTGCGTGATCACAGAACGCGGCAGCTTGAGCGCGGGTCACGAACAACCGGATGTGGCCATCGGCACCCTCGATCGCTTCGCCGTTCTCGTCGGCTCGCACGATTTCTTCCAGCTGCACGATCAACCTGTCGGCGCTGCGGTCGTAACCGAGCCCGATCGGACCGAGCACGAACACCGAATCGACTGGCTCGACGAGTTCGAGCATGCCGGCAACAGGTTTGGCATCGGGAGAGGGCAGGTCGTGGAGCACCCTTCGGAGGTACTGGACAATTGCACCTACCTGCTGTTTCTCACACTTCACGGCGACCCGCTGGCGGCCTTGGCGGGCCTGCAGAAAGAATGTGCGCGCTCCTGGCTGACCGACCGCCCCGGTCGTGAACGAATCAACGTCATCGAACTCGTAGAACACGCTCAAGACGGCACGCTCACGATGGTGTCAGTTCACTGAGTGAACCGCCAGTCGAGTTGACGGTCAACGCAATCGGCCCGTCAGGTGTCCAAGAGATGGCGCTGATCGAACAGGTCGAGATCACGATTCGTTGGAACAGGTCCAGGTGCGTTCCGAGGGCGTGCGCCATCGCTGCCTTGATTGGATCAGCGTGGCTGACACACACGATCGTGCCGCCAGGGTGCGCGACACGGAGCCGGTCGAGCGTGTTGACGATCCGGACCTGCATCTCGGTAAAACTCTCGCCACTCGGGAACCGGAATGTCGACGGCGCCCGCTGCACAGTTCGCCACTCTGGCAGCTTCATCAAGTTCTTCAGTTCGGCACCGGTCCAGTCACCGAAATCGCATTCGAGGAGACCCTTGTCGATCTTGATCCGAATTCCGGTCGCCTTGCCAATCGGCGCAGCGGTTTGGCGTGCACGTTCGAGAGGTGAGCAATAGATCGCGTCGAGTCGCTTCAACTCGGCGATCCGCTCGCCTGCTCGTTCGGCCTGCTCGATTCCGGCCTCAGCGAGATGGAGTCCTGGCGCACGTCCCGGCAGCAGCTGCCCGGTCGTCGGCGTGCGGCCGTGACGCACGAGCAACACAGTGGTGGCGTGCGGGCGGGCAGTTGGCTTCTTGGCCGAGTTGCCGGATGACTTGGATGCCATGGTGTCACCAACCTACCGGGCTGGCCGAAATCGCCGTTAGCCTCGGATAGCTGTGAAGCCTGGTCGATCAACCCGTTCGTTTGCTGTTGCCGTGATCCTTGCGTCAGGCGTCTTGACTGCGTGTGGTGCCTCGGCGCCGCCGGCCCCAGAACTCGCCCTCGAAGTGATCGAAACGCTTGACGTCAGTGAGTCGGTCAAGGATTGCATGCGCGAAAAGGTGGCAGCGTTTGATGTGGCCGATTTCGAAGCGATCAAGAACGCCGCCGACGACAATGTCGCCGCCGAGGACATCGAAGCATTGAACAAGTTCGAAGCAGCTCTCGCTTCCTGCAGCTGACCTCTGTAACTGACGGTCGGCTAATCGGCGGGAACCGGCTCGGCGACTTTCTTCTTGGGTGGCGGGACGCCGACAGCGGGCGCTGGATCTGCGTCGGTCGGCCAACGTCGACGGCTGACGATCGACAGCAGGCGCAGCAGTTTCATTGCCTTCTCGTCCTCTTGAGCAGGGCGAGCGATGATCGATCCGTCGGCGATCATCCGATTGATGACCTCCTCGCCCAACTCCGTGCGCACGATCGTGAGCGTCCAATCGTTGTCGTCGCCGATCCCCCCCGTCGAGACGTCGGCGTGTTCGGCGGCGAAATCAGGACACGACACACAACCCTTGCGGGTCCATCCGTGGCATTCCTTGAGGTCGATCTCGTGGTATGAGCCGTCTTTCATCCATATCTGGAAGACGCCCTTGATATTCATCTTCACCATGTCATGTTTCTTGAGGCCGTACTTGGCTTCGAACAGTTCGGCAAAGATCGCGTCGTCGAACGTTTTCGAGCACAGCAACCCGATGTTGAACAGGAACGGCCGCGAGACCTTGCCCGCCTTGCGGTCCCACATCACCGGCGGCGATGATGTCTGGCACCCCATCCCGACCAGGGCGAGCCGTTCGTGTCCCGCCGCTTTGGCGTCGCGCAGGGCGAGCGGGTTGGCGCAGTAGGTGTAGCGCGAACCAGCGGTTGCGAGGATCTCGTCGTTGGTCGAGACGACGGCTGGCTTGGCCTTCCAGGCATCGTCGTCCTCGACGCCTGATACCAGGGCTGCGTCGATGTAATCGTGCTCTCGCAACCAGATCAGCATCGCCGAGACGAGCCCGCCGTCCTGGCCCATCTTGTGCACCATTGCGTCACTGGCGCGTGTGAGGTGCAGAGCCCGCCATATTCCATACATCTCGTCGGGCTCACGGATCCGACCGAACAGGTGCATATCGGCGGCCGGCTCCCATGCTCGAAAGCGAGGGCAGGCCCTGGTGCACGTGGTGCAGCCCTTCTCACCGTGAATGCAGTTGTCGAGCCCAAGTTCCGGCTCGAGGTGGAACGGAATGTACTTGCCTTCTTCGTGCTCGTACCCGATGACGTCATGCGGACAGGTGACTACGCATCCGGCGCAGCCGGTGCACAGCCCGGTCGTAATCACCTCGGTGTACAGCTCTTTCCATTGCGCGGTCCACCGTTCGGCCATAGGAGCAACCGTAGGCGACCCGCTCGATTCACGAGGTATTGCCGACCTAGGTAGTGCGCAGCGAGCCGCGGAGAATCGAACGGCCGGAGTGCGTTTCGTCTCCGTCGCGCGGTTCGACACTGATATCGACTACCGAGTACCGATCGGGGTCGATTCCGTCCGGCACGTCGAACGAGCCGAGATCGTTCGGATCGATCAATCCGAGCGACACGATGCGGGCGACGTTGCCCGCATCGTCAGGCTCGATCAACCAGATCTCGAGATCGACGACTTCGTCAAGCGTCGTTGGCAAGTCGGCCGCGGTCACGGCGATGCGATATCCACCGTCGTTGTCGAGCAACGCCACATCGGCCGACGACTCAGCACCGACACGATCGAACAACTCGGGGTCATAGGTCAATGTCGCCGTCGCCAGGGTCTCGTCGCCTCTGTCATCAACCTGAGACCAGACCAGCCCCGCGCCGGCGACGAGTGCCACGAGCGCGGCGGCAATGCTGAGCGGACGCACGAAGCGATGATCACGACTCGGAACTGCGGCGGTGGCGGATTCGATCTCGTTCCAGATCGACGCAGGAGGTTTCATCTGTTCCAGGTCGGCAGGTTGCAGGCCGCGCAGGATTGCCTCGACCTCCTCGAAGTTGATCTCGTCAGCCATGTGATGACTCCAACAACTCGCGAATGCGGAGCAGGCCGCGTCGAATATCGCTTTTCACGGTGCCAAGCGGAAGCCCTGTACGCTCGACAATTTCGTGATGTGTCAGGTCGTTCAGAAATGCCAGCTGGATGACCTGCCGAGGTCGCTCGGGGAGCGACCGGAGGGCGTCAGCGACGACGATCTCGTCGGCCACCCCCTCGACCCTGGCTTCGACCGGGATCTCCGTCGGCTCCCCACCACGACGATCGGCGCGACGGTCGTCGTGGCGACGTTCAGACCGCAGATGGTCGATGATTCGTCGCTTGGTGATACCGATCAACCAGCCCGCCAGGGTGCCTCTTGTCGGGTCGAACTGATGCCGGCCCTTCCATGCGCTGATGAATACATCCTGGGTCACTTCAGCAGCGCGTTCTGAGGGCAACGCCCGGCGACAGATTGCGTAGATCAGCGAGCCGTGGAGCTCGTACGCCGCCTTGAGCGCCGTGTCGCCTCCCTCGGTGAACTCCCGGTCCAGCGAGTCGACTCGACTTGCCGGTTCCGTCGTCACGATCCGATCGTACCGAATCGGTGCCGCACGCTGACCTGGCATCGCGTCAGCCAGCGCGATCATCGAGGAATCGCTCCCCGCCAGTCGTGGCCGGCGAGAACAACCTGGACGACCGTGCAGTGCCGCTCACGGAACCCTGCCTCGCAATACGACAGGTAGAACTTCCAGAGCCGACAGAATCGGTCGTCGAGTCCGAGCGCCTTGACATCGTGAACTCGTTCGTCGAATCGTTGATGCCAGCGGTTGAGCGTCTCGGCGTAGTGCGGCGAGACGTCTTCGACGTCGACAACGTGCATGCGCGTCGCTCGGCTCACCGATTTCGTGATCGATCCGATCGAGGGGAGGAAGCCGTTCGGAAAGACGAACCGGCGTATGAAGTCCTCGGTGTTCTTGGCTCGTTCGTAGCGCTGGTCCGGGACGCAGATCGCCTGGATCGCAGCCAGTCCGTCCGGCACCATCGATCGCTCGATCGTCGCGAAGTAGTCGTCGTAGTCTCGCCAGTCGACTGCCTCGATCATCTCGATCGAGATCACCCTGTCGTACGTTCCACGCAGGTCGCGCCAATCCTTGTTGAGCAGTGTGACCTTGCTGGACAACCCGCCCTCGGTCACGCGCTTGGTCGCCTCACTCAGTTGCTGATTCGAGATCGTTGTCGTGGTCACATCGCAGCCGTAGGTCTCGGCAGCTCGAACGGCGAGCCCGCCCCACCCGGTACCAATCTCGAGGAGATGGTCGCGGCTCGACACGCCTAGTTTGGACAGGAGCATGTCGTACTTGTGGAGGCTTGCGGCAGCCAACGACGTCGCGACGTCGGGAAACACGGCTGACGAGTAGGTCATCGTTTCGTCGAGGAAGAGCGCGAAGAACTCGTTACCGATGTCGTAGTGGGCGGAGATGTCTTCCCGGTTGCGTGTTCGGGTGTGACGCGGGAGTACCGACCGGATTCGATCGGTACCCCATCCGGTGAGTTGCCTGACGCGATTTCGCGCCGAGTCGAGCGGTTCCAGGTTCCGGATCAGCACGCGTACGACGGTGGTGGGGTCATCGCTGCTCCACCAGCCCTCGATGAATCCGCGTCCAAGCCCGATCGACCCTTGGGCCAGCACAGCGGCGTAGGCGCGATCGTCGTGCACCGTGATGACACCGGTCAGGCTTGCTGACCGATCTCCGTATTGCTGCGGTGCCGACCAGCGACCATCGATCCGTTCGTGGACAATCAACTGTTCGTTCTGCAACTTGGCGAGCAGCATGTGAATCAACCGTCGCGCCGATGAGCGAGTGGTCCGACTCGACACGAGGCGCTCTCGAACTCTGAACTGGTCACGACCGCGATCGAGCAGCCGGTCACGGCGCATGCTCAACTCCTGGTGCGCCGCCGTAGGGATGGCGACTGGGCTCATGGCGCAGGTCTCCGTCGGGACGGGTGGGCCACGAACGGGACTCGTTTGAGCCAAAGCCGGGCTGCTTGGATATGGATTCCAGCCGACACATGGTGAGTCGGTGCGAGAGTTCCTCGGAGTGCCCGACCGAGTGATCGTTTCGATGCTGGCCGACAGTCGACTTGCAAGTGCGTTGTGAGTATCGGCCCCGCCGAACCGGTTGGTACGACGTCGATCGACAGGTCGACCGATTCGTTGAACATTCGGTCTGAATCGACTGCGCCGGTCAGAGCGATGCGATAGTCGAACCGCTCACCGAGGAAGGGCGAGACGTGAAGCACCTTCGGCACGTTTGCAACGAAGGTGCGGTTGCGGCCATGCGGGCGCGCCTCCAACCTCAAGGCGTAGCGGTGACGTTGCTTCCATGGGGTGTTGGTGACCTCGAGCACGGCACCGATTGGCGTGTTGGGATCCAGGTCCCACACGACGAACAGGGTGATCGGATTGAATAGCCAGCCCCATCGTCGAACCTGGGTCAACATTCTGACTTCGCCCCGCGGGCGCCAACCGAGAACTGATTCGAGATCGTCCTTGGCCTGCGAGCCAAGCGGTTCGGACGAACCGTTGCCGTAGTCGGCACGACGGAATCGGGCTATCGCCGGTCTACTCACAGACCACAACCAATGATGTCGACACAGATCATCAGGTAGGTCAGGGTCGAGCCACACGTACAAGACGCGTTGACGGAACATATGCGACGTCGGTGCGGTTCGGCGATGGAAGACTTCGCCGGTGCAGACGGACGCAACGCCAGGGATCACTCCGCCGCTCCTGACCACTCGACACCGATTCGTTGACACACGCGCAGCGCCGAAGTGATGCCGTCTTCGTGGAAGCCGTACCCCCACCAGGCACCGCAGAAGTGCACACCGCCGCCTCCGTCGATTTCGTCGAATCGTTGTTGGGCGGCAATCGCTGGAGCGTCGAACACCGGGTGGGCGTAGTCGAATGAGTTGATCACACTGCCTGGGTCGATGTGCTCGTCACTGTTCAGACTGACCAGGTAGCGCGCGTCGCCGGGCAGGTGTTGGAGGGCCGTCATGTCATAGGTCAGCGTTGCCGAATGGGCGCTCGCGCGACGGCGGTCGTAGTTCCACGCTGCCCAGGCGCGGCGACGGTCCGGGAGCAGCGTCCGATCGGTGTGCAGCGTTGCCCGATTCGACTGATACCGAATCGAGCTGAGCACTTCCTTCTCGGCCACGGTTGCGTCGGCCAGCATGTCCAGCGCCTGATCGCTGTGTACGGCCAGCACCACTCGATCAAAGATTTCGTATCCGACGCCTGTACGCACCCCGACGCTCGACTTGCCGGCTTCGCCGACAAATCGAGCAACGCTGGTGACGGGTGTGCCAAGCCGCAGGCGCCCGGGGAACCCCGCCGCGATTGCGTCGACGTACGTGCGGCTGCCGCCGACCACGGTTCGCCACTGCGGCCGGTTCTTGATTCCGAGAAGACCGTGGTTTCGGAGGAACGTCAACAACGTGTAGGCCGGGTACTGGTCGAACGAGTTCGGATCGGCAGACCACACTGCTGCCCCCATCGGAATCAGGTGCAGTTCGAGAAACGAGCGCGAGTACGTCCGTTCGGCAAGAAAGTCGGCCAGCGAAAGCTCGGGATCAGGATTGGAAAGGAACCGTTGTGCGTCTCGGTAGAAGCGCCGAATATCCCACAGCATGTGCCACATCGCCGGTTTCGTGACGTTGCGCCGATCCGCAAACAGCGTGTTCAAGTTGGTTGCTCGATATGTGAAGCCGACGCTCGGTGATGCGGGGTCGCGGTCGGTGACCGCGAAGCTCATCTCGGTGTTCGATGTCGCGACGTCAAGTTCGGCAAGCAGTCGAACGAAGTTCGGGTAGTTGCGGTCGTTATGGACGATGAATCCGGTGTCGACGGCGACGGTCCCTGCGGTCGGGTCCTCGACGTCAATGGTGTTGGCGTGGCCGCCGAGCCGGTGGTCGGCCTCGAACAGGACTACATCGTGGTGTGGGCCGAGCACGTGGGCGCACGTCAATCCGGCGATGCCGGAACCGATCACTGCGATTCTCTGACGCTGTGGGGGCGGCATGTGGCTAGCTGATTTCCGCGCCGGAGTGTTCAACACACCAATCCCAAAGTGCTGCGCGACGCTGGACGGTATCGGAACGACGTGTCGCCGGGAGCTTGTGAATTGATCGGCGGCGGCGATCGAGCCAGAATCCTCCGCTGCATCGAAGCGGCACGTCATTGTCGGATGCCAACCAAATCATGGTGTCGGCCCCCTGCAGCGGGGTCCGCAGGAGCGGCCTCATGATCTGCCGAAATCGTGGTAGCGCGGCCTCTACGCCTGGAGTGTCGGCCCATCCGGGGTGGACGGCGTGAAACACGACATCGCTGGCCGGGATCCGATTCGCCCACATCTCGTTCAACGTGACCTGGGCACGTTTGGCGCGTACGTACTGTTCGCTTCCGCGGTAGTCCGTGTCACTCATCTGCAGGCCACTGACCGTGAGTGTTGCGGCGTACATCCCGCCGGACGACATGGTCAGTACGCGGCCGATCGGTGCCGCTCGGAGTTGAGGAAGCAACAGGCTCGTCAGCAAAAACGGTCCGAGTACCTGGCTGGCAACGGTCGATTCGAAGCCATCGTTCGTGACCGTTCTTGACCCGGCCAACGCGCCTGCGTTGTGAATCAACACGTCGATATGGAGGCGATCTGCCAACGATTCGGCTAGCCGTCGCACCTGGCCTGGATCGCCCATGTCGGCCAGTCCGAAATCGACGATGTCGGACCCTGTGGCATCGACCATTTGATCTCTGACACGGGTCGTCTTGTCGACATCTCGTCCGATCATGACGACGTTGGCACCGTTGCGGGCGAACGATTCGCAGGCGTTGCGTCCCAATCCGGACGTGGCACCGGTGACCACGACCGTCTTCCCGGTGAGGTCGTATTGGTCGAGCGGCTTCCACTCGTCGAGCCGCGACCGGACTTGGTATCCGATCTTGGTGAAACTGGTGACGACCGGGGCCTCGATCAGGCGGTCGACGATCGTGGCGAGCGTCACGGCGTGAGTCCCGTGTCTCCGAGCGCCCGGCGAAGTCCTGCAGCGGCTCGATTTCCGATCCGGTTGAACACCGGTCGAAGCAGCAGATCGAACGCCCGGAAGGGGCCGTTGATCTGAAGCGTCGCGTCGTACACAACGATGCTTCCGCGATTGGCGTCATCGGGTCCGACAGTGATCGCGTCGATCGATGTCAGCATCCGGCTTCTGGCCTCGACCTGAACCACCCTGGGTGGCTCGTAGCGAGTCGTGACGTAGCGCAGCGTGAGCGTTCCGCCGACGGATTCGACGTCGACATCGAAGACCGATCGGCTGCCGCCTGCATCTCCCTCGACCTGTGTGACGGCGCGCACCCCCGGATCCCAGACGGCGAAGTTGCGTAGGTCGGCCATGAAGGCAAATGCCTCGACGACCGGGAGCGGTGATTCGACTGTGGTGACGTAGCGTGCCATGGCATCCGATGTGAGTGTGAGGGGTTCTCACCTTCTCTACGGACCGGGTACGGCTCCTGGATGCACGCGATCTACGGAACTTCTGCGGTGCCTCCGGCATTCGAGCGCAGCACGTTGATGTCGAACGAGGCCGGCGGTTCCTTGACGATCCGGTAGCTGTTCCCGCCACCCTCCTGCGTGATCGTCATCAACGGATCTCCCGAAGATGTGAACTCTTGGAACAGCGGCTGCAGGCCACCCCAGGCAACGAGCACATCACCATCGGCGGCAACCCGAGTTGAGCCGAGACCGAAACTGCTCTGTCCCGTTGGATTGGCGATCTGCCACAGCATCGTCGCCGTGTTGGCAACGTCGTCGATCCGATAGGCGACGGCCCGAGCCGCCTGGCCAAGGCCGTTGGCGTGTCGGTTGTCGAACAACGTCAACACGTCGCCATTCAGACGAGCGTCATGTGGTCGCAACGGACCTCCCAGCGGATCACCGATGATCGTGAGCGCGGCGGGGTTCGTACTACCGCTACCCAGGATCCAGTCGACGTCTTTCGTGACATGATCGACGCGGAAGACGGCGTCGAGATGGCGTGCCGAGAGCACAAAGTCATCGGTGTCATCGTCGACCTGATCGAGTGAGTTGAGGTGCCACACGTCGACCTCGCCACCGTTCGGCTCAGACGGATACAGCCCGAACCGAACCGGGAATCGGACCTCGTCGTATCCAAAATAGTCGCTCGTTCGCCATGACCACAGCAAGTTGCCGGCGGCGTCGATCTCTTGAATCACGCCATCGACGATCGTGTCGTTCGCAAAGTATCCCGCGCCGAGCGGTGTGTTGAGGTTCTGACCGGTCACCAACGGGTACGACAGCATCGCCCGCCCGCCGCCCGCAAGTTCGACGTAGTCGTGGTGGTCGGTCGGGAAGTTGGTCGGATCGTCGGTGAGGTGCTCGGCAACCAAGGTGCCGGACAGCGTGGTGATCCGATACCCGCGCTCCGGCTTCAGTCCAAAGGCGTTGCCCAAGTTGGGGGTATAGATCAACCGCCCGTCCGACCGACGCTTGACGTCGAACCCGCCACCCGGCACTCGCTTGTACCAGACCGGAGCGCCGTGATGATCGAGGATGGCCAGGTAGCCGGCTGTCGAGCCAGGCTTCTGCACCGACGTCAGATACCAGCCGGGATCGGGTTCGCCGGATCGATCGACGAGCAGCCTCGGGAAGTCGGTTGGTACGCAACGGAACCAGTACGAATCGACTTCAGTTCCGCGCGTGAGGCGCAAGCGGAGCAGGTCATCCGGGTTCGCATCGACCGTTGTCGAACCGGCCGCGATGCTGATCCCGTTGAGTCGAGCAGTCACCGACGGGAGCAGGTCGAGGTCGAACTGGACCTGTCCATCGGTACCGCATTCGACGATGTAATCGGACGCCGATGGATCGAACGGCGGCCACGTGTACGAGTCGAATGTGATTCCCTCTGCGAGCGATGATGCGGGTGCGTGCATGACGCCGAACAGGTCGACGATCACGTCGACTGCCGACGACGTGTAGAAGCACACAGTCCGGGCCGCTGAAAGGTCGACAACGACGAGGTTGGTCGCCTCCGAGTTGGGGACATAGTTGACCGCCGATACGAACGGCCGATCGGCGACGCACGGGTACACCGTGACAAACCCTGGTGCCCCGGCGTTGACAGTCGTGACATTGAGTACGACCGAACTTGCCGTGTCGGCGTTGGCTCCCGATCCAGGATTCAGCGTCAGCACCGGGTCAAGTTGTCGAACGGTCCCCGCTGAGAATGGGCCCGACCATCCACCGATGCCGTCGCGCGAACTGGCGATCCGTTCACCGATCAGCGACGTCAGTGACACGGTTGGCCCGAACTGCGGAGCGGGTGAGTAGAAGCCGACAACGTCGATCACGACGTGGTGGCTCGTACTGGAAAAGATGCAAATCGCCCCTGCATCACCGATCCCGACGATTGCCGAGACGGCCCGGGACTCGCCAGGGACGAAGTTGAGATTCGATGCACGTGGTGGCTCGGTGCCGCACGGATACGCCGTGAGGAATCCGAAGTCTGCGGGTTCGGTGACGGTGAGATTGATCAGCGCCGCGGTGGCGTCGGTCGGGAGGATCGAACCGGCGAGCACCACCGAGCGAACGCTCTCCGCAGGCAAAGGTGATGAATTCGTGAGCCGCGAGTCGTCGGCGCGAACCGGTGTGATCGTTTGGAATCGGTCGGGCCCAGGGGACCACCAGCCGGCCAGGTCGATGATCAGGTGTGACTCCTTGAGACTGAAAATGCAGACGATTCCGCTGGCATCTGGAGTCGCCACGACGAGGTTCGGTGTTGGCACATTCGGGCGGGCGTTGAGGTTCGACGTGTCTGGCCGACCGTTGGCACACGGATAGACGGTATAGAAACCACGTTCCGCCGCGATTGCCGTCAAGGACAATGCCACCGCATCGGCGTCGGTCGGCGCGACCGACCCAGTCAGGTCCAGTTGGAGCGTGCATCCAGCACCTACTTGACCGGTGAACCCTCCGGTGCCGTCACGCGAATCGACCAGCCTGACTGGTGTGATCGCGTGATAACTGTCGAGTGCTGACTCAGGTGCTGCGGTGGCTGCCGGTGCGGTGGCGCACGTCACAGACGCCGTGGCAGCAGCAACAGCCTGCTGTGGAGTGGTGATCGATCCGATCGTGGTGAGTAGCAGACCGGTGACGACGACTGAAGGAACGACTCGCATCAACGTGACCCTACGAGGCAATCGCGGACCGATGTCATCGCGCTGATTGGTCGCCTCGCCTACCGGCTCGTCGTTAGACGGCGTCGGTGCCTTCTTCTCCGGTCCGGATCCGGATGATCCTGTCGACTTCGGTCACCCAGATCTTGCCGTCACCGATCTTGCCGGTGGCGGCCGATTTAGCGATCGTGTCGACCACGAGATCGGCGCGGTCGTCGTCGACGACAATCTCCAATGACACCTTGGGAACGAAGTCGATCTTGTATTCGGCGCCGCGGTAGGTCTCGGTGTGGCCACCCTGACGACCGAACCCGCGGACTTCCCCAACGGTCATGCCAGCGATCCCGGCTGCTTTGAGTGCGTCCTTGACTTCGTCGAGCTTGAACGGCTTGATGACGGCGGTGATCAGTTTCATGGCAAGGCTCCTTGGGTGGCGTGCGTGATCATCATGCCTGATACGCGGCTTCAGCGTGCTGGCTCTGGTCGAGACCGATCATTTCATCATCCGGGCTAACCCGCAGACCGATCGTCTTTTCGATGCCCGTGGCGATGATGTACGAGACCACGCCGGAGAAGATCAGCACGGCGAAGGCGGCAACGATTTGATCCTTGAGGAGCTCTCCACCGCCGCCGTAGAACACGCCATCGGCACCAGCCGAGTTGATCTGCTTGTCGGCGAAGAAGCCGAGCAGGATCGTTCCAAGCAGACCACCGACGAGGTGCACGGCGATCACGTCGAGACTGTCGTCAAGGCGGAGCTTGCCTTTCAGACTGAGCGCCAAGTAACACACGACGCCAGCAGCCAATCCAATCAGAAGTGGTGATGCTTGGCCGACATATCCGGCGCATGGTGTGATCGCCACTAGGCCGGCCACCGCCCCGGAACACGCTCCGAGCGTCGTGGCGTGCCCGGCCTTGATCTTTTCCGTGATCAACCAGCCGAGCATGCCGGCTGCCGCTGCGAGGTGGGTATTGACAAGCGCCTGTGCGGCGACTCCGTTTGCAGCAAGGGCGGAACCTGCGTTGAAACCGAACCAGCCGAACCACAGGATGCCAGTGCCGAGCACAGTGAACGGCAGATTGTGCGGGGGCATCGGCTCGTCGCCATGACCGCGACGACGCCCGATCACGACGACCACGGCGAGTGCCGCAATGCCGGCATTGATATGGATCGCGGCGCCGCCGGCGAAGTCGAGCGCACCCATCTCCCAGATCCATCCGTTGGCGTTGAATACCCACCGGGAGACCGGCACATACACGATCAGCGACCAGATCGCGATGAAGACGGCGTAGCCGGAGAACTTGAGCCGGTCAGCCGTGGCTCCGGTGATCAGTGCCGGCGTAATGATCGCGAACATCATTTGAAATGCCATGAAGGCCATCCCGGGAATGTCGCCGTCGAGGTCGGTCACGTTGTACAGGAATGAGAAATGCAGGTCGCCGATGATGTTGTTGTCACCGCTGAACGCCAGGGAGAAGCCGACAACTGCCCACAACACGCTGATGATGCCCATCGCGAACACGTTCTGCATCAACATCCCGAGCACGTGTCGCGACCTGACCATTCCTCCGTAGAAGAACGCCAAACCAGGCGTCATGAAAAGAATCAGGGCTGCCGAAACCAGCACCCATGCGGTGTTCCCAGTATCCATAAGCGGCGAAGCTAAGCAGGGTTTGTTTCGGGAAGATGAACGGACCGTGTGGACTCGATGATCTACGTATCAGTGATCTCCATGACGTCAGTCACACGTGCGTGCTGTAGCAATCGCGCAAACGTTCGGTTATGGTTACGGCTCACTCCGCGCCAACCAGCAGTCAGATGCAGGTTGGGCACGGTGGGTTCGCAGACGGGCGTTGGTTCTTCTTGTCATCGTGAACCAATCGCTGGGCATCGCCCGGCACAACCTAAAGCCCCCGAACCCCATAACAGTCGAGCGCGCTGCGCTTGGCCGGAAAGTGACTTCATGTCAACTGTTACCCCCATCACGTTCGCCTCTCTCGGCGTGCCTGACTTCATTTGCCGTGCGCTTGAACAGCGCGGCATCATCGAGCCGTTCGAAATCCAGGCCGTCACGATTGCCGACGTACTGTCGGGCCGCGACGTGTGCGGTCGTGCGCCCACCGGTTCCGGCAAGACACTCGCCTTCGGTGTGCCGATGGTCGCTACCGTCAGCGCCGCTGGTCGGGCAGCCCCAGGTCGCCCGACGGCGCTAATCCTCGCCCCAACACGCGAGCTGGCTGAACAAATCACGAACGAACTGCGCAGCTTCGGCGGACGGCTCCGAATCGACGCCGTGTACGGCGGCGTCGGCTACGGACCGCAGCTCAACGCCCTGAAGCGTGGAATCGACATCCTCGTTGCTTGCCCTGGACGGCTCGAAGATCTGATCGAGCGCCGCGATGTCAACCTGTCGGACGTCAGCATCGTCGTGCTCGACGAAGCCGACCGGATGGCCGACATGGGCTTCATGCCGTCGGTCCGCCGCCTGCTCGATCGGACTGCCAAGATCCGTCAGACGGTGCTGTTCTCAGCAACGCTCGACGGCGACATCGCAAAGCTCACCAAGGAGTACCAGACCGACCCGGTTCGCCACGAAGTGGGTGAGGAGACTCCCGACATCAAGGCTGCCGAGCACCGTTTCTGGAAGGTCGACAAGACCGGCCGCACCGTCGTGACAGCATCGATCGTGCAGGCATCATGGCCGTCGATCATCTTCACTCGCACTCGTCACGGTGCCGATCGGCTTGCCAAGCAGCTCGCCGCCTCTGGTGTTCTTACCGCCCCGATTCACGGCGGCCGTAGCCAAGGACAACGCAACAAGGCACTCGAGGATTTCACCAAGGGTCGCGTTCACGCACTGGTCGCCACCGATGTCGCCGCCCGCGGTATCCATGTCGACGGTGTCAACTCGGTGATCCACTTCGACCCACCAGAAGATCACAAGGCGTATGTCCATCGTTCGGGCCGCACGGCCCGCGCCGGCGAGTCAGGTTTGGTCGTGTCGCTGATCAGCCATGACCAGGTCAAGGATGCTCGCAAGATGCAGCGCGACATCGGCCTCGATCAGCCGTTCACTGACCCAGACATCAGGAACTTGCCGGAGGCCACGCTCGCAGGTGACCGTCAGATCAATGCCTCCCCGGCACGACGAACGGACGCAGTAGTCGATCGCCCCCGCAAGCAGCATGGTCGCCCACAGCGCAGTGGACAGCCTCGCCTCGATGGGACCCCGCGTCCAGCGCGCAGCAACCGTGAAGGCGAGTTCCGCCGCGACGAGCAGTCCAGGACCTCGTTCCCCCGCTCAGGTAGTGGTGGTGCAGGTGCTCGCAAATCAAGCGGCTACCGCGGCAACAACCCACGCAACGCGGGTCGCCCCAGCACCGGCCGCTGACCTAACCACGGCGACGAGGGACCATCCGAACGGAGGGAGCAGCCGAAGCGAAGCGGAGGCCAGTCCCGACCACAAGTAGAGCTAAACAATCCCGGGTCACATCTCTGTGACCCGGGATTGCCCCTACCCCGAACGATCAAGCAAAACCTGATCGTGCGGCCTTGGCACCCCCAGGCGATTCGAGGGTGTCGATGTGGGAAGCGCCAGCGACGAGTCGCCGGAGGGAGCAGCCGAAGCGGAGCGGAGGCCAGTCCCGACCATTGACACGTATCTAGATCGCGTCGGAACCCTCCTCGCCGGTGCGGATGCGTACGAGCCGTTCGACGTCGGTGATCCAGATTTTGCCGTCACCGATCTTTCCGGTCGACGCAGCCTTGGCGATCGTTTCGACGACCATGTCGACGATGGCGTCGTTGACGACGAGATCGACACTGACCTTTGGAACGAAGTCGATCTTGTACTCCGCCCCCCGGTAGGTCTCCGTATGGCCGCCTTGACGTCCGAAACCTCGGACCTCCGTGACGGTCATGCCGGCGATCCCAGCCGCTTTGAGGGCGTCTTTCACGTCGTCGAGTTTGTACGGCTTGATGATTGCTGTGATGAGTTTCATGGCTGCTTCCTGCTCAGTTCTTCACGAACTCGGGGTAGGCCTGGACGCCCATCTCGGGTAGGTCGAGTCCGACGATTTCATCTTCCTCGGCGGAACGGATCCCGCCCTTGCCCATCTTTTTCGAGATGGTGTCTTGGCCCTTGAAGAAGGCGAAGGCGACCGCGAAGATCACCGTGCAGATCACGACGGCACCCAACAACTGGGCACCGAACTGGCCCCACTCGCCCTCGATGATGCCTTCGAGCCGGATCGCGTTGCCCTCGGCATCGACTGCGCCGTTCCAGCCGTTGCCGTAGCTGCCGTTGGCGAAGATGCCGACAGCCAACACACCGAAGATGCCGTTGACGCCATGCACGGAGATCGCACCGACCGGATCGTCGAGCTTGAGCTTGCGCTCGACGAAGAACACCGATTCGATGACGAGCACACCGGCGACGACGCCGATGACGGCCGCGGCCCACGGGGCGATAAAGGCACACGGTGCGGTGATTGCCACGAGGCCGGCGAGCATGCCGTTGGCCATCATGCCCGGGTCGGGCTTGCCGGTCCGCTTGGTGATCCACAGCATCGCGGTGATCGCACCAAACGCCCCAGCAATAGCGGTGTTGGTGGCGACGACTGCAAACTGCACGTCGGTTGCCGCGAACGTTGATGCAGCGTTGAAACCGAACCAACCGAACAGCAGGATGAATGTGCCGAGCATTGCCATCGGGATGTGGTGGCCGGGCATTGCCCGCGGGTTGCCGTCCTTGTCGAACTTGCCGATACGTGGCCCGAGCACGATCGCGCCAGCGAGCGCGGCTGATCCACCGACTGCATGGACGACGCCGGAGCCGGCGAAGTCGACGTATCCGACACCGAGTTCCATCGTGTCCCAGACTTTGGCGAGCCAACCGCCGCCCCAGGTCCACGCTGCGAACAGCGGGTAGTAGATGGCACCGCAGAACAGGCCCCAAATGGTGAAGCTGCCCCACTTCCAGCGCTCTGCCATCGACCCGGTCGGGATCGTGGCGACGGTGTCCATGAAGGCGACCATGTATAGGAAGAAGCCGATCAATGGAGCGGTGATGCCGTCTCCGGAGAGCGCCCAGCCTCCCTCCCAGAGGAACACTTTGTTGCCGCTGCCGATCAGTGCACCGCCGACGGGTTCGAAGAGGCCGAATGACCACGAGTCTGCTGCGGTCCCATAGCTGAAACCACCGAAGGCGAGTGGGAAGCCGACGAAGAAGAAGCCGATGAACCCGAGGCCGAAAATGGCGAAGTTCGTCGAGACGACGTGGGTGGCGTGCTTGGCTCGACAGAAGCCGGTTTCGACGAGTGCGAAGCCGGCCTGCATGAAGACCACCAGCGCGGCACCGATGATGATCCAGAGCAAGTTGATTTGTTGACCGAGCACGATGACTGGGTCTGGGTCTTGAGCATGGACAACCGACGGCAACATGGACATCAGTCCTGTTGCGGCTGCGGTGGCACCAAGGATTCGTAGCGCCTTTTTGCGCACGGCGTTCCTCCTGTGGAGTTGACGGGATAGGTAGGGGCGTCCGTCGGCACCGTTGCCGGGGCGGAACGTGGCGAACTGTAGGAAGCTCAGATTTCGCTGACATCGCCCGAATGTTTCGATCGCGTGGCCAGTTGGTGCGACGTGTCAGAACTGACCATTTCGGGACGCGACGATGCCGCCGCGGGGAGCGCGGCTGCATCGTCAGGCTCCCGCCGGATTCTTAGGCCACGAGCATCCAGCCGCGGCGGCGAACGGTTTGCACTCGGCCAGCACCAATCGTGCGACGAATGCCGACGATCAGTGAATCGCAGCGTCGATCGCTGAGGTCAGCGATACCGGCGTGGCGGGCGAGTTCAGCTCGGCTGAGCACCCGACCGGTGTTGCGTTGGAGGACATCGAACACGGCCCGCTCCTGCGGTGTCAGAGACTCGAGGGGGTGAGCCACCGCAACCGGGGGATTTGTGATGGTGTTCGCAGGAGCGGGCCGTGTCACGGGTTTCAGGCAACACCACGCGAGTGACACGTGGGTATGCGGTGTGTGAACGGACTGTAAACGTCTTCCTGTTGATGCGACTTGACCGGCGGGTCAAGTCGCGCGCCAGAATAGACGGATGGACTTGACTTACTCAACTGAGGCCGAGCAATTCCGTGCCGAAATCCGTTCATGGTTGGAGGAGCACCTGCCGACCGATTGGTTCTCAGCTGACTTCGAAATGTCTGAAGGGGAACGCAAGCAATTCAACGTCGAGTGGCCGGACAAGCTGTTCGAGGGCGGCTGGATCTGCGCCACCTGGCCAGGCGAGTACGGCGGCAAAGGCCTCACGACGATGCAAGGTGTCGTGCTCGCCGAGGAGTTTGCACGCGCCAAAGCTCCGATGCGTGGCGACTTCTTCGGTGACACGCTTGTCGGTCCGACGATCCTGCAGTGGGGCACCGAGGAGCAGAAGCAGCACTTCCTGCCCGGAATCCTGAACGGTCAGATTCGTTGGTGCCAGGGGTTCTCCGAGCCCAACTCGGGTTCCGACCTGGCAAGCCTCAAGACAACCGCCGAACTCGACGGTGATGAATGGGTGATCAATGGCCAGAAGGTTTGGACCACCCAGGGCCACCATGCCGACTACTGCTTCCTGCTCACTCGAACCGATCACGAATCGCCGAAGCACAAAGGCATCTCGTATCTGCTGGTCCCGATGAAACAGCCAGGTGTCGAGGTGCGCGGGATCACCCAGCCCGACGGCACGGCGGAGTTCTGTGAAGTGTTCTTCACCGACGCCCGGTGTCCAAAGGACAATGTCGTCGGCGGGGTCAACAACGGCTGGAAGGTCGCCAACTCGACGCTTGCATTCGAACGCGGCCAATCGGCAACCACAGGGTTTCGCCGGTTCGAGGAGGAATTCGGCCTACTGCGCCAGCAGGCCGAGGCGAATGGCAAGATCAGCGACGCCGACATCCGCCAGCGCTTGATCCGGTTCTACACGAAGATTCAGATCCTCCGAATCAACGGGCTGCGCAATTTGTCGGCTGCGTTGAACGGCTCGAACGACAGGGGCACGGTCGCGTTGGGTGCCACGAACAAGATGTTCTGGTCGGAGATGCACCAGGCTGCGATGGAACTGGCGCTCGATATCTACGGTGCCAACTCGATGCTGATCGACGCCGGGCCCGATGGTTGGCCAGGCGTCGCACGCGACAAGCGCCGCGACGGCTACCCGGTCAGCCCGATGATTTCGGCGTTCTTCTTCTCGCGCTCCGAGACGATCTGGGGCGGCACCAGCCAGATCCAACGCAACATCGTCGGCGAACGAGTGTTAGGGCTTCCGAAGGAACCGCAAACGGCGTAATCGTCCCCCACCAACATTTGCCGTGCACAAGCGGCCCCGCATGACCGACCAGTTCTGTGACCGGCGTGTGAACTTTCACCATTCACGCGCAAGCGCGTGATCGCGTTGGCATAACGTCTCGGCCGATGGACGAACTGCTGACGGCGAGTGGCGAGCCACGGCCGGTCGCGGCGGCGCTGATGCATCTCATCGACACGCTCGGCGTTGGAGCGTTGATCGAACGCCAGCAGGCGGCTGAGCTCGACATTCTTACGATGGGAATCACGTTCACTGTGTACTCCGACGGTGAGAACATCGATCGCGCCTGGCCGTTCGACATCATCCCCCGTGTGATCGCCGGTCAAGAATGGGATCGGATCAGCGCCGGACTGGCGCAACGCCTTGTCGCGTTGAACCGATTCATCGATGACCTCTACAACGACCAGCGTGTCATCACTGACGGCGTGTTCCCCGCTGAACTGCTGCACGGGTCTGTGAACTTCCGGCATCAATGTCGCGGGATCCGGCCGAAGTACGGGGTGTGGGCGCACATCTCCGGGACCGACCTCGTACGCGACGACGACGGTGTCATGTACGTGCTCGAAGACAATCTGCGTGTGCCGTCCGGCGTGAGCTATGTGATCGAGAATCGCGCCGTCACCAAGCGGGCCTTCTCGGAGCTGTTCAAGAGTCAACAGATCCGTCCGGTCGACGGTTACACGGATGAGTTGCAACGACTCCTGATCTCGCTCGCTCCGGATGGCGTGGCAGCACCGCAGATCGCGGTGCTGACCCCTGGGATCTTCAACTCGGCCTACTTCGAGCATTCGTTCCTGGCGCAGCGAATGGTCGCCGAGCTGGTGGAAGGTGCCGACCTCGTCGTTGGCAACGACGACTGCGTCTACATGAAGACGATCACCGGGTTGGAACGTGTCGACGTGATCTACCGCCGGATCGATGACCTGTTTCTCGATCCGGAGGTTTTCATGCCGGATTCGACGCTTGGAGTGCCCGGCTTGATGCGTGCATGGAAGGCGGGCAATGTCGGACTCGCCAACGCTCCAGGAGCCGGCGTCGCCGACGATAAGGTCGTCTATGCCTGGGTGCCCGACCTGATCCGGTACTACCTCGGCGAGGAGCCGTTGATCGCCAACGTGCCGACGTATCGGACGATGTACGCCGACGAGCGCAAGTTCGTGATCGACAACATCGGCGATCTGGTCGTCAAGCCGGCCAACGAGAGCGGTGGCTATGGGATCGTGATCGGCAACCGGGCGACGCGTGAACAGCTCGATATGGCGATCGAATCGATCACCGCCGATCCGCGCAACTGGGTCGCTCAGCCGATCCTGTCGCTTTCGACCGTGCCGACGTTGGTCGAATCGCCGGCTTCGCCGCTCGGACGTGCAGTCGAACCGCGCCATGTCGACCTGCGACCGTTCGTTCTCACCGGCGCAACGAGTTATGTCACACCAGGCGGACTGACCCGGGTCGCGCTTCCCAAGGGATCACTGGTCGTCAACTCGTCGCAAGGCGGCGGCAGCAAGGACACATGGATCGTCGATGGTTCATTTTCCGGTAGTGGCTCGAACGGCGGGTTCTGACATGGCGCTGCTGGCACGTGTTGCCGATCGGCTGTATTGGGCTGCACGTTACGTCGAACGGGCGGAGGACACGGCGCGAATCGTGCGCGCCTACCACGAGTTGGTGGTCGACTTTCCGGGTGACGTGATGCTGCGGTGGGAACCTTTGGCGGCGATCGCAGGCAGCGAGGCGGTGCTCGATCCAACACCCGACGATGTCGCCGGCGAGATCGCTGTGCTGCACCATCTGCTTGCCGACAGGAGCAACGCGGGAAGCATCGTGAGTTGCGTCGCTTCGGTTCGGGAAAATCTGCGGACCACCCGCGAGGTGATTCCGGGCGAAGCCTGGCTGGTCGTCAACACGCTGTCTCACTATGTTGACTCGACCGCCGCCGATGCCGTGCCGCGCCAACTTCGCGATCGATTCCTGGCCCGTGTCATCGATGACAGCAGGCGGCTCGATGGTGTGATCGATTCGACGATGACGCGAGCCAACTCGTATCGAATGTTTCGGCTCGGCCGCTTGGTCGAACGTGCCGACATGACGACTCGTGTACTCGGGGTCCGTGCCGCTGCGCTGTTGCAATTGCAAGCGGCAGGTGTCGTGGCGGTCCACGAGGAGGTGCAATGGATGGGTGTACTTCGGTCACTCTCGGCGCTTCAGATGTACCAGCGTGCCACCAGAGGTCCCGTCGAGGGTGAGGCGGTTGTTCGGTTCCTCCTGTTCGACGCCGCCTTCCCGCGGTCAGTGCAGAGCTGCCTCGACGAGATCCGGGGTGTCGTCGCCGCGCTCCCATCACCTGCCGACGTGATCGCCGTGCTCGAGACCACGGACGCAATCGTCGCCGGCTGTCGACCGATTGCCTCCGATGGGGTCGAACTCGACGCCGCAATGGATCGCCTCCAAGCGGGGATTGCAGCGCTCGATCAGGCGATTCACGACCGATATGTTGCCGCCCAATGATTGTCGGCCAAGATGAGGACCGATGATTGTTGACTTGGACGTGGTTGGTCGTGTGTTGCAGCCGAGCGGTGACCTGCGTTTAGCCCTACTCGATCAGGAACGTCTCGCACAACGACAGCAGCGCGCCGACCGGCTGCTCGAAGCCGATGGCGCCGGCCACCTTGTACACGACCTTCCGGTGCGTGGCGATGGAAGGGCGGTGTCGATCGAGAGCCGGCCGTGGCGTGTGGATCCTATTCCTGTCGTGCTCGACGGGACCGTCTTTCGATGGTTGTCGACGGCGATTGCCGAACGGATGGAGGCGCTCGAAGCGGTGATCGCCGATCTGTACGGTCCTCAAACGTTGATCCGCCAACGGATCGTGCCGGCGGAAGCGTTGGCGGGCACCGACCGCTACCGGATCAACGCCGGAGGGGCCTCACCAAAACGATGGTTGACGACGTATGCCGCCGACGTCGCACTCGGTGCCGACGGTGCCTGGTACATCATTCAAGATCTGACCGATGCCCCGCCTGGGCTGGGTTACGCATTGCTCGATCGTTCGGTCATGTCGCGGGTGATGCCAGAGGTGATCGGTACCCACGAGATCGCTTCGATCGCTTCGTACACAGCGTCGATACGACGGGCTCTGGCTTCAGTCTCGAGCGCCGAGAGTCCGCGGATCGTGTTGTTCTCCGGCGGGCTCGACCACCCTTCATACGTTGATCATTCGTATCTCGCGGTCCAGTTGGGGGTCCACCTTGTCGAAGGTGCCGACCTCGTCGTTCGACAGCGCAAGGTCTGGTTGCGGACGCTTGACGGGCTCGAGCCGATCGATGTGCTCTATCGGCGGATGGAAGACTCGACGATCGATCCGCTGGAGGTTGCTGCCCACGGTTCGCGCGGTGTGCCTGGGTTGCTCCAGGCGACGCGGTCTGCCGGAGTAGCCCTCGCCAACGCGCACGGCTCCGGTGTCGTTGAGGCCGATGACATCGTGCCCTTTGTCGATGCGGCGATCGAGATGATCTGCCCGATTCGGCAGTCACTAACACGCCTCCCGAGTCGCGATTCTCCGCTGGCCACGATGCCAATCGCTCCGAGTTTGATGAATCCCGCGCTGGATAATGCGCCGGTGGTCATTCGGCTGTTCGCAGTACACGACGGGAAGTCGGTGTCGGTGATGACTGGTGGCACCGGGCGGGTACTCGCCCCGGGTGATGATCCCCGGAACCCGACAGCGTGTGCGGCCAAGGATGTGTGGGTGCTCGGTCGTTCGGCTCCTGCTGTTATCGGACCGCGCTTGCCGCAGGTGGACTTTGGTCGATCACTTCCGACCCGCGCCGCCGATGCGCTCTATTGGACGAACCGCGCTGCGGAACGAGCGGAAGCGATGGCACGTACGGCACGAGTCGTGTCGGCTCGGCTCCAGCAGGATCCGGGTCTCGCCGAGATGCATGGTGGCGCGTGGACGAGCCGCGCGATCAGGATTGCTCATGCCGTCCGTCACGACGCCTGGACAGAACTTGCCTCTACCCCGTCCGCCGAAGGCCTGCAGCGTGAACTTGGCGCACTTTGCAACGCGGTTGCGCTCGAGGTCGGGTCGCTGCTGACGGAAGCGACGACCGTTCGCGAGTACTTGTCAGTGACCGCCGGTCGAGTATTGGCGCACCTTGCCGAACTGCGTACCGGGTTGCAACGAGGTGATGCGGCAGTCGATGATCTCGACGCCGTGCTTGCTGATTTCGCTGCGTTTTCGGGAATGTGGCACGAAAGCACGGTGCGCGGGCCGGCCTGGCGGATTGGTGATACCGGTCGTCGATTGGAACGGTGCCTCGTCGTACTTGACCTGGTCGATGCGGCGGTCGGCCAATCGTCTCTCGATCCGCCGGATGTTGAAGCGGCTGCGATCGAAGTTCTGCTGGCAGCTAACGAGAGTCTCGTCGCCTATCGGCGACGGCATCGCAGCGACGTCGAGGCCTCGGCGGCGATCGCGTTGCTGGTCCACGATCAAACGAATCCGCGCTCACTCGCCGCTTCGATTGAGCAGCTGAGCCGCCACGTCCGCGAAGGTGAATGGGACGTTGGTCACGAACTCGCCCAGACCGCCCACGAGGCGCTAGCGCTGCCGCTCGGTGAGTTGCTGCCTGCCGTACGTGGCGTGATCCTTGACGCCGGTGCCAAGGTCGTCGAACGGTGGTTCTCGTCGCCCGTGGTACCGATCATGTTGCGTCCGACGGAGGCCGCCAGATGACGGCCGACGTGCAACAGTCGCGTCGCTACCGGGTGCAACACCGCACGTCGTATTGGTACGGGGCATCGATGACCGACGGATACACGATTGCGTGCCTCGTTCCGAGGCCGACCGAGTGGCAGCGGGTCATCGAGGCCGAGGTCGTCGTCGACCCGATTCCGTCAGAGATGGATTCATACATTGATGCGTTCGGCAATCTTGTGCATCAGTTCGGTGTCCATGAACCGCATCGGGCGATGACGATCGCAGCCACCAGCGTCGTCGATGTCGATCATCGTGTCGTGCCGGTCGACGCCACCCCTTGGGAGTCGGTCGTCTATGCGCTCGACACCCTGGTGGGAGCTGCGGCGATCGACGTCGGGTTCTTTCGTTCCGGATCGACATTCGTTGATCCGTTTGCGTTGCGAACGTCGCTGCGCCAAATCACCGATCGATGCTTCGATGCCAACCGTCCGATTGTCGAGGCGATCACTGCGCTCTGCCACGAGATCAACACGACGTTCGAGTTCGACTCAGGATTTACCGACGTCTCGACGCCCCTCGCTGAGGTGCTCACGTCGCGACGCGGCGTGTGCCAGGACTTCGCCCATCTCGCGATCGGATGCCTGCGGTCGTTGGGACTTGCAGCTCGGTATGTGAGCGGCTACATCGAGACCGAACCGCCGCTCGGAGAGCCTCGCTTGGTCGGTGCCGACGCGTCGCACGCGTGGTGTTCGGTGTGGACGCCAAACGCCGGTTGGATCGATTTCGATCCGACCAACGATCAGTTGCCCGTGAACCGACACGTGACGATTGCCTGGGGCCGCGACTATGCCGACGTCACCCCGGTGCGGGGCGTGATGATCGGCCCCGCTGCCGCCCAACGCCTCGACGTTTCCGTCGACGTCAGCTCCTCCACAGCGCCCTAATCCGTCGACCACGGCAGTGTCTGATTTCCGCTAGTAGGCGGCGCCTCGGTCAGGCATGATGGTGTCTGTGATCGACACGCTGGTACTCGACGACGACCGCTGTTACCGGGCGGCGCAGAGCCGCGACGCACGATTCGACGGATGGTTCTACGTGGCTGTGCGGACCACAGGGATCTACTGCCGCCCGAGCTGTCCGGCGGTCACACCGAAGCGCATGAACGTCGACTTCTACCGTTCCGCTGCGGCCGCGCAGCAGCGCGGGTTCCGTGCGTGCAAGCGTTGCCGACCCGATGCAGCGCCGGGATCACCCGAATGGGATCTCCGTGGTGACCTCGTGGCGCGAGCGATGCGACTGATCGCAGATGGCGTGGTTGACCGCGACGGAGTGGAGGGTTTGTCCCAGCGGCTCAGCTACAGCAGCCGTCAACTGAGCCGGCTCTTGAATGACGAGTTGGGCGCTGGGCCGCTGGCGCTTGCACGTGCCCAGCGAGCACAGACGGCGCGGATCCTGATCGAAACCACCAACCTCGAAATGACACACATCGCGTATGCCGCAGGGTTCGGCAGTGTACGTCAGTTCAACGACACGATCCGCGACGTGTTTGCCGTCTCACCCAGCGAGCTGCGACATGGGGCCAACCGAGGTGCGCCTGTCCGGGAAGCCGGCACCGTGTCCGTTCGCCTCGCAACGCGACAGCCATTCGCGGGCTGCGACCTACTTGCGTTCCTCGGGGAGCGAGCCGTGCCGGGGGTCGAACACTTCGACGGCGACCTGTACTCGCGTACATTGTCGTTGCCGCACGGCCACGGTGTGGTGGCCGTGCGAGTCGTGAACGATCACGTCAGCGCCACGTTTCAGCTTGCCGACTGGCGCGACCTGGCACCGGCAGTCGGTCGGGTTCGCCGACTACTCGACCTCGACGCCGATCCGGTCGCGATCGACGCCGCGTTGAGCGCCGATCCGTTACTTGCACCGTTCGTCGAACGAACGCCCGGGCTACGTGTCGCAGGAAGCGCTGATTCCATGGAAACACTCGTACGGGCGATCGTCGGTCAGCAAGTCAGTGTCGCCGGGGCGCGCACGGTGCTGGGAAGGATCACGACGGCGATCGCCGAGCCGCTCGCGATTCCACACTCGCTCGTCACCCACCTGTTTCCGTCGATGGAGCGACTCGCGGCCGCCGACCCGAGCGTCCTTCCGATGCCTTCGGCGCGTGCCGGCACACTCAAGGCGCTTGCACAGCTCGTCGTAGACGGTGAGCTTGTGCTCGACGCCGGAACCGATCGGGTGAACATCGTCGATCGGTTGGTGAAGCAGCGGGGGATCGGTCCCTGGACCGCTCAGTACGTTGTCATGCGCGGCCTCGGCGACCCGGACGTGTTCCTCGACACCGACCTCGGCATTCGCCATGCCCTGGCAGCGCTCGGAGCCGACGGCGTGGATACTGAACGCTGGAGACCCTGGCGGACATACGCCATGCACCACCTGTGGGCAACACTATGAAGGAGTCACTCATGCTGCACCGAACCACCATGTCATCCCCGATCGGGCTCTTGACGATCGTTGCCAACGATCACGCGCTGGTCGCAATCATGTGGGACACCGAATCTGATGGCCACGAGCTTGACGCCAAGAACCCGGTTGAGCGCCAAATTGGCGGCCAGCCGATCGATGATGCCGAGCCCGGTCGGCATCGCGTACTCGATCTCACCCGGCTTCAGCTCGACGAGTACTTCGCCGGCTCGCGCACCAAGTTCGACTTACCACTTGCACCGATCGGCTCCGAGTTCCAGCAACAGGCGTGGCAGGCGCTGCGTCAGATTCCATTCGGCGAAACCGTTAGCTATGGTGAACAGGCGGCGTCGATGGGCGACAAGAAAAAGGCCCGTGCAGTTGGTGCTGCCAACGGCAGGAATCCAATCCCAATCGTCGTGCCGTGTCATCGAGTGGTCGGCTCGAACGGCCACCTGACGGGCTTCGCCGGTGGGCTCAACGTCAAGGCCTGGCTGCTCGATCACGAGTTCCAGGTTTCGCTGGCCAGCTAGGACGCCGACCAGCCGACGAGACGGTCAGATTCGGTTGCGGGCTCGCGCTGCTTGGTCGCGGCTGGCCTTGGCCGCATCTTGCTTCTTCCTGCGAAGCTCGTTGCGCTTGGCCTTGATCGCCGCACGTTCGGTCGGATCAACGGCGGGCGCCTCAACAATCGCGCTGATCGGCTTCGCCTCGGCGGGTGGCAACTTGATCAGTTCGTCGTGCTTGAGCAGGTCGCGGATGATCGCCGAGGCGGGTGCCTCCCCGGCGACCGTCGACACCAGCATCAGCTGTGTGATTGGGAGACCGTTCCGCTCGATCAGGCCGGGGATGACTTCACGAAGCTGATCCGAAGTCGGATGATCGGCGTGCTCGCCGAGTTGTTCGATGCAGTCGGCCAAAGCGGCGTCGGTGAGCACCAGGGCCACACTCTCCATCGTGCCGTCAAGACGACCTTTGGCGATCGCCGCCCGAATCGTCTGAGCGGAGGCAGTGCCTTCCACGAGCTCATCGACAGCTTCACGATGCTCCTCGTTCAAACCGGCGACAGCAGCGTCGAGCACGTCGTCGGAAGCGTTGGCGAAGGCGCGGTCGAGAAGCCCGAGCGATTGAAGGCGAGTTTTGACCTGATTCACGTCAACCGAGGCTATCGGTCGATCGATCTACCCGGATCGAGACACCTGGTCCCCGGATCGAGACACCTGGTCCCCGGATCGAGACACCTGGTGCGCGGGTGTCGAACTGTTCTAGACTCCGACCACCTGCTGGAAATCGATCCGCAGGATCGTCCCCGGGGGTAACGGCCGACATGGCAACAGTGGTGCTCGACAAGGTCAACAAGGTCTACGAAAACGGGTACCAGGCAATTCATGACCTGAGTCTTGATATCGAAGATGGCGAGTTCCTAGTCCTCGTCGGGCCATCTGGTTGCGGCAAGTCGACTGCGCTTCGAATGATCGCTGGGCTCGAGGAGATCACCGACGGCGAGATGCGGATCGGCGACAAGGTCGTCAACGATGTCGAACCGAAAGACCGCGACATCGCAATGGTGTTCCAGAATTACGCGCTGTACCCGCACATGACGGTGTACGACAACATCGGCTTCGCGCTCAAGTTGGCGAAGGTGCCGAAGGAGGAGATCGCCAAACGCGTCCGAAAGGCCGCCGACGTGCTCGAACTCACCGCCTACCTCGACCGCAAGCCGGGCCAGTTGTCGGGTGGCCAGCGTCAGCGTGTTGCCATGGGCCGGGCGATCGTCCGGCAGCCATCGGCGTTCTTGATGGACGAGCCACTGTCGAACCTCGACGCCAAGCTGCGAGTCCAGATGCGGGCCGAGATCGCAGCGCTACAGCGCAGCCTCGGCGTGACCACGTTCTACGTCACCCATGATCAGGTCGAGGCAATGACGATGGGAGATCGGGTTGCCGTGATCAAGGACGGCTATCTCCAGCAGGTCGCCACCCCGCAGACGTTGTACGACCGCCCGGTGAACGTGTTCGTTGCAGCCTTCATCGGATCGCCTTCGATGAACCTGTACAACGCAACCCTGACGTTCGACGGCGACGGGGGTTCGGTTCAGATTGGCGGTCACACCCTCGGTCTTGCCCCTGAGTCGTTGATCGCTCGCCCTGCGCTTCGCACCTACGACGGCAGGAAGATCGTCGTCGGTGTCCGTCCAGAAGACTTCGAAGACGTTGCGCATGCAGGCGAAATACCCGCCGGTCGGACACTGACTGCGTCGGTGCAACTGCTCGAGTCGCTCGGCTCTGAGATCATGGTGCACTTCGTGCTCGATGCTTCGAAGGTCGATTCCGGCGACCCTGACGCGCCCGACGAGTCGGGCGTCTCCGACAAGTCGAACGCCGTCGGTCGGTTTCATCCTCGCTCGCGGGTGCGCATGGGTGACACCGCCACGATCGCGGTTGCTACCGAGAACATGCATTTCTTCGACGTCGACACACACAAGGCGATCTGGGACTAATCATGATCGATCGCCAGCTTGCCCAGTTGGCGATTTCGCTCATCGACCTCACCGATCTCAGCAACGACTGCCAGCCGAAGTCGATCGACGCTCTGTGCGAACGAGCGATCCGGCACCGAACGGCGGCCGTATGTGTGTGGCCGGATTTTGTCGCCCAGTCGTCCCGTCTACTGGTTGGCTCGCCGGTCCTGGTAGCGACGGTCGTCAACTTCCCGACCGGCAACGAACGACCGTCCGCTGTCGGAGTGTTGACCTCGCAGGCACTCGCTGACGGAGCCGACGAGATCGACGTGGTCCTGCCGTTCCGTCAATTCGCAACTGGCGATCTTGGTCGAGCTGCCGACGTGCTCGATACGGTCCGCTCCTTGACCGAAGGTTCGGCGACGATGAAGGTGATTCTCGAAACGGGGGAGTTGCCGGATCTCGAAACGGTCGACCGGGCAGCCCGTTTTGCCGTCGATCACGGCGCCGATTTCATCAAGACATCAACCGGCAAGTCGCCAGTCTCAGCAACCCTCGAAGCCGCCGAAGTGATGCTGCAAGTAATCGAGCAAACCGATCGCCAGGTCGGTATCAAACCCTCCGGTGGGATCAGCACCTCCGACGATGCCGCTCGCTACATCGAGTTGGCCGAACGAGTCATGGGCGAAGGCTGGGTGACCGCAAGCACATTCAGATTCGGAGCCAGCGGCCTCCTCAACGCGCTCATGGCGGTCCTCGACGACGAATCGTCCGTGTTTGCATCCACCGACTACTAACTACTGAGCCCCGACGCCCCAGTTCGAACGTGAGATCGTTCGTACGTTCTACGACAACGTTCACGTAACGGCGGACCCGGGATCGATCTCGCCGATTCTCGCCGAACCCGTAAGCTCCGCCGGATGAGGATTCGCTGGCTCGTCACGATGACCGCGCTCATCTTGCCCGCGGCCGTCGTTTCCGATGCATATCTGGTGAGATCGGCGAACGCCGATGGCCAACCATCTGTTGGCTTTGGGGCGAATGGTGTGATGGTCGACGGCGCAATCAGTTCGACGTTTCCGGTATATGTCGACGATGTCATCGACGACAGTCGGGGGCGATTGGTCGTCGCGGGCACGATTGCAACCGATGCTGTGGGTACGCCGTTTGTCGCCAGGTACCTCCGTGACGGACGTCGCGACCCATCATTCGGAATGAACGGGTTCGTAACCGTGGCACACGACAGTTTCTCGACGGCCGTGGCAAGCCTGCCTGATGGCTCAATTGTCGTGTCGATTGACGGGAGCAACTCGCAGGGGACCTATCGGATATCACCTGATGGTGTATCCGTGACGTTGCTCTCTCTTCTGCCCGTTGTTACGAGCCTGATCGAGTTGCCTGACGGAAAACTGCTCGGAGTCCGTCGCGGAGACGGTTTCGTGTTCCGATTGCTTCCGTCTCTGTCCGTCGATCAATCGTTCTCGACGGCGGTCCCGGTGCCTCCGCCGGGCCTTGCGTCAGGTTTGCATCAGGGTGACCCCGTCATTTTTCCGGACGGTCGA
Organism: Ilumatobacteraceae bacterium; assembly: GCA_031390905.1. GTDB lineage: Bacteria > Actinomycetota > Acidimicrobiia > Acidimicrobiales > Ilumatobacteraceae > Ilumatobacter. The sequence continues at coordinate 2,679 of JANMTV010000082.1, read as the reverse complement.
ATATTAGTCGCGAGGGGTTTCGCCGCAGGTGTGGAATCGGAGTGTCGATTGACGGCGTACGAGTCGACCGGACTGATCGACCGATCGTTCGGATCAAACGGTGACCTGTCGTTCGACGGTTTCGGCAGCTGCAACCTGCTGCTGCTTCCGGACGGTCGGCTTGTCGTGCATCGCCTTTCATATCCAGGCCCTTCGATCGAGAGCAGCATCTATATCGACGATCGCGGTGGTGTGATGGGCACCCTCGCCAACCTCGGACCGGCGCCGTATCACCACATCACAGTTGAGGGTCAGGGCCGAATCATCGCCACCAATGACACGTTCGAGAGGGCCTTCAGCCTTGATGGGTCGATAGATACAACGTTCGGCACGCTTGGCGATATCGCATTCCCTGGATTCATCAGCGGCATCCGCGCACTCGAGACCGGTGACATCGCTGTGTGGGGTAACGAGACTTCCGGTTCATCGAGTATCACGCTGCAGCTGCTGGACTCGCCGCATGGTGTCGCGTCTCGCCCGCCGGCCGTAAGCGCATCGAAGTTTGTACCCGTGCTGCCAGATCGAATCCTTGACACTCGCACCGGACTCGGTGCGCCGATGGGCAAGGTGTCGACGAATGGGCAGATCGATCTCAAGGTAACCGGCGTTGGTGGCGTACCGTCTTCTGGTGTCTCCGCGATCGTGCTCAACGTCACGGCCACACAGCCGGACGCCCCTGGCTACGTTGCAGCCTTTCCGACGGGCGGTCGTCCACCGCTCGTGTCGAACCTCAACATTGAATGGGCCAATCAGACGGCTCCCAACTTAGTAACGGTTAGAGTCGGCATTGGAGGATCAATCACGCTATTCTCGTTGTCAGCCACGCATCTGATTGTCGATGTCGCCGGGTACTACACACCGGTCGAATCGTCATCGGATGGCCGTTTCGTTTCCGCATTGCCACCGACACGGCTGCTCGACACTCGCGAGGGCCTCGGCGCTCAACTTGCAAAGGTTCCAGCCGGTGGGCAGATAGACCTTCAGATTCTCGGCGTCGAGCCTATTCCTGCCACTGGAGTAGCCGCAGTTGTTCTGAACCTCACCGCAACCGAGGCGACGAGTGCGGGATTCATCACCGTGTGGCCTACAGGCTCAGCGCGGCCGACGGTGTCCAATCTCAACATTGAGGCGAACGAGACGCGCCCGAATCTCGTTGTCGTTCCGGTTGGGCTGAACGGCAAGGTATCAATTTATTCGTTGAGCGGAGCTCACCTCGTCGCGGATGTCTTTGGTTGGTTTACCGATGAGTCGGCTGTGACCAGTTCGGGCGGCCTCTTCGTTCCGTTGAATCCAACGCGCATTCTTGATACGCGGGACCGGGCATCGAGCCCATTGCCAGCGGGAACAGTACTGAGCATGCGCGTAGCCGGTACGACGCTGGTGCCTCCGAATGCAGCCGCCGCTGTCGTGCTGAATATGACGGTCACACAGTCCGGTGGCCCGGGATTCCTAACGGTCACTCCTTCAGCGATCGGAACTCGCAGTGTTTCGAATCTCAACTACATGCGACCGTCGCAGACGATCGCAAATGCAAGCATCGTTCCCGTGAATGTCGATTCGCTCGACATCTTCACCCTGGCTGCGACACACGTCGTTGCCGATATCGCCGGTTGGTACACGCTGCACTAACGGATTGCCAATGGTCGGCAAACGCGGAGACCGCGTATGCAGACCGATGCCGCTACTGATCGGGCCTGAGCGAGGCCGCGTCGGGGGCTTGGAGTCGTTCGCCGTCGGGTCGTGTGAATTGCCAGGTGCCGTCGGGGTGTCGTTGGGGGGTGTAGCGGTGTTTGTGTTTGAAGAGGTTGTGGTGTTGGCAGGCGATTGCTGCGTTGGCTGCGTCGGTGTATCCGCCAGCACTGTGGGGTTGGAGGTGGTCGATTTGGGCGATGGCTGCTCGGATGGTGCATCCGAGCCACATACATCGTGGTGAGATCGCTATGAGGGCGTCTCGTAGGGGTCCGGTGAAGAGTCGTCGGAGGCGTCCGGCGTCGGTGACGACGCCGGCTGTGTTGATCACGATTCGGCGGACTTGTCCGATGATTGCGAGGGCGACTGCTTGACGAGGGTCGACGGGGACTCCGTCGATTGTTTCGCAACGCCGCTCGAGCACTGTTGCGGGGTCGATCTTGATTGGTGTGCCGTCGATCTGTTCGCGCAGGTATTGCTCGAACTGGTCGTGGTCGATCGTCAAGTTGACGACAGGGTCAGCCAGTCTCCCGGTGCCGGTCGGGTTGGCTGCGGTTTCGAAGATTGCGACGAGGGCGTCGGCTCGGCGTTGGCGGGCGGTGCGTGGCATCAAGTCTGGTGCAGCGTTGTCGCCGTGGTTGAGTTTGGTGGTTTCCCAGTCGGTCAAGAATTCTGCGTCGCAGAAGGCGGTGAAGATGTTGTTCATGGTGGTGCCCTGGATCGTGCCGTGGCTGGTTGACCACGAGTATTGGCTGCCGGTTTGGGTGAGCGAGGCGTTGCGGTGTTCGTGTGTGAGTTCGTGGTTGCGGTGGGCGCCGTCGGCGTCGGCGAGTTGTTGCCAGCGTTGGGTGACGGTCCGGAAGTCGGTGAACTCCAATGCTTTGGCGGCGTCCAACAGGAGTTGTTGCGAGCCGGCGAGTTGGTCGGCGCAACGCGGGTTGGCGTGCAGCA
>JANMTV010000075.1:0-3771 GCA_031390905.1 Ilumatobacteraceae bacterium | reverse complement strand
CCGCCGCGCTCGATGGTGACCGCCCCCGCGCCCGAGATGGAGGCAACGTTGAACGAGTACGCCTGGGGCGAGCCGATGTGCGGCTTCCCGAGCCGGCTGAAGAGAATCCTCAGCATCGCGTTGGCGTCGGTGGCGGTGCCGACCGTGGAGCGGGCGTCGGCACCCATCCGCTGCTGGTCGATGATGATCGCCGTCGTCAGCCCTTCCAGTACGTCGACCTCTGGCCGCGCCAATGTCGGCATGAAGCCCTGCACGAAGACGCTGTAGGTCTCGTTGATCATCCGCTGCGACTCCGCCGCGATCGTGTCGAACACCAACGAGCTCTTGCCCGAGCCGGAGACGCCGGTGAACACCGTCAGCCGGCGCTTCGGGATCTCGATGCTGATGTCCTTGAGGTTGTTCTCTCGCGCGCCGTGCACGCGGATCAGATCGTGACGGTCGGCAACGTGCAGCGCGGGCGACTGCGTGTCCGTCCTCGTGGCTTTGCTCATCGTGTCTCCATCTGTGAGTGAGCGACGCCGGTCGATTGCGTCTCGACGCCGTGTAAAGCCAGCGTCGCTACCTGCATGCTCGTCAACCGGCAACGGTCGGCCACAATCGATGAACTGGCGGGTCTCCCACTGATGGTGCTATCAGACGGGCCGCGGTAGCAGAGCGCACGACTCAACCGACGCCGCACGTGCCACGAAGGCCCGGTCAAATCGGAGCCGCGAACGCTCACGGTGCGGGCGGGTTCAGCTCGGATCGGTGCCGGGCGCGTTGTGTGATGGCGATGACGGGAAGCATAAGGAACGGAAGGCCAGGCGCCAGCAACACGATCGGTCGGGCCAGCGAGCGGCTGTACGCGACGCCGTCGCGCACGGTGGCGTCCGCGATCTTGCCGACGTCGGATTTCCCGTTGCCACCCTCCGCAGGACTCCTGCAGCGTCCGGAACGGGTTCGAGCTGCCGCTGATCGAGGGTGAAGACATAGGCGGCCAACCCGTATCCATCGGCTGCCGCCAAACCCTTCACGGCGAAGACGCTAGTCAAACCGGCGCACCTCGGCCGGAGCGAGCGCACGTCACCGCCACTTTGCTGGCGGCTCCAAATCCAGGCCGCGACCGACGGGTTTCGACCTCGTGGGCGAGGTCCACCAACCCGACATCGACATTCGAAACACGGGCGACGGGCTGTGGGACATTGTGCAAAGCGCGCGGGCACCGGGCACATAAGCCGTACGGCCGACGACGGAGCAATTCGAACTCGACGCTTTTGACGCCGTCGGCCTGATCGGCGCTGAATAATCACGTGTTGGGAACCGTGGCGGACAGACTCCAGAACTGATCGGTGAGCCCGAGACCGTTCAGGATTGCCTGGTTCTGCTGGCGGGTGTGCGGCTGCCAGTTCGGGTCGATCCGGTCACCCCACCAGGCGTACGCCAGCTCGCAGAGCTTCGTCACAGGAATCGTCGCCCCATTGGCTCTCGTGCCGAGCCAGCGGACGATGTGCTCTTCCGACCGGAAGAGATTCATCGTTCCTCAAGTGGAGACGATGTCGTCCCACCATAGAGCGGCGGGGACCACGCAATGGAACAGCAAGGTGACATCATCCGGTTGTTCATCGCGCACCTGTACCTTGATCGGCTCACCGCAGTCGGCGCACGACGCTTCGATGCGACCATCGACGTGCAACGCAGCACAGACCCCGAAGGCGTCCCACGCGCAGTTCGCGTACCACCAACGATCGTCAGCGAATACCCGGTAGGCGGTTGGTACCGCCGAGAACGGGTTGGCCATGCGGAGCTCGCGAGTGTGCGACTGGAGCACCAATGCATGATCATCGTGCAGCCGCTGCCAGCCGGCCCAGACATCGTCGGGAGTCGCGCCGATCGCAGTCGAGGTGTCGTCGACCGTCGGTGCCCGACCTAACTCGACGAACAGTCCGTACGTGAGATTTCGCAGGGCAACATCACCTTCGTCCATGACCGAACGGTAGTGCGATCCTGAACACGGAGCGGGCGGTGCGGGGTCGACGCCGCGTCGGCGTTGAAGCAGACGACAGGCTGGTCATCCGGTTGCCGTCACCGATGGTTACTACCGTCGAGTACGAAGGCGTCGGAGCGAGCAGTCCTGGCCGCCAACGCTGCCGACCTGCGGCGGGTCATGTGGGGATCCGCGATCACCCACCCTGGTCATGTTCCGAGCAGCTTGATTGGAATCACGGCGATGCCGTCTGATCGGGTGTAGCCGTATCCAGCGGCGGTGATGACTGCGAGCGGGAACGGTTTGGCCTCGACGGTCTGTGCCTACGAAGTCGCCGAACTCGAGTAGCGAGCGGGTCGTTCGTTCGCATTGGTGCCGGGGTCGATCTTGAGCGCGGCCGACCGTTTGATTGGCGAGTTTGTTTGCGACTCGTCCGATACGAGCGACCGTTGATCGGTGCCGCGGCGCGGACCTTGGGCGTCGATGGTGCGCATGATCGTTCTGGCGGTGTGTTGGTTCGCGGTTTCGGTCTTGCCGCACGCCACCGGGCCTCTGTTTGCTACGGCTCTGGGTTGTCTCGAATCGCCAGCGTGTTGTGCGCTCGTCCGTTCATCAGAAAATTTGATATATTCCTAACGTACATACGTTGCATCACGTTGAAATGTTCGATATGGTTGCTGTCAACGAACAACTCTTGGGGAGGTGCACGATGGATGACAACGGAGTTCGTAACACACTCGATGTGTTGTTGGCTGGTGATCCTGATGTGATGGACCGCGACCAGTTGGCCGGGTTCGTCACACAGTTGGGTCGGGTCCGTAGTTGGTGCGCGGCGGCTGAGGTTCGGGTCAGTCGCCGAACCCGTCAACTCGCCGCCGAAGGACACTCCGAATCGGCTGCCGCCCTGTTGAGCGACGCTGGTCGCTGCTCGTCGAAGGATGCACACAATGCATCGGAGCGGGAAACGATTTGTGGGGCGATGCCCTCGTTCGAAGACGCGTTAGCGGCTGGTGCTGTTTCTGCAGGGCATGTTGATGCGTTGGCTGCAGCAACCCGCAACCTCAATGATCAACTCCTCGCCGAGTTCGTCGCTTGCGAAGCCGATCTGCTCGCCGATGCCGGGAATCAGCGGGTCGAGGTGTTCGAACGCGGGTGTCGTGACCTGGCACGCCATATCGCAGCCCAAGCATGCGCCAACTCTGATGTCGACGAGTTGGATCAGCAACGCAAGAACTCGACGGTCAGGAAATGGACCGACAAGATGACTGGGATGCACAAAACATTGTTGTCGTTGGACCCGGTGCGTGACACCGAACTGTGGACCGCCGTGAATGCCAAACTGGCTTCACTACGACAAACCGACGGGGACACACCATTTGATCAACTCCAAGTCGAAGCGTTCATCGCAACTGTCGCGTCCGGTGATGCCGTGTCACGGGTTCCGCAGGTCGGTGTGTTGATCGACTATCACACGATCTGTGACGGTCTCCACGCCAACAGCATCTGTGAACTCGATAACGGGACACCGATCCCTGTCTCAACGGCGCGACGGTTGTGTTGTGATGCCAACGTGTTCCCGGTCGTACTCGCCGGTGACGGCGAAGTCCTCGACGTCGGCCAATCGGTGCGGACAGCTACACCGGCGCAACGCAAGGCGTTACGGGCGATGCATCGCACGTGTGCTCATCCAGGATGTCGGACGGTTGTTGATGACTGTCGGATGCATTCGCCCATGCACGATCAGCGCTGGTTTGCCGCGCAGATTGGCGTTGCGCAGCACCTCGCTCACGCCGCTTTGTACGCGCAGC
>JANMTV010000074.1:0-4687 GCA_031390905.1 Ilumatobacteraceae bacterium | reverse complement strand
GCCTTGAGCATGGTCACGGCCGTTTCCCAGAGACCGGCCAGTTCCTCGGGGGAGCATGAGTTGCCTGGTCGTTCTGGGTGGATCCCGTGGTGGAACAGGATCTCAGCGCGGTAGACATTGCCGATTCCGGCGATCACCGCCTGGTCGAGGAGCAGTGCCCCGATCGGCCTCGAGCTTCTCATGATCTTGTCGAGGGTTCGCTGTGGATCGGCGTCGCGGCGGAGCGGATCAGGGCCGAGTCGCTTCACGATCGCGTCCCGATCGTCCGACGTGCCGAGGCTGCAGACGGTCGGACCGGCGAGATCGATCGTGATGTCGCCTTGTCGAAGACGCATCCGTGTTGCCTCCGTCGGTGACGGTGGATTGCCGCGATGGACCTTGTATTTGCCGAACAATCCGAGGTGGATGTGACCGATGTCGCCTGTCGACCACGAGTAGAACAGATGCTTGCCGTACGGCTCGATAGCTTCGAGCACTGCTCCATCAATTCGAGTCGCATCGGACTCGAAGCGACCCTGAGGGCTCGACACTCGTACGACCTTGCCGCCGAGCAGTCTGGTGTGATCTCGTGCGATTCGGTGAATCGTGTGACCTTCGGGCATGGTATTGGAACCCTACGATGACGGATGCGATGACGCTGCAACTCGACGCTGAAGATTTGAACACCTGCGTGGCCTGCGGGCTGTGCTTGCCCCATTGCCCGACGTTTCGGGCAACGGGGGAGGAGGCCTTGTCTCCTCGCGGGCGGATCGATGCGATGCGCGCAGTGCAGTTGCGCGGCGCTCCGATCGACGACGACTTCGTCGAGTTCATGTCGACCTGCGTGCAGTGCCGTGGATGCGAACCCGCTTGCCCGAGTGGGGTGCCGTTTGGGCGTTTGATCGAGGGAACTCGTGAGCATCTGGCGGCTGAACGCAAGATCACGCCATGGTGGCAGCGATTCGGACTTTCGATGCTGGGCCGCCACCGTCTTCTGCTGATCGGATCGACGGCGCTTGCCGTCGCGCAACGCGCTCGATTGGTACCGACACGACTTGGGCTCGGCCGGTTGCCGATCCGTCGTGGGCCAGCCGTCTCGGCAACTGGTTCGGACGTATGGTTGTTCACGGGTTGTGTGATGGATGCCTGGCTGCGGGGCACGCATCGGTCTACGGCAACGGTCTTGGCAGCGATGGGAGTCACGTTCGCAACGCCAGGCGATGGTGGGGGTTGTTGTGGAGCGCTTCACGTGCACGCCGGTCTGCACAACGAGGCGTCGACACTCGCTCGCAAGGTAATCAGGTCAATGCCCGGGTCTGCGCCAATTCTCGTCAACTCCGCCGGATGCGGAGCGGCCTTGAAGGACTACGGGAGGTTGCTCGACACCGACGATGCACGTGCGTTTGCGGTCAGAGTGTTCGATGTCCATGAATGGATCGCTGGCCGGATGGATCAACTTCCGGCGTTGCAACGGCGTGACGGTGCAGTGATCGTCCAAGACCCATGTCACCTGCGCCACGTGCAGAAGGCACACCTGCCCGTTCGAACGATTCTGATGAAGTTCGCAACGGTCGTTGAGTTGGACGACGATGGAGTGTGTTGCGGCGCTGGTGGAGCCTATTCGGCGCTCGAGCCTGTGTTGGCCGGTCAAATACGTGACCGCAAGATGGAAGCGATCGATCGAGCGCTGCAGCACTCCGGAGCAACAATCCTGGCAAGCGCCAACCCAGGTTGCAGCATGCATCTCCAGGGTTTGTTGAGCGAACGCGGAGTGTCGGTCAAGCATCCGATGGATCTTCTCGCCGAGGCGTTGCCGTGAGCGACTTCGCCTCGCTCGCCGATCGTCTCGAATCCATCGTGGAAGAGCTCGACGACATGGCGTTCGATCGCCTACGCCAAGCCTCCGCCACCGGGGCAACCCAACGCCCGCCGGAAGACAAGCAGCTCACCAAAGCCCGACGCGCGGTCGAGAAGGCGGCACACGTTCTTCGAACCCTCGACGGGAGCCGATCAGACGGGCCTCAGCTGACGTAGGCGTTGATCACGTCGATCAGGGTTCGTAACTCGGCGTAGCCATGGCTATCGAAGCTCATCGCGATCCTCGCCAGATCGAGATGGTCGTCCTGGCGCTTCTCGACCGAATAGGGCTCGCTTGCGCGGATTTCGCCTTCTTTGACGAGGTGCTTGAACTGAACATTCAAGGACGCGAGCTGTTCGTCGCTCGGTGCCTGGTGCATCCGGATGATCAGGTCGTCGCCGACGTTGCGGATGCTGTGGTAGTTGGCGAAGAATCTCGTGACCTCATCGGCAGCGGCATCGCATGAATCGGTGATTCTGTACAGGTTCCGGTCGGTTGCAGATACCAGCCCTCTCGACACCAGGTGATCCGCCACGAACTGGTCGACGGCCTCCCAGTAGGGATCGCCCGGAGTGTCGAGAAACACGATTGGCACCGGAATGCCTTTGCCGGTCTGTGTGAGCGTCAGCAATTCGAACGTCTCGTCGATTGTGCCGAAGCCGCCGGGAAGGCAGATGAACGCCGAACTCTCCTTCACGAGCATCAGCTTGCGGGTGAAGAAATACTTCATGCTGACGTGCTTCTCGTCGCCGGCGATGATCGAGTTCGCCCCCGATTCGAATGGAAGTCGGATTGAAACGCCGATGCTGCGTTGCCGGCCGGCGCCTTCCATTCCGGCCTGCATGATTCCAGGGCCTGCTCCGGTGACGACCATCCATCCGGCGTCCGCAAGTTTGGCGGCGACGCGACGGGTCTGCTCGTAGAGTGGATCATCTGGTTTGGTACGAGCTGAACCGAAGATCGACACCTTGCGGACTGCCTTGTATGGGCCGAACATTCTGAACGCATCGCGCATCTCGGTCACGGCGGCACTGGCGATCTTGAGATCGAGTGTGTTGGGCTGATCGGTGATCATCCCGAGCACTTCGGACACGAATTCTTCCGAGATTCGAAAGTCCTTCGAAACTCCGAGCTCACGGAGCAGTGATGCGACGCGTTCGTCGCCGAAATTCGCTAGACCTTGATCCATGAAACACCGACTGTACGGCTCCCGCTGGCACGGGATTGCGATCGGACTGCTCTCGACGTTCTCTGGGCTGGCGGCTGCCGAGTTGATCGTCGGGTTGGTCCGGGGAGCAGCGTCGCCCGTCGTGCCTGTTGGGCAAGAGGTAATTGATCGAGTTCCGAAGCAGGTCAAGGATTTGGCAATCGATTGGTTCGGTACCGCCGACAAGGCGGTGCTGATCATCGGGACGCTGTTGTCGTTGGCCGTGATTGGTTCGATCGTCGGTTCGTTGGCGGCCAGAGGGCAACGCCTGAACGCCTACGCGGTCACGGCTGTCGTCGGCGTGATCGGAGTGTTCGCTGTGTGGATGCGGCCGGCACCTGACTTCGGCAAGATGCTGCCGCCGATCGTTGGCACGCTCGCATCGATTGCGGTGATCTGGTGGCTGGCGCCGAGAGGTGAGATCGAATCAGTCACCGGCGACCTGATGGATTCCCCGGTCACACATACTCCGGCCAGGGCGGGCCTCGGTCGTCGCGGATTCGTTCAGGGTGCGGCGACCGTTGGAACGGCGTCGTTACTGGTCGGTGGTGTCGGTCGCCTGCTCAAGAAGCGTTTCGAAGTCGGCGACGAGATCGCACAACTCGACTTGCCAAAGCCGGTCGAAGTAGCAACAACCGATCCAGTCGATAACGGCAGGGGCGCAGGTGGCACTTCGGGAACCGATGGTGACTTGGCACCCATGGATTTCAAATTGGATGGCCTCGACCCGTGGCTGACGCCTGCGCAAGACTTCTATCGAATCGACACAGCGCTGGTGGTGCCGCAGGTGCCGAAGGATTCGTGGAAACTGCGGATCTTCGGCATGGTCGATCAGGAGTTGAACTTCACGTTTGCCGACCTGCTGGAACGTCCGATGGTCGAACGCTATGTGACGCTCTCGTGCGTGTCGAACGAGATCGGAGGCGATCTCGTCGGCAACGCAAAATGGCAGGGAGTGCTGTTGAAGGATGTGCTCGAGGAGGCCGGTATTCAGCCAGGAGCAACGCAGGTGGTCAGTCGATCCATCGATGGCTGGAACTGCGGGTCGCCGACCTCGGTGATCATGGATGGACGCGACGCGATGCTCGCTGTAGCGATGAACGGCGAGCCACTGCCGGCCGAACACGGGTATCCGGTGAGGCTGGTCGTGCCCGGCCTCTACGGCTACGTCTCGGCCACGAAATGGGTGACCGAGATCGAACTCACCCGTTGGGAAGACTTCGATGGGTACTGGATTCCGCGCGGTTGGAGCAAGCAAGGCCCGGTCAAGACGATGGCCAGGATCGATCGCCCGAAGAAGGCCGGCGGGACCAAGTCAACGGTCGGCGAACCTGTCGATATCGCCGGCTTGGCTTGGGCTGTACACCGAGGAATCTCCAAGGTCGAAGTCCAGATCGACGACGGTGATTGGATCGAGTGCGAGTTGGCCGGAGTCCCGTCAGACGACACGTGGGTTCAATGGCGGTACCGCTGGGTGGGCGCGACTGCCGGCCGCCACGAGGTGAAAGCGCGAGCATATGACGGCTCCGGCGAACCGCAACCCAGCGAGCCCAAAGGTGTCGCCCCCGACGGTGCGCAGGGGTACCACAATGTCAGCTTCGAAGTCGACGAAACACCGTAACGATCTCAGCTGGACCGGAGTT
>JANMTV010000006.1:0-13813 GCA_031390905.1 Ilumatobacteraceae bacterium | reverse complement strand
CGCTGCAGCGTGGCTGCAGAGTCTATTCACCAACGCGCTGCCGAAGATCGGGCGCACCAATCTGACGGCGATGCTCAACCCACAGGGACGCATCGTCGGCGAATTTTCAGTCTCACGAATTGGCGACGACGAGTTCTTCCTGTTCGGCTCGCAGGCGGCCGAGGTTCATCACCCACGCTGGTTTCTCGATCACCTACCCGTTGTCGAGGGTGGCGAATCACTGATCCGTTTCGAGGTGCTTGCGCTCTCGATGGTCGGGCTGACGCTCGCCGGGCCGCGGTCGCGCGATGTCTTGCAGAAGCTGACCGACACGTCGTTGGCGACGCCGGATTTCCCGTTCATGGCGTTCCGGCGAGTCGACATCGGGATGGCGCCGGTCTGGCTGTCGCGGATGACGTATACAGGTGACCTCGGCTATGAGATCTGGGTGGCCCCTGAGTACCAGCGCTACCTGTTCGACCTGATTTGGGAGGCCGGACAGGAGTTCGACATGCGGCTATTCGGCTTCAGGGCGCTGATCACGATGCGGCTCGAGAAGAACTTCGGCACCTGGTACCGCGAGTATCGCCCGATCTACACACCGCTCGAAGCCGGCATGGAGCGAGTGTTGAAGCTCGATCATGAGTTTGTTGGTCGTGCCGCGGTTGAGGCCGAGATCGCCGCTGGCGGCCCGAACCGCAAGCTCGTGATGTTCCGCGTCGACGTCGATCCTGATGCCCCGGCCGATGTGATCGGCGACGAACCCGTCTGGCACGACAACGCCGTCGTGGGTTGGATCACGTCAGGTGGCTACGCCCACTATTCAGGCGTTTCCCTGGCGTGGGGTTACGTTCCGATCGAGCTGACCAGGCCGGGCACAACCGGTTTCGAGATCGAGATCATCGGCAACCGCCGACCCGCACACCTCCAACTCGACCCAGTCCTCGACCCCTCCGGGTTCAGAATGCGAGCATAACATCTTGATGCAGTGATGCTACGATTCACTCTGTGCGTACGACGATCGATCTCCCCGACGACATCCACGCCATTGCGAGTTCGCTCGCACACGATCGGGGCTGCACCCTAAGCGCAGCAGTCGTCGACCTGTTGAGGCGAGCGCTCGGCCCGAGCAACCGGGTCGAGCTGGTCGATATGCGGACGGGTTTCCCACTGCTTGCCTCAGGACGACCGATTACCAGCGATGACGTTCGAAGCCTGGACGATCAGGAATGACCGGCCCTTGATGATGTACCTCCTCGATGCAAACATTCTGATCGCGTTGGTTGATCCTGACCACGTTCACCATCGTGCTGCGGCGATGTGGTTCTCGTCGAGCGGCGATGAGTTTGCAACGTGTCCGATCACGCAGAGCGCACTTGCCCGACATCTGTTCAGGGCTGGACATGACGGCAGCGCGATCGGTGCCGCGCTCGACCGAATCCAGTCGTTGCCGCGTCATCGGTTCTGGCCCGACGATCGTCCGGTCGACACGGTCGTGATCGCAGGCCTCACAGGACACCGACAGGTCACCGATGCTTACCTGTGCCACCTCACTCGAAAGCGCGGAGCGTCAATCGCAACGTTCGATCGCGCTCTGGCGGCGCTGCACCGCGATGTCGCGCTGTTGGTCCCGGTCGTCTGACGGAGGAACGACCCAATTCCCGGTGCAGTCGTACTGGAAACCCGCCTCCGTTATTGACCAGATCGCCGGAGCGGGCTACGTTGGCTGAGACCGGTCGACGTGACCGCGATTTCATATCGGGGGAGAACATGAATCACGACGAGAACGAATCCGTCGACCGTCTGGTTGCGCACCACATGAATGGGCGTTTCACGCGCCGCCAGATTGTCGCCGGAGCGTTGGCATTACCAGCCGTCAGCGCGCTGCTCGCGGCCTGCGGCGACGATGACGGCGACGCAGTTTCAACCCCAAGCGGTGAGGACACAGCGAGCGCCGTCAGTCAGGACACTGCCAGCGCTGTCGAGTCAAGCGTGGCAGAAGGCGGCGGCATCATCAGGGTCGCCAGCCAGAAGCCAGCCGGGCCACTCGACCCGATCGCGATGGCCGACCTTGGTTCGTACGGCATGATCGCCCAGTGCTTCGACTACCTGTGCACGCTTGGTGACGCCGACATCGCGCCAGGACTCGCCATCAAATGGACCCCCAACGCCGATTCGACCGAGTGGACTTTCCAACTTCGTGATGGCGTCAAGTGGCAGAACGGTGGCGACTTCACGTCGGCCGATGTCGTCGCCACGATGGAGCGGATCGTCGCCGTTGGCGATGGTCTCGGCGGTTCGATCGTCACCGGCAACGTCACCGCACCAGACCCGCTGACGGTCCTCTTCACGCTGGCGACACCAAACGCCAGCCTCCCCTACCTCGTCTCGGTCTACAACCCGCAATCGGCCATTACCCCGGTGGGCTTTGCTGCCGGCACCACGCTTGATGCGCAGCCTGATGGCACCGGAGCGTGGAAACTCGACAGCTACGATCCGACGACCGGCGCAAAGTTTGTTCGCAACGAAACGTGGTGGGGCGGCAAGACATCGCTCGACGGCGCCGATTGGCAGTTCTTCGCCGACGTCAGCTCGATGGTCACAGCGATGCAGGGCGGCTCGGTCGACGCAATCGTGCAGTTCTCGATTGTCGGTGGCGACGCGCTGTTCGCCGACCCGAACTTCAATGTCATCAGCATGCGCGCCGCAACACACCGCGAGATCTGGATGAACTGCAGTGAGGGCCAGTTCACCGACAAGCGTGTTCGGCAAGCGCTCGCCCTCTGCCTCGACCGCGATCAGATCATTCAAACGCTGTTCCAAGGCAAGGCCGACGTCGGCAACGATCATGTCATCGCCCCGTTGTACCCGTTCTTCTCTGACGCCGTGCCGCAGCGCACCCGTGACACCGAGAAGTCGAAGGCGCTGCTCGCAGAGGCCGGCTTCCCTGACGGGCTCACCGCGGTGTTGAACGCCGTCGACCTACAAGAGATCCCACAGCTCGCCGAGCTGGTGCAGATCCAGGCCGCCGAGGGTGGATTCAACTTGACCCTCAACGTCGAGAGTGGCGACACGTTCTATGGCACGCAGTGGTGTCAGACCTACCCCTGTGCAGGCTCAGCGGAACTCGGGATCGTCGACTACGGCCACCGCGCCACACCAGACGTGTATCTGCTCAAGGCGTTCCGCACCGGTGGCGACTGGAACTCGTCGCAGTACTCGTCGGCCGACCTCGACGCGGCGATCGTCGAGTATCAGGCGTCAGCCGAACTAGGTGCGCGAACCGCGGCGTGCGAGAAGATCGAGACGATCATGAATGACGAAGTTCCTGCTGTGATCCCGTACTTCTACAACTACATCGGCGGTCACTCGAAGACGTTCACCGGTGTGCGGCTCAGCGCGCTCGGCCAGATGTTCTTCGACCTGGCAGTCAAGGGCTGAACCGAACGACCCGCACAATCAGCACATGCCGCGCTACATCCTGAAACGCTTGGCATTGTCACTGGTGACGTTGTGGCTGCTGGTCACCATCGTGTTCGTGATGGTGACCTTGCTGCCCAGCGATATCGCCCGCAACATCCTGGGTAATACCGCGCCAGAAGCAAGCGTGATCGCGTTTCGCGAAGAGTTCGGGCTCACCGACCCGTGGTTGGTTCGCTACGGGCGGTTGATGAAGAGTCTCGTGACGTTCGACTTCGGGACGTCGTGGTCGACCAAGCGTCCGGTCGGTGGGATGATCTGGGGGCCGCTGTACCGGTCCTCCAAACTGGCTGGTTTGGCTTTGCTGATCACGACCCCGATTTCGATCGGTGCGGGTCTGATCGCCGCAAGATTCCGTGACACGAAACTCGATCGAGGGATCGTTCTAGTCGGTCTCGCCACCGCCTCGATTCCGGATTTCGTCACCGGAGCATTGCTCGCCGTGATCTTCGGGGTCAAACTCAAGTGGTTTCAATCGGTGGCCACGATCCCAGAAGGCACGTCCGCGTTGGGGCAACTCGACTACCTGTTTCTTCCCGCGCTTGCAATGGCGATCGTCTACTTCGGATACATCGCCCGCATGATGCGTAGCGGCACGATCCGTTCGCTCGAAAGTGACTACACCCGCACTGCGACCATGAAGGGTTTGACCGGCTCGCAAGTCCTGCGACGCCATGCGCTCCGCAACTCATTGGCCCCGACGTTGACGGTGATCTCGGTTCAGATCGGATTCTTGTTCGGCGGAATCGTTGGCGTCGAGGTCGTGTACAACTATCCCGGTTTGTCGCAAGTCATTTTGAATGCCGTCAAAGACTTGGACCTTCCGGTGCTCCAGATTGCTGTCACGATCATCGGCGGCATCTACATGCTCACAACGCTGCTGGCCGACATCGTAATTGCGTGGCTCAACCCCCGGGCGCGCCTGGAGTTGGGGCAATGACCGCCGTCGAGCAGGGCTCCGTTCTCGACCAGGCAACAATCGAACGCAAACAGGCTCGACGCGAGAACTGGCGGCTGCTTAGGAGGAAGCCCGGTTTCATCGTTGGCGGCGTCGTGGTCGGATTCTGGGTTGGATGCGCGATCCTGTACACGCGAATCACTCCAAAGGATCCGTTCACGTACACGAACCCAGAGGGCAAGGTCGGCCCAAACGGTACCAACTGGTTCGGAACGGACAAGATCGGCCGAGACATCTTCTCGCGTGTGCTGGCTGGCGCACGTGACGTGCTGCTCGTGGCACCACCCGCTGCCTTACTCGGTGTCGCGGTTGGATCACTGTTCGGGATGACGATGGGCTACTTTCGAGGCAAGGTGGATCTCGTCATCAGCCGCCTCATCGAGGCTGTGTTGTCGCTTCCGTTGATCCTGGTGGGACTGCTTGTCCTCACACTGTCAGACACCAGCGAACTGCTGAAGGCGATGACGTTCGGTTCGCGCAGGATTCTAGTGATTTACGTCGTCGCCCTGTTGTTCACACCGATCGTCGCTCGCACGGTTCGAGCTGCGGTGATCGCCGAACGCGATCTCGACTACGTCACGTCGGCCCGACTGCGCGGCGAATCGAGCACGTTTATCATGACCCGTGAGATCTTCCCAAACATCACCGCTCCGATCATCGTCGAGCTCACCGTCCGAATCGGTTATGCAATCTTCACTGTGGCGACGCTCAGCTTCCTCGGGGTTGGGCTCCCCCGGCCGTCGCCCGATTGGGGGCTGGCGATATCGGACGGCCGCGACCTGCTCCAAGCCGGCGACTGGTGGTTGGTCACGTTCCCGGCGCTGGCGATCGCCACACTAGTGATCGGGGTCAACTTGATCGCCGATTCGATCCAATCGGTGTACGACCGATGACGACGTCCCACCAAACGCTCGAAGTCAAGGATCTTCAAGTCGCATATGTCGTACGCGGCGTCCCACGACCTGTGTTGCGCGGGGTTTCGTTCGAGATCGCTCCGGGTGAGGCGTTCGGACTCGTGGGCGAATCGGGATGCGGGAAGTCGACCACCGCCTTTGCGGCGCTTCGGTATCTGCCTCGGAACGGCCGGATCACCGGTGGGACGATCGAAGTCGACGGAACAGACATTACCCGGCTTGATCGCGATGGCCTCCGCCAGTTCCGCACGCACGACGCGTCGATGGTGTATCAGGACCCTGGCACTGCCCTAAACCCGACGATCAAGATCGGGAAGCAGTTGATCGAGTCGTTCACGATCCTCGGTCAGAGCAAGACCGACGCTCGATCCAGCGCATTGGCGGCCTTGCATCGGGTCCAGATCGCCGATCCATCACGAGTGATGGATCGATACCCGCACCAACTCTCGGGCGGGATGTTGCAGCGAGTCGTGATCGCCATGGCGCTGGCGTGCGACCCGAAGCTGCTCGTGCTCGACGAACCCACGACTGGGCTTGACGCGACGGTCGAGGCCGAGGTGCTCGACCTCGTTCGCATTCTGCGTCACGAAACCGGCGCAGCAATCCTGTTGATCGCCCACAACCTCGGCGTGATCCGTTCGATGTGTGATCGAGTCGGCGTGATGTACGCCGGCAAGATCGTCGAAGAGGGTCCAGCGAGCGAGGTGTTCGATGACCCGCAGCATCCGTACACCGTCGGACTGTTGCGATCACTCCCTCGCCACGGGCAGCGCAAATCGGAGCACTCACTTGCGACGATCCCAGGTACGTTGCCGACGCTTGGAGCCGAGTTGCCGACATGCGTGTTCGTTGATCGCTGTCCAATCGCCACCGACTTGTGCCGCACGCAGGAGCCGCCACTTGTCGATGCGGGCCTGGGCAGAACGACTCGCTGCCATCACCGCGATCGGATCGTCGAGATTCTCGACTTAGACACAGCGTCGGTGTCCGGGACCAGCGGCGACACCGTTCTGCAGATCACCGGCGTCTCGAAAACCTTCCGGCAGGGCGGCCACGACATCCCAGCACTCGTCGGTGTCGATCTGTCGCTCGCCGACGGCGAAACGCTCGGTATCGTCGGCGAATCAGGCTCAGGCAAGAGCACGCTGGCGAAAGCGATCTTGGGCGTGCATGCGCCCGACCTGGGCAGTGAGTTGACATTGGATCAGCACCAGCTCTCCGGCAAACTCGCCGATCGTTCGGCCGATGACAAGCGGGCGATGCAGATCATCTTTCAGAACCCCGACTCGGCACTCAACGCGGCGTGGACGGTGAGGCGGATCCTGAACCGATCGGTTCGCAAGCTGACCGGTGTGAACAAGGCCGACGGCGAAACCAAGGTCGCCCGTCTCGCGGAGCACCTCCGGCTGTCACCTCGACACCTCGACATGAAGCCGAGCCAGCTTTCCGGTGGGCTCAAGCAACGCGTCGCAATCGCCAGGGCGTTCGCCGGCGACCCCCGAATCGTGGTCTGCGACGAGCCGACCAGCGCGCTCGACGTGTCGGTCCAGGCCGCAATCCTCAACCTGCTTGCCGAGCTGCAATCCGAACAGCGAACGAGTTACGTCTTCATCAGCCACGACCTGGGCGTCGTGCGCTATCTCGCCGATCGGATTGCGGTGATGTACCTCGGGCGGATCATGGAAGTCGGCGAAACCGATGCCGTATTCGACGGCCCGCATCATCCGTACACGGAAGCGCTGCTCTCGGCCGTGCCTAGCGTTGACGGCGAGCCCCGTGAGCGAATTCACCTTGACGGCGAAATTCCCAGCCCCGCCAACCCGCCGTCAGGATGCGTTTTTCACCCCCGCTGTCACCGCCGGATCGACGGCGTTTGCGACATCACCGAACCGCCAGTGCTCGACGCCGGCAACGGCCACCTGATGCGCTGCCACATTCCTGCCGAACAACTCCTCGAACTCCAGCGTGATCGGTAGCCGGGCCAGTGAGTGAGCCTGCCGCACGTCGGCGAAGCACCCACGGGGGGCGCGAGGCGCGTGTTGCCAGTCGAACGGGTGCCGGTGCTCGGCCGCAGGCTCCGGCGTTTATCCGTCGGGAGATTCCGCCATACGAGTTACTGAGTGAGGAAGGGCTGGCGCTGGTTGAAACCAAGGCCGACCAAATCCTTGCCGAAGTCGGGATCGAGATTCGCGACGACGCCGAGGCGTTACAACTCTTCAAAAACGCCGGAGCGACCGTCGATGGCGTGACGGTGCGATTCGATGCCGGCCATGTTCGAGCACTCTGCAACACGGCACCACGCCAGTTCACACAACTCGCCCGCAACCCGGAGCGGTCGGTCGAGATCGGCGGCAACAACGTCGTGTTGGCGCCGACATACGGTTCACCGTTCGTGCGCGACCTTGCAGGCGGTCGTCGGTACGCCTCGCTCGACGATTTCCAAAACTTCGTCAAACTCACATTCGCCACACCGTGGCTGCACCACAGCGGCGGCACCGTCTGCGAGCCGGTCGACGTGGCGGTGAACAAGCGTCACCTCGACATGGTCTACGCACATTTGCGGTACAGCGACAAGGCGTTCATGGGCTCGGTTACGCATCCCTCGCGCGCCAACGATTCGATCGACATGGCACGGATCGCGTTCGGCGACGACATCGTCGACAACAACTGCGTGATCATGGGCAACGTCAACGTCAACTCGCCGCTCGTGTGGGATGCGACGATGACTGGCGCGCTCAAGACCTACGCCGCCGCCAATCAATGCCCCGTCGTCGTGCCGTTCATCCTCGGCGGGGCGATGGGCCCCGTCACCAACGCCGGAGCGGTTGCCCAAGCCCACGCCGAAACACTTGTCGGAGTTGCCCTCGGCCAGCTCGTTCGCCAAGGCTCGCCGGCGATCTACGGCAACTTTCTGTCGTCGATGGCGTTGCGCAGCGGTAGCCCAACCTTTGGCACGCCAGAGCCGGCGATCGGTTCGCTCGTGGTCGGTCAGCTCGCCCGTCGAGTCGGGCTGCCGCTCCGGTGCTCTGGGGCATTCACCTCATCGAAGATCCCTGACGGTCAGGCGATGACCGAATCGGCGGTATCGATGCAGGCCGCGTTGCTATGCGGTGCCAACTTCATCTTGCACTCGGCCGGGTGGCTCGAAGGCGGCCTCACGATGGGATACGAGAAGTTCATGATGGACCTCGACCTGTGCGGTGCCGCCCACACATACCTCAAGGGCTTCGACATCTCAGATGACCAGTTCGCGATCGACGGATTCGTCGAGCTCGGCCCAGGCAAACACTTCTTCGCGGCCCAGCACACGCTGCGCCACTACGAGACGGCGTTTTACGAACCTGCCTTGAGCGACTCATCATCGTTCGAGCAGTGGCGCGATAACGGTGAACAACGCACCGAGGACCGGGCCGCGCTGCTGTGCCAGCAAGCGCTCTCCGAATACGAAGCCCCGGCGATCGATGCCGCAACTGATGAAGCCCTGCTGGAATTCATCACCCGCCGCAAAGCGGCGATGCCTGACCAGTGGTATTGAGCGCCCGGTGATCGGTCGACCTGTTACGTCCTCACGATTCGACCCTGCACCGCGGCGGTGACAGGGGCGTTGGCTTCATTGTGGCCGACGACGACGTCGAGCAAGGCATCACCCGGTTGACCGACATTCGTGCCGCCGGCGAGAGCCGTGTAGCCGTCGCCACCCCCGAACATGAAGTCGATCGTGACGATGCGTATCGTGTCAGTCGGTCCGATCGGGGTGAGAACGCCACCAGGTCCGTCGCTGGCGCGAGACAAAACGTCGATGACCGGCCAACGAAGCACACCAACGAAGATAAGGGGATGGACGCCAACGATCCCTTGCTGCAACCGTTTCGGCTGAAGCACCTGACGATGCGTAATCGCGTGCTGTCCACCTCGCACGAGCCTGCCTACAGCGAAGACGGGATGCCGAAGGATCGTTACCGGCTGTATCACGTCGAGAAAGCCAAGGGTGGTGTCGCCCTCACGATGACGGCCGGCACAGCGATCGTTTCGCCCGACAGCCCGCCGGCGTTCGGCAACCTGCACGCCTACGACGACGCCATCGTGCCCTGGATCCGGGCGATGACCGAAGCGATCCACGAGCACGGCGCCGCAGCAATGATCCAGATCAGCCATCTCGGGCGTCGGACCGGATGGGGTCAGGACGACTGGCTGCCCGTCGTTGCGCCGTCGGCATTGCGAGAACCCGCTCACCGGACCCACCCCAAGGTCGCAGAGACCTGGGACATCGACCGGATCATCAGACAGTACGGTGATGCCGCCGAACGAATGCAGTCAGGCGGCATGGACGGAGTCGAGATCGAGGCGTACGGGCATCTCGTCGATCAGTTCTGGTCGCCTGCCACCAACCGACGAACCGACGATTACGGCGGCTCGTTCGACAACCGGTTGCGGTTCGCGCTGAGAGTCCTGCGAACGATCCGCGAGCGCGTCGGCGAGCAGTTCATCGTCGGAATTCGAATGGCGGTCGATGAGCGGCGCGAGGACGGTATCGACGCTCCCATCGGCTTGAAAATTCTGCGCCGACTCACCGAGGAATCGTTGATCGACTTCGTCAATGTGATCCGCGGCAACATCGTCAATGACGCCGCACTCATCGAAGTGATCCCGATCCACGGCATGCCGTCGGCCCCCCACCTCGACTTCGCCGGCATGGTTCGCGCCGAGACCGGGCTGGCCGTATTCCATGCCTCCAAGATCGACGATATTGCGACTGCTCGGCATGCCATCAGAGACGGCCTCGTCGACATGGTCGGGATGACCCGCGCCCAGATCGCCGAACCGCACCTCGTGCGCAAGATCCAACTCGGAGTCGAGCACACGATCCGACCCTGTGTCGGTGCCACGTACTGCCTTGATCGGATCTATCAGGCTGGCGAAGCGCTCTGCATTCACAATGCCGCCACAGGCCGCGAGCAAACGATGCCTCACGAGATCGCGCCGGCCGTCACCGTGAGGCGAATCGTCATCGTCGGCGGTGGGCCTGGCGGACTCGAAGCGGCCCGTGTGTGCGGAGAGCGAGGGCATCGCGTCACTCTGTTCGAGGCGATGCCACGGACAGGCGGACAGATTCGACTTGCTGCCCGCAACCCACGCCGCAAAGATCTGATCGGCATCGTCGAGTGGCGCGACTCCGAACTCGCCCGACTCGGAGTCGAGGTGCGACTCGACACGTTGGCCGACGTCACCGCCGTCATGTCGGTCGATCCGGACGTTGTGATCGTCGCCACCGGAGGCCTCCCGCAGCTGCCCGAGCTCGAAACCGGGAGCGAGTTGGTGACAGGCGCGTGGGAGGTCATCGGTGGCGATGCTCGGCTATCGGGCGACGTGCTGCTGTACGACGACGACGGAACGCACTCGGCAATGACAACCGCCGAGATCTTGGTACGAGCCGGCGTTAATCTTGAGATCGTCACGCCCGAACGAACGGTTGGTGTCGATGTTGGTGGCCTCAACCTCGTCCCCTATGCGCGTGCATTCAACGAGACCGACACCCGGATCACGCTCAATCAGCGGGTTCGAAGCGTCCGGCGCGAAGGCGACAAGCTCGTCGTCGAGATCGGGAGCGATCACTCCCCCATTCGCCACACAAGGCTTGCCGACGCCGTCGTCGCAGATCATGGCGTGCTCCCCAACGACGAGCTCTACCACCAGCTGATCGGGGGTTCCTCGAACGGCGGTGAGGTCGACTACGACGCACTGATCGCCGGCCGACCACAGTCGGCACGTCCGGGCGGCTATCAGCTATTCCGGATCGGCGATGCCGTAGCCGGGCGCAACATCCACGCCGCCATCTACGACGCCCTTCGGATCTGCAAAGACCTGTAGCGACACGCCTATTGGCGGGGCTTACGGCCCTTGAATCCGGCCGATCGTTCGCGCAGCGAAGATACGGTCCTGGTAGTCCCGATGGATTGCGACCAAGGACTCGCAGTCGGTCGCTCGCGGTTGGGTTGGTGGACAAGATTGGTCACTGGAGCGTAATGTCGACCTCGTGCCGAGCCGACCGTCACCTGAGGAGGTCCGAGCAACGACCGCCGAGACCGCCCGTTCGATGACGCCACAACGGGTGCCGGTCAACGCCTATCAAACCCCTGGTGCGTTCGTCATCGTCGCGCCGTTCCCGGCCGTGACCGACAACGATGTATCGGTCGAGCTCACAGAAGGCGGTGTTCGGTTCTGGGCCGAACTTCGCAGCGCAGGGCCGCGTGAGTACGCGATCCACGAATGGGAGTACGGCGGCTACGAGCGCTCAGTCGAGACCCCGGCCGGTTTCGGCTCGGGCGTCGAGGCCTCAATCGCAAACGGACAGCTCGTCGTGCGGGTACTGAGCGGCGACTTCACCGTCGCTCAGAGGATCCACCCAACCTCGAACTGAACGGCCCCCGCCACGGCGCGACAAGCACAGCCAGACGCGGTCACCGATCGTCGGATTGACTTCGAGAGGATAAGAGCGCAAAGTTCTTCATCAACGTGCCGCGTATGCGTGACCGCAGAAACAGGTGTCGGCGCGGCGACACCTGTTGCTCAACGGAGGACCACAATGAAGCACAGATGGCTCATATCCGGAACGCTCGGCCTCGCCGTAGTCGTCCTGTCCGCGACGAGTGTCAGCGCCGACCCGAAGCCCGGCATTGACGTCCAACTCACGTGCGACGGGGAGACGTTCGACGTCGCTGTGGCTGGAAACGGGAATTGGACACCGGCGCATGACCTGAACAGCACGCTCGTCGGCGTGCCTTTTGGGTTCGGCGCGTTCACTGGGGTGTTCACCCCAACCGGCGGCACTCCGGTGGAGTTCACCGACCCACCATTTGCGAAGCCGAACGTCCCCAAAACGCGCAACCTTGTCATTCGGTGCACATATACCGTCAGCGGTGAATTCCCGGATGGCAGCTTCACAGGCGCGGGGTCGGTGACGCTCATGGTGCCACGCATCCACTAGCGCAGACTGGCGCGAAGCGGCCCCGGACATTGCTGAACAATTCAGGCTCTGCACGTAGGTGCAGGGATCGGTGTCATTCATGGTCCCGGCGCCTAGCCGTTGCGTCGTAGGGCAGCCAGTGGTGGTGATGACTGCGAGTGGGTATGGCCTCGATGGTCTGTGTCTGCGAGGTTCGCCGAAGTTGGGTCGCGCGCGGGTTGCCGCATTCGTTTGCTACGGCTCTGGACGTTCCGAATCGCCAGCGTGTTGTGCGCTCGTCGATTCATCAGAAAACTTGACGTATTCATAACGTACATACGTTGTATCATGTTCGAATGTTCGATATGGTTGCTGTCAACGAACAACTCTTGGGGAGGTCCACGATGGATGACAACGGAGTCCGCAACACACTCGATTCGTTGTTGGCTGGTGATCCTGATGTATGGACCGCGATCAACTGGCCGGGTTCGTATCGCAACTGGGTCGGGTTCGGGGTTGGTGCGCGGCAGCTGAGGTTCGGGTCAGCCGCCGAACCCGCCAACTCGCCGCCGAAGGACGCTCCGAGTCGGCTGCCGCCCTGTTGAGCGACGCTGGGCGTTGTTCGTCGAAAGATGCACACAATGCGTCTGAACGGGAAACGATCTGCGGGGTGATGCCCTCATTCGAAGACGCCCTCGCTGCTGGTGCCGTCACCGCAGCACACGTTGACGCGTTAGCGGCAGCGACCCGCAACCTCAACGCCCAGCTACTCGCCGAGTTCGCAGCCTGCGAAGCCGATCTGTTGAACGATGCAGGGAATCAGGGTGTCGACAGGTTCGAACGCGGATGCCGTGACCTGGCCCGCCACATCGCAGCCCAAGCGCAAGCTAACTCTGACGCAGACGAACTTGATGAGCAGCGCAAGAACTCGACGGTCAGGAAGTGGACCGACAAGCTGACCGGGATGCACAAGACATTGTTGTCGTTGGACCCGGTGCGTGACACCGAACTGTGGACCGCAGTCAACGCCAAACTGGCGTCGCTACGTCAAACCGACGGGGACACACCATTTGATCAACTCCAAGCCGAAGCGTTCATCGCCACCGTCACCACCAGCGCGTCCGGTGATGCCGTGTCACGGGTTCCGCAGGTCGGGGTGTTGATCGACTATCACACGATCTGTGACGGTCTCCACGCCAACAGCATCTGTGAGTTGGATAATGGGATACCGATCCCTGTCTCAACGGCGCGACGGTTGTGTTGTGACGCCAACGTGTTCCCAGTCGTGCTCGCCGGTGACGGCGAAGTCCTCGATGTCGGACAATCGGTACGGACAGCTACACCGGCGCAACGCAAGGCGTTGCGGGCGATGCATCGCACGTGTGCTCATCCTGGATGTCGGACGGTTGTTGATGATTGCAAGATGCATCACATCGAGTTCTTCCGTCACGGCGGCAAAACATCAGTCACCAATTTGTTGCCGCTATGCGAAAGACATCACCACCTCGTTCACGAAGGCGGCTGGCAACTGACCATGAG
>JANMTV010000366.1:0-1017 GCA_031390905.1 Ilumatobacteraceae bacterium | reverse complement strand
CAGTTTCGCCGCCTCGAGCCGACTGTCCGCGAGGTCGATGGCGATGATGTGGCTTGGGCTGAACAGTCGTGCACCCATGATCGCTGACAGGCCGATCGGTCCTGCTCCGACAACTGCGACTACGTCGCCAGGTTCTACGTGCCCGTTGAGCACACCGACTTCGTAGCCGGTCGGGAGAATGTCGCACAGCATCAAGATGTCTTCGTCGTTGGACCCTGCCGGAACCGGATACGTCGAGTTGTCAGCGAATGGGACCCGAACGAACTCGGCCTGAGTGCCATCGATCAGGTGACCGAGAATCCAACCGCCCCCGCCGAGGCATTGCCCGTAGCGACTGACCCGGCAAAACCGGCACGCCCCACAGGCGGTGATGCACGACACGAGCACTCGGTCGCCTGGCTTGACGTTCTTGACACCGGCACCGACCGATTCGACTGTTCCGACTGCTTCGTGCCCGAGGATTCGACCGTCGGTGACCGCCGGGACATCGCCTTTGATGATGTGGAGGTCTGATCCACAGATCGTCGTGGCGTCGACTCTCACGATCGCATCGGTGTCATCGATCAGGATCGGCTTTGGTACTTGCTCCCAGTCCTTGACTCCGGGACCGTGATAGACGAGCGCGAACATCGTTGATTCGGAAACGGAACTCGACTCGACTTTTGTCGGGGACCCGAGGGTGGACATGGCGGCCTCCAAGTTGCTAGGAGGCGTCGGAAAGTATCCGGCGCCGAATGACCGATACCCCCAGCTGACTGGAACCCAAACCTTGAATTCTGAAGCAGCCTGGTACGAGGCGCTACTCGCCCCGGTCACTCGCCTCGGATGCGAAGGTTGTCCGGGTCGTACATCGGTCGCAACGAGACGATCGCCGGGCAGCGGCGACCGGCGATGTCGACGACCCAGTCGCCATCATCGAGCCATGATTTACTCGCTGTGCAATCCGATGCGACCATCGCCAGCCCGACAGCACCACCGAGCGTGTGGCCGTATGATGCCGCTCGGATGTACCCGACG
>JANMTV010000349.1:0-1378 GCA_031390905.1 Ilumatobacteraceae bacterium | reverse complement strand
GATGGCGTTGCGCTCTCGAGGAGGGAGCGATCAGCGCTCGCTGGCATTGTCGTGGCCACCGACCTGAGTCCGCTCGCCGCAGCTTCGATTCAACTATTGATCACTTGAGTCCGCCGCATCGGCTACTCCGTGTGTGAAATCGGTCACAGCTGTTTGTCCGTTGCGTACGTCTACGTATCACCGCGTGCCTCCACGTATCACGGTGTGCGTTTTGGTGTTGGCGTCGTGAGGTTTGGGCGCTTGCGATTGGAATCACATGGGTGTAATTAGGACGGTCCATGGACTCGTCCGACAGTTCGATCGAAGCATCGGCGGTTGCGTTGTTGACTGTCGATGAGGCGGCGCGTGTGCTCCGTATTGGTCGGTCGTTGGCGTATCAGCTTGCGACTGAGTATTTGGCGACCGGAGGCACGTCGGGGATGCCGGTGATCCGGCTGAGTGCGTCGTGTTTGCGGGTGCCTCGTTGGGCGTTGCTCGAACTGGCGTTGGCCGGGCGGGTGGTTCGGCTTTGCGACGCTGAGGTTCCGTTGGGAGTGTCCGGTGGAGTTTGAAAGCCAGCCGGTTGTTGGTCGCAACACGATCGTGACGTTCGGTCCGAGCGCGGCTGACATCCGGCGGAGGCTCGGGCCGATTGCTTGGGTCGTGTTGGAGTGCCTCGCCGAGAGTTCCGTCGACTGCGCCGGTGAGTCGGTGTCGTTCGAATCGGTACGTGGCATCGCTGAGTTGCTCGGCCTGGCGAAGGACACCGTCGCCCGGGCGCTCCGGAGGCTCGCTGACGAAGCGCTCGTAATCTTTGTCGCCAGTCGCCAGCACGACGGCCGGTTCGGTCCGAGTCACTACCGACTCTCGTTCCCGCCGGACCTGTTCGGGCGATGCCCGACTGTTCTTGTGTCAGCGTCGATCGTGAAGCCTGCTCGCAGATCGAATGGTCAGAGTCCTGTTCAGTTGTCGTTGATCGACGCCCTCGCGCTCGACGTGTGAGACCAGTTCCGATGAACGATGTGTGAAGTACCCGATTTTCAGTCACGAATTTGCACCTTGGTGCCGGGCGTGGTTCGGCGGTCACGTGGGGGGTGGCGGGGGTGTTGAGTGTGTGGAAGTTGGCGCATGGTCAGGAGGCGTATTATCTCGAAGCTGTCGCCAAGGGTGTCGAGGACTATTACGTCGGCGGTGAAGCGCCGGGCCGCTGGATTGCGAGCAGCGACTCGATGCTCGGCCTGTCCGGGAAGTTGCGACCGGAGGATTTGCGGGCTGTGCTCTCCGGCCAGGACCCGGTATCTGGGACACGGCTGGGTCTACCGCATCGGGTGCCTGGTTTCGATCTGACATTCAGGGCACCGAAGTCGGTGTCGGTGTTGTTCGGGCTCGGTGATCCGGA
>JANMTV010000314.1:0-9307 GCA_031390905.1 Ilumatobacteraceae bacterium | reverse complement strand
TCCATGTGCGGGGCCGAACCGCTCGTCCATGAACAGTGGCTCGTTGACCCCGACGAGGGTCACGAAGTTGATCAAATCGGTCTCGGTGATCGTGCGACTGCCCGAGCGGAACTTGAGCCCGACCGGCATCTCCTCCCAGGTGCGGCCGTGGATCAACTCGCTGGTCGAGTCGAGATCGCTGTCTGTCGTCCCCTGATTGACTGGCGTCGACTGATCGGCTGGCGTCGGCCTGGTGCTCACCGGCGAATCATATAACTTATTGACCACATGACTCCGACCGACATCTGGCCTCAGCGAGGCACCTGACGATGGATCCGAGGCCGTCGGCATCGGCCGAGGAATACCGGTCGCAGGTCAGATCGTTTCTGGCTTCCAACCTTCCATCGGGTTGGGCAGGCGTCGGTGCGCTCTCCGAACCGGAAAGTGCGAAGTTCGCCGGAGCGTGGCGACGCACGCTGTTCGAGCACGGCTTTCTGGCGATCACGTGGCCCGTCGAGTACGGCGGTCAGGGCCGCACGAAACTCGACCAGGTGGTGCTGATCGAGGAGTTCGCCCGGGCCGGGGCACCCACCGGGTCACCGAACGACACGTTCGGAATGAAGATGATCGGCAACACCCTGCTCAAGTGGGGCACGGACGAGCAGAAGCGACATTTCCTTCCACGAATCATCTCGGGCGATGACGTGTGGTGCCAGGGCTACTCCGAACCGGATGCTGGCAGTGATCTTGCCGGGCTCGGCACGCGAGCCGTACTTGATGGCGACGAGTGGGTGCTCGACGGTCAGAAAATCTGGACGTCGTACGCCCATCTGGCAAACTGGATTTTCGTCCTCGTCCGCAGCGACGCGACCAACCCGCGGCACAAGGGAATCACGTTTCTGTTGGTCCCGTTACGGCAGCCGGGCATCGAAATCCGGCCGATCACCATGCTCAATGGTCAACAGGAGTTCAACGAAATCTTCTTCACCGGCGCCCGCACGGCCTCCACCAACGTGGTCGGAGCGGTGAACGCCGGCTGGAGCGTGGCGATGACGTTGCTGAGCCACGAGCGCGGTGAGGAGGCGGCCACCAACCCGGTGATGTTTCGCAACGAATTCGACCGCCTCGTCGAGCTCGCCCGGTCGCGGGGTCGGCTCGACGACCCGGTGATTCGGCAGCGAATTGCCGATTGTTATGTGCGGGTCGAGACGATGCGATTTCTCGGACTGCGGATTCTCACGGGCTACCTTCGCGACGGATCACTTGGACCAGAAGCGTCGATCTCCAAGCTCTACTGGAGCGAATACCACCGGATCGCGGCGGCATTGGCCGTTGACATCCTCGGCCCGGATGCGCTGATCCCAAGCGGGCGGATGCCGCCACGCGCGTTTCGAACCGACGACCCCGGGGCCCCCAATTCGACGGCGTCGTGGGTCGGCACGTTCTACAACTCGATTGCCGGCACGATCTACGCGGGCACATCGCAGGTGCAACGCAACATTCTGGGTGAAACCGTGCTCGGCCTGCCCAAGGAGCCGACGGTATGAGCAGCGGGCCATTTGTCGGGATTCGGGTGCTCGATTTCACCGGGTTGGGCCCGGGCCCGTATTGCGGAATGCTGCTCGGCGACCTCGGTGCCGATGTCGTTCGCGTCGAGCGACCAGGGTCGGGTCGGTTCTGTGAGCCTGAGAAGCTGATCCCTCATCGGAGCCGCCGTTCGATCGTCGTCGACCTGATGAAAGCCGAAGGTGTCGCCCTGGCGCTGAAGATGATCGACACCGCCGACGTGCTGATCGAGGGCAACCGTCCGGGTGTGATGGAACGACTCGGGCTGGGACCCGAGATCTGTTGTGACCGCAACAGGCGGCTTGTCTACGCCCGGATGACGGGTTGGGGCCAGGACGGCCCGAGGGCTCAGGAGGCAGGCCACGATGTCAACTATCTGGCCATCGTCGGCGCCCTGGGTCGTTTTCGCCGGGCCGCCGAGCGGCCGCTGTTTCCCCTCAACATTGCTGCCGACTACGGCGGAGGTGGAGCGATCCTGGCCTTTGGAATTGCCGCTGCCCTGCTCGAACGGGCGGGTTCGGGCACGGGCCAGGTGATCGACGCGGCGATGATCGACGGCGTCGCCGGTCAACTCGGGCTCACGCTCGCCTACCGGGCGATGGGACGGCTTGATCCGGCGGGCACGAATTTCAACGACAGTGGCTCGCACTACTACGAGGTGTACGAAACCGCCGACGGCCGATATCTCGCGATTGGAGCACTCGAGCCGAAGTTCTACGCCACCGTGCTCGATCGATTGGGCCTCGCCGATCGAACGGAGCTGCCCGATCAAAACGACGCCTCCGCTTGGCCGATGATGAAAGAGCTGTTCGCCTCGGTCATCGGCGCCCATCCGCTCGTTCATTGGACCGAGGTGTTCGCCGATAGCGAGTCGTGCGTTTCACCTGTTCTCGAACTCGACGAAGCGCTCGTCGATCGGCATCTCGTTGCGCGCCAGACATACGTCGAGCACGAGGGAGTGATCCAGCCGGGCGTCGCCCCTCGCTTCTCGCGGACCCCCGGCGCCCTGACGCGTCCAGCACCTTCGACCGGCCAGCACACGCGCGAAGTGCTGACCGAACTCGGTCTGACCGCCGATCAGATCGATTCCATGTTTGCGGCGAAGGTCGTGAGCTAGCGCGGCGACCGGCGACGTTACCAACGGCATGCTCGACGTAGCATCGGAGTTCCCGACCAAGGATGGGCGGCAGGTGCTGCTCGTTCGGAGGAGATTGGCGATGGAGTCAACCGAAGGCGCCCGATCGTTCCTGGCGTCCGGCGACGCGTACGACGCGTTCATGGGCCGCTACTCCCGCGAGCTTGCTGCCCCGTTCGCAGACTGGGCCGGAGTGGTCACCGGCCAGTCAGCGCTCGACGTCGGCTGCGGCCCGGGCGCACTGACCCGTGTGCTGGTCCAACGGCTCGGTGCCGGTGCGGTTTCGGCGTTCGACCCTTCGCCTCCGTTCGTGGCCGAATGCGCAACCCGCCATCCCGATGTGGACGTGCGGCTCGGGCGTGCCGAGGCGATCCCGTTCGATGACGACAGGTTCGATTGTGCGCTGGCCCAACTGGTGTTGCACTTCGTAACCGACCCGCGCGAGGCGGCCGGCGAGCTCCGAAGGGTGGTACGGCCCGGAGGGATCGTCGCCGCCTGTGTGTGGGATTTCGCCGAGGGGATGGAGATGCTGCGTTGTTTCTGGGACGCCGCTCTCGTTGTTGATCCCAATGCTCCCGACGAGGCTCGAACCATGCGATTCGGCCGTCAAGGCGAGATCGGCGAATTGTTCGAAACGGTAGGCTTCGCCGACATTGAGGAAACGACGCTCAACGTCAGCTCGAGGTATGAAACGTTCGACGAGTTGTGGTCGGGTTTCCTTGCCGGGATAGGTCCAGCCGGCTCGTTTTGCATCTCCTTGGCCAATGACCAACGTGCCGCAGTTCGGCGTGAGCTGTTCAGCCGCCTCGGTTCACCCACTGGAGCATTCTCGCTCCCGGCCGCCGCCCGATGCGCTCAGGGCCGCGTCCCCGGCTGATCCATCATCACCCTCGAAGCATCCGGTGGCTGGCATGGCACTAGCGCGACGCTGTGAGGAGGTGGCGGACTTCGGCGACGGCTTCGGTTGCCTCCTGTGGCGTCGCTGCGACTGGGATGATGTTGATCTCGCGGCAGCCGACCTCGACAAACGATTGCAGGAACTCAGCGACTTGAGCCGGGCTACCGTACGGCGAGGTCCGCTCGAACTTCTCGAACGGTGTGTTGTACAGCCCTTCCATCGCCGCCGCCAGCACAGACCGCCCGTAGGCAGGCGAGTCCCCGAACCCGCACCAGACCTGGAGACCGTGTCGCCAACCGACGTCAACCCGTCCGTCGTCAGCTGCATGCTGCTCGACCGTCGCGATCGACTTGGCATAGCGCTCGGGCGAGACCCATACAGCGAGATGACCGTTGGCGAGTCGACCTGCCCGACGCAGTGCCGCCTCCGAGCGCCCACCAACGACGATCGGAACCGGACTGGTCAACGTCGGCGTCATCTGAGCGCCGTCGATCTCGAAGAACCCTCCGTGACGCGACACCATTTCGCCGGCGAGCAGATCGCGCACAATCGTCAACGACTCGTCCATCCGCCGCCCACGCGTCGTCGGATCGACACCGCACATGCGCACCTCGTCCGGGTCCTCGCCACCAATCCCGACACCGAAGATGAATCGACCCTCTGCGAGCTGCGCCAACGAGTTGACCTGCCGGGCGACAGGCACCGGATGTCGCAGCGGCAGCAGGTATATGGCGGTCTGGATCTCCAGGTCGCAGAGTGCAGCGAGCGCCGTCGCATACACCAAGCCGTCGTACCCGCGACCTCCGTGGAACGAAATGTGGTCTCCGACGCAGACACGATCGATGCCAGCGTCAACAATCGCTTCGACACCGTGGCGCAAAACGCCCGCTCCGCCCTCGAACAGTTCGTGCGGCACCCGGATGCCGACAGTGATCGTGCGTTGTCGGGACTGTTCGGTCATTTCGGCGCGATGACGACCTGGTTCGTCTCGAGTTCGTCGATCTCGTGATCGGAGTAGCCAAGTTCGGCAAGCACCAAACGGTTGTGCTGGCCTCGGAGGCATGGTGGCGCGACTCGGCCCGGCGTGTCGGAAAACGCAACCGGAGGCGCGCTGCGGATCAACTCGCCATACAACGGGTGCTGAATCGCGACCGTGAGCCCGGTTTGACGGAGTACCGGATCAGACACGGTGAAGGACGGCTGCCCCTTCAGATTCGCCTCGACGCAACCGACGCGCACTCCGCTCAGCACGGCCTCCCACTGCCCGGCCGGTCGTGACGCGAATTGCGCGCTCAGAAGCGCGATCAGCGCATCGTCGTTGGCGGCGCGAGCAACGGTCGACGAGAAGCGAGCGTCGGTCAGGAGTTCCGGTACGCCGATCGCGTCAGCAAGCCGGACGAACTCACCATCGGTCGGCACCACGAGACACAGCCAGCTGCCTTCGGCGGCGGGGTAGACGCGATCAAGCGCGCTGACGCCGTGATAATCGTCGTCACCGAGCGGAACAGGCGGCTTGCCGTCGTAGGTGCAGAAGTCGTCGGAGTAGCACAACGCGTTGCCGGCGATCATCGATGTCCGGAGCCGCTGGCCCTTGCCGGTCCGCTGTTGTTCGTAGATGCCGAGCGCCAGCGCAGCGAGGAGCGCGAGTGCGGCATTGGAGTCACCGTCTACGACGTGGCTGAGCCGTGGGAGGACGATCGCTTGAAGCTCCATCACGCTCATCCCGTCGCTCTGAGCCGGGTCGGACCAGAAGCCGACCTGACGACCGAAGCTGCCGGCAACCGCCTGCGCCGCTTGGGCGTACAACGCCCGATGAGCATAGGGACCGTCAACGCCATAGCCGGAGGCGTTGACATACAGCAGCCGAGGGTTCAACGTCGCCAACTCCTCGTAGCCGAGACCAAGCTTGTCAGGGACGTTGGAACGAAACCCGGTGACGAACGCATCAGCCGAGGCAACGATCTTCTGGGCGATCGCACGACCCTCGGCCGTCCGCAAATCGAGCGAGACACTTTCTTTGGCGGCGGTCGTCTTGTTGCTCGCCATCTCAGGACCGAACGAGTTGCGATGCGGATCGCCGTTGCCGTCCTCGATCTTGATCACCCGGGCACCGAGCGCGGCAAGCATTGCCAAGCCATACGGCATTGCGTAGAAGTATCCAAACTCGACGATCGTGATTCCTGAGAATGGGTGGTCGGGGGTGGGGCCGCCGCCGCTTTCTGGTCGGCTTTCGTTGAAGGCCCCTGCGTTCTGGCCGATCGCAGGAGCGGACCGCGTCGGTCCGATTGGTGTGCGCGAGAAATGCCCGATCGGACCGACCTGGCGAATCGGGCCGACGACGGGATCGTCGACCGTGATCGCGTCGCCGTTATGGATGATTTGCGGGTGACGCAGACCCTCCTCGCTGGTTCCGCCGATCTCGAACGCAATATCTGGGCTGGCGAGCAACAGCGGCAACCAGTGATCGAGATCTTTCTCGCGGAACGCGTTCAGCAGCAGGTCCTCCCATTCCTGGGCATCCTCGGCGGTGTCGAACATGGGCAACCGCTTGAAGCGCGGGTCCTCGAGATGATCGCCAATACCGGCCACGTCGCACAGTGCCTTGCCCTGGTGAGAAAGCAATGTCGAGGTCTGCACGAGCTTGCCGTCGCGAGTCATCAACAGCACGCCATAGCGCGATGCCGATGTCAACGAGCGGGCGTCGATGTTGGTGTCCTGGCCCTTCTTCATCATCATCTGCAGGATCGTGGCGACGAAGTAGTCGAGCGGGTCGACGCCGCTGACCAAGGTGGCATCGAGCGACTGGCCCCTTCCGGTCTGTTGACGCACAAGTAGGGCACCCATGATGCCCGCCACCGCCTGCATCGCCGAGCCAAAACTGCCCCACGGGACGGGGAACAGGATCGACCCGTCGCGATGCCCAAACGATCCCCTCGCCGTCAGTCCGGACTTCGCCGCAACGAGCGAGTCGTAGCCCTTCAGCGTCGAGTAGGCACCGGTCTGACCGAAACAGGTGATCGAGCAATGGACGAGCCTCGGATTGGCGACTCGTAGCACTCGAGCGCCGATTCCCCAGGCCTCGGTTGTGCCCGGTGCGAAGCCTTCGAGAACGACATCAGCGGCGGCCGCAAGTCGGCGAAGCCGCTCCTGGCCGTCTGGAGTATGTAGGTCGGCAACCACGCTCTCCTTGCCTCGATTCCACACGAGAAACCCGCTCGGGTTTCCGGTTCGCAGCCGATCTCCCGCCGGAGGCTCGATTTTGATCACGCGAGCACCTGCGTCGGCGAACACCATCCCCGCGATCGATGTCGCAACGCTCGCCGAGCCGTATTCCAAGACGTTCAATCCTTCGCAAATGCCAGTCATCGTTCCCCCAGTGTCTTCCATTCGGTCGTTCCCGAAATGATCCGCGAGAACGAACGGTCCTTCTGCTTCAAGTACAATAAGCTAGATGATTGGCGGATCAACTCCGACACTCGACCGCGGAAGGTGAATTCTGCGATGACTCCCATGTCCTACGACCTCGTCGATCCCGAATCGGTCGGTGTCGACCCCGCCCGGCTCGACGTCTTCCTCCGACGCGCGAAGTTGGAAGTCGCCAACGGTCCGCTGCCTTCGGTGCAGGTCGCTGTCGCAAAAGACAGCAAGCTGGTCGCCTTCGAGACCTACGGTGACGCAGCCAAGCACGCTCGTTACATCCTCCAATCGGTCGGGCGAACCGTGGTCGCCGGGGCGATCTGGAGGGTGATCGACGAAGGGCTGCTCTCGCTCGATGAGTTCGTCGGCGATGTGATTCCCGAGTTCGCTGCCAACGGCAAAGAGGTCGTTACGGTCAAGCAGGTACTCACGCATACCGCCGGATTCCCGTTTGCCCCGCTCGGCTATCCGAAGATGTTGGAGCGTTCACGCCGACTGGAGGCGATGTCGAAATGGCGGCTCGACTACGAGCCCGGTACCCGGTTTCAGTACCACCTCACCGCCGCCGCCTGGGTGATCGGCGAACTCGTCGAACGGCGCACCGGTCTACCCTTCGCCGATTACCTGCGGACCGAAATCGTCGAGCCGCTCGGGCTGGGATTCGTGCTGCCGGTACCTGCCGATCGCTATCACGAACTCGTCGCCGCACCAGTCGCCTTCGACCGAGTCAGCGACGATCAGGAGGTCGATCCGTGGGGGCCCTGGTATCTCGCCAACGCCGATGTGCTGGCTGGCGGTGAGCCGAGCCATTCAATCATCGGCTCGGCTGCAGACGTCGCCTTGTTCTTCCAGGCGCTCGTGCACTCCGGCCTCTGGAGTGACGAGATCGTCGCCGAGGGCACCCGGGTCCACGTCTGTGAGGCGCCTGGGGGCGACAAGCTGTACGGTGGCAGCAACCTCAAGACCAGTATGGGATTGTTCCTGACGGTGTGCGGCGAAGATCGCGGCCCTTGGCTGCCGGCGACGGGAGCTGATTCAACGTTCGGGAATGGTGGTGCCCCGTGCCAACTGGGATTCATGGACCCGGAGGCCGGTACGTCGTTCGCGTTTCTTACCAACGGCTACCCGATCGCCGGCTACGACTACAGCCGCGCCGGCACCAATCGAATCATCAACCTCGCCAATCTCGGCAATGATCTCGTGGGGTGAGATCGTCATCGCGCGGCGGTGACTCTCACACCTTGCGGGCGACGCCGCCGTCGACCCGCACGATGGCTCCCGTCGTGTAGCTCGATGCCGAGCTAGCGAAGTAGAGCGCGAGTCCGACGATCTCTTTGGGCTCGCCGAGGCGCCCCAAGGGGACGTACCGGCCTTCGCGTTGCTCTGGCGACCAGGCCTTCGTGACGTCGGTGGCAAAGGCCCCCGGCAGGATTGCGTTCACGCGCACCTTCGGCGCCAGCGCTTCGGCGAGTCCGACCGTGAGCGCGTTGAGCCCGGCCTTAGCGCATGCGTATGGGAGCTCGTTGGCGCTGGCGATGATCGAACCGATCGTCCCTATGTTGATGATGGATCCGCCGTCGTGCTCGCTCATGTACGTGCCCGCCAGGGCCCCGAGGCGAAAGGGGCCCTTCAGGTTGACCGAGAGCGTCTTGTCGTAGAGCTCCTCGGTGACGCCCACGAGGCTGTCGTAGAGCGGTGACATCCCGGCGTTGTTGACGAGGACGTCGAGGCGTCCGAAACGCTCGAGCGTCGCTGCGATCAGCTCATCGCACTCGGTCCAGCGACCAACGTGGCAGGCGACCGGTAGAACCGCCCTGCCCGTCGCTGCCGCGATCTCGGCCGCTGCGGCTTCACACGCATCCAGCTTGCGCGAGGCGATCACGACGTCGGCACCTGCCTCGGCGAAGCCCTGGGCGATCGCACGACCGATCCCACGACTCCCGCCGGTCACGACTGCCACCTTGCCGGTCAAGCCAAACATCTCCTGCACGTTCATCCGGTCCTCGCTCCGCTCGTTTGACACCTGTGGTCGAGCGCGACGCCCGCTCGCTCGGCACGCTTGAGGCGGCGCGGTCGATTGACGAACTGCTCGATCTCGGTCACCGGCGTTTGCCGCGTGCGAAGTCGGCCGCGCCTCGCATCAACTGCGGTACCAGCACACCCATCGTATTCTCAGCTCGTGGGATGCCGGCTGCGCTCTGACGCGCGAACGTGCCCTCGAGGATCACCGCCAGCTTGAAGAGCGCAAGCGCTTCGTAGAACGGCAGCGCGCTGAGGTCGCGTCCGGTCTGCTCGGCGTAGCGCGCCGCCAT
>JANMTV010000295.1:0-4233 GCA_031390905.1 Ilumatobacteraceae bacterium | reverse complement strand
CGTGGAGCCGTTGTGATGATGCTGGCCGGCCTGTTGGAGCACTTTCCGGACGAAGGCATCGGTGCCAAGCACGAACCGTCCGACGGCCAGATCATCGAGGCCCAGGCTCGATTCATCGAGCGCGTCCTACTCGCGCCTTAGCGTCAGACGGCGGGTGGCTGCTCGGCGGCCATGTCGCGCGGCTTGATGCCCTGCTCCATCAGTCGTGGCGAACGGCTCTCGCATCTGAGGTGCCCTCCATGATCGACATCACGTCGGCGGAAAGTTGCAGGTACTGTCGCATCCTCATCTCCTCCCAGGCTCGGATCAATAGCGACTTGGTTCCCATCAGGGTCGACAACGGGGCGCGAGCGATGCTGGCCGCCATCGCCTCGACTGCTGTTTGCGCTCGTCTCGCGGCACGACCTTGTTGATCAGACCAAACCCGAGCGCCTCCTCGGCAGTCAATGTTTGCGCCGTGTAGAGGTATTCGGCAGCACGCTTGCGGTTCATGAACGTCCACGGTTCGACCATTGTCTCGCCGCCGGGGAAGCCGAGTCCCTGTACGAGCGGCATCTGGAAATAGGCATCGTCACTTGCAAGCGTGATATCGGGCAGGTACGCCCAGTAGGTACCGCCTCCGATGCAATAGCCGTGGACCTGGACAAATCATCGGCTTTCGGGAATTCGAAGAACTTGAGCGTCCAACGCACGGCCATAGCCTCGAAATCACGATTCCCCAGATCGTCGCCGAGCACCTTGGTTGCGACATCGATGATGTCGTGCTTGTGCAGGGCGACACGCGGCATTCGCCGTCAACGTCACCGGTTCCTGGAACTGCGCCCGCGCGGTCGCTCCACTGATGGCCGAGCGAGGTGGAGGTCGGATCATCAACCAGGCTTCGGCCAGCGTGTTCCCCGCTGACAGCGTGTATGGGATCACCAAGCTGGCCGTCATCGGTTTGACAACCACGCTGGCGCGTGAGCTCGGCCCACTCAAGATCGCCGTCAACTGCATTGCACCGGGTGCAACGGCGAGCACCGCTGGAACGATGCTGACACCACTCGGTTCGCCATACAGAGACTTCGTCGAGCAGAACGCCTGCCTGCACGGCGTCGGTCAACGCGAGGAGTTGTGCGGTGCGCTGATGCTGTTCGCCGGCGAAGGCAGCAGCTGGATCACCGGCCAAGTCATGAACGTCGACGGCGGCACGATCCGCCGCCCCTAACCACGAACCCCGAATCCAACGTCTGTGCGCGCGATATCGACATGTGAGGTCAATATCGCGCGCTCAAAGATCGTGAGGAGTGTCTGGGCGCGCGATATGGACATCTGTTGTCAATATCGCGCGCACAGAACATGGGCTGAGCCTGTCGCGTAGTGTCGGGGTCGACATGGCGACTAACTTTGCGGCTACTCGGGAGTTGTTTTCGATTCCCGAGGGGCTCGTGTATCTCGACGGGAACTCACTCGGGCCACTTCCCAAGGCTGCCTCCGCCCGGGTCACCAACCTGCTCGAGTCCGAGTGGGGCGAGCAGTTGATCCGTGGTTGGACTGCGTGCGGATGGATGACCCAACCGTCACGAGTCGGCAACCGGATCGGTCGCTTGATCGGCGCGCCGGACGCCACCGTCGTGGTCGGCGACACGCTCTCGATCAAGGTCTATCAAGCGGTCGCATCGGCCTTGGAGTTGCGTCCCGATCGACGGGTTGTACTCAGCGACAGCGGCAACTTCCCGACGGACCTCTATATGACTGACGGCCTGCTCCGCTCGCTCGACAAGGGCTACGAGCTGCGAGTTGTCGAGCCAGAAGACGTCGAAGATGCAATCGACGAACGTGTTGCGGTTCTGCTGCTGACCGAGGTCGACTACCGGACCGGCCGCCTGCATGACATGCGGAGCCTGACCACCGCGGCGCACGCTTTCGGAGCGCTGACAATCTGGGATCTCGCACATTCGGCGGGCGCCCTGCCGGTTGATCTCATCGCAGCCGGTGCAGACTTCGCCGTCGGGTGCACGTACAAGTACCTCAACGGCGGGCCTGGTGCGCCGGCGTTCATCTACGTCGCTCCACAACACGCCGGCAAGGTACGGCCAGCCCTGTCGGGTTGGCTCGGGCACGAGGCGCCGTTCGCGTTTGACCTCGACTATCGCGCAGGCCCCGGAATCGAACGGATGCGAGTCGGCACGCCGCCGATCATCCAACTCGCCGCCCTCGACGCTGCCCTCGACGTGTGGGACGACGTCGATATGAACGATCTGCGAGCAACGTCGATCCGTCTCTGCGACGCCTTCATCCGCGAGGTCGAGGTGCGTTGCCCCAAACTCACGCTGGCGAGTCCTCGAAATGGCACCCAGCGCGGTTCGCAGATCTCGTTCCGGTTCGAACACGGCAGCGCTGTGATGCAAGCACTCGCCGACAACGGTGTGATCGGAGATTTTCGCGCCCCCGACACGATGCGCTTCGGTTTCACCCCGCTGTACATCAGCGAATCCGACGTGATGCAGGCCGTCGACACCCTGGAGCGAGTCCTACGCGACCGACTCTGGGACGACGACAAATATCACAAATCCCGCCTCGTCACCTGAGATCCGACATCGACTGTTGGGCCACCACGGTCAGTCGGTGGTGAATCTGTCGAGGTGTTCGGCGCCCAGCTCGGCGAGGTTGATGACTCGTTGGTTCAGGTGGGCGTGGTCGACGTCTTGCGTCGCCATTTGGGCGGTGTCGTAACGGCGTTTGACACCTTCGGCGAGGACGGCCATTCGCCAGTGTTGGAAGGCTCGGCAATAGTCGACGGCCGACACGTCGAATCCGGTTCGGGCCGCATACCGCTCGACCACGTCGGCACGCGACCCGAAGTCGCCGGTCACGGTCGGTGAGGTCTCCATAAAGCCTGTGGATTGGGGTCATCGGGTTCGTACCAATTGTTGAGGATGAAGCCGAGGTCGGCAAGGAAGCATCACTACCTAGCCATCGCCCCAATACGAGATCGCTCCACGTCGTGGTCCGGCCGGTTCCGTTCACCAGGTGACGGTCTCTGATCGAACGCCGTCGACCTCGATCGTGATCGAGTCGGGTTGGTCGGCCGTCGAACACGCCAGCTCGACCGTCGCAGCATCGAACCGGAACGTGTCGCGGCGTCCGCTCGAGAACTCACAGACGAACGTCCGCAAACCCCCGACGGGCGTGAGGCCCGAAACCGAGAACGCCACGATGAGGCAGTCGGAACTGAAGCGGCACTCGCCCCGGCGCGGGGAGATCGCGATCGTCTCACCGCTTGCGGCCGTTGCGACCGTGGTAGTTGGTGCGACCGTGGTAGTTGGTGCGACCGTCGTGATCACGGGTGCGTCCTGAGCTGTGCTCGGCGGTGCGACTTCCGGGATCGTCGACGGTTCGACGACGACCGCAACAGGTGGCGAAGTCGGCTCGGCAGGAACAGTCGGGAGGAGGATCGAGGTCTCCGTGTCGGATCCTGCGGACGAGCTGTCCCCGTCACCGGTCGACGTCAGAACACGCAGTAAACCGAACACCGCGATCGCACCCAAAAGGAGCCAAGCCCATACAGGCAGGACCAAGAATCGACGCCGCCACCAAGCAACCCGTGCCGATTTCAGGTTCCGGGGTCGCTTTGTCGGCTTAGCCTTTGTCAGCGTGTCCTGTGTCGGGGTGACCTGTGTCGGCGCAGTTGGTTCCGGGGCAGTTGGTTCCGACGTGATCTCGTCGGTCAAGTCCTGCTCGGTCCAGAATTCTTCCGGCCACGATTCCTCGGGCCACATCGGTTTCGGGGCGAGCGCGTTCGGCGGAGGACCCGGCAACAGGTCGTTCGGCGGTGCGATCGGCTCGCCTTCGGGTGGAGGCAGTGGTGGTGGTGTGGTCTGGTCGGCTACACCCCGCACGGTAGCGAGTCGATGACCAACATGCCGAACACGACGGGTGCGTGAACGCTTCTGCTCACGATTAGGGGTCTAGCGGATAGGTGAGGATTCTCGGTGCCGGAGTTTTCATCTCTCCTGCTGCTCCTGCAGCGCTTCGCCCTTGTCGGCGGATCGACCGGTGAACACCACTGATGCGCCTTCTTGTCGTTCTTCCTCTCATCCCCATCGGTGCGAAATTGCTCCGATGGATTACCGTACTTTCCAACTTGACACGTGTGTCGAGTGGAGCAATCGACGGGGGCGTGATGAAATCGGCAACTGAACGGGTTTTGGAGAGCGTCGACGCGATGACGGACGCAATGGTCGGCGAGTT
>JANMTV010000288.1:0-2852 GCA_031390905.1 Ilumatobacteraceae bacterium | reverse complement strand
ACTCGGACTCGTCGAACTCACCGAACTCGGCTTGATGTTCGATCAACCAGCTATCGACAAGTCGAGTGCGAAGCCACGTGTTGATCGCGTCACTCACCAGTGCTGACAACGCGACTCCGGACACTTCAGCGACGCGTTGGGCAGCTTGCTTGACTTCAGAAGGCAACGAGACCGTGATCCGCTCAGTTGACATACCCATCAGCATACTCTCGTACGCAGTTGAGCGTCTCCGAGTAGCCACGGTCGGCGAGTTGCAGCGGCTCGCGTATGATCATGGCGTGGAAAATGTCGATGACGTGTTGGCGACATCGGTCGCCGCGCTGCGAGGATCTGGTGCCCGATTTGCGTTCCTGTTCGGGAGTCGGGCGCAAGGCACGTCACACGAACAGTCCGATGTTGACGTTGCGGCGTGGTGGCCCGGCAGAGCGCCGCTGCCGTGGACGCTCGACCTACCTGACGGTGTCGATCTCGTTGATGTCGGCACGGCACCACTCGAACTCCTCGGCCGAATCGCCTGTGAAGGTCAACTCCTGTTCGACGACGACCCGCCCGCACGTGTCGAATGGCAGGC
Source organism: Ilumatobacteraceae bacterium (assembly GCA_031390905.1). Classification (GTDB taxonomy): domain Bacteria; phylum Actinomycetota; class Acidimicrobiia; order Acidimicrobiales; family Ilumatobacteraceae; genus Ilumatobacter. The sequence goes on along the minus strand of JANMTV010000288.1, from coordinate 2,281 downwards.
AACCACTCGCAAGATCTGGCTCGACGAGCGTGACCGTTTCGCTCGATCCCATCGCCAGTTCCTTGAGGCCGCCGCGAATGGTTGACGAAGGACGCGCCTCGCGTCTGCTACGCGGGATCGCAGAACGCATCGACCGCCTGACCGCAGCATCCGATCATCCGGACCTCAGCACTGGGTCGCTCTGGCTGGAAGGCGTCAAGTATCTGTTCATCACAGCAATCGAAGGCTGCGTTGATGTTGCCCACCACATCGCCTCGTCAGAGTCGTGGCGGGCACCGGACACGAATGGGGCGGCAATTCGGTTGCTCGGCGAACACGGTGTGATCGACCCCGACGTTGCGGTGTCGGTCGCACGAGCAGTTGGATTCAGAAATGTTCTCGTCCATCAGTACGCCCAAGTCGATGACGAGATCGTGATCGACTCGCTTCAACACCTGGATCAACTCCGCTCATTCGTTTCCCAGGTCAGCGCCTGGATTCTCAATCAATCTAAACAAACGTGACCGCACGAGTTTCGATTCTGCTTCAAATCTCCAAAATGCGTGCTGATTGTGTAAATTGTTGTGGATACGCCCGTTATTTCAATCGGTGCTCTTGACCGCCACCCAACAGCTGATTAGCGTCCGGACTCAACCCCACGGGAACACCAACCCGACGGGAACAGGTTCGATTATGATTCGCAAGTTTGTTGGTTCGGCGCTTGTCGTCTTACTCCTTATTCCGACCACATCAGTGTCCGCAATCTCTGGCTATGGCTGGGACAATGTCGATCCGAATGGCAGTATTTGCACGGGCTCCTCAAACCCTTCTTCTGCAACACTCAGAACATACTCTGGTTTCTCATCCGGGACCGTACAACTTAGGTACAAGAGCGGCAGTGCGTGCGGGACCGCGTGGTCGAGGTTCCAAACAAGTCTTGTATGCGTACCGGCCGACTACGGGTGCGCCTATGGCGGGATTGAGCGGCAGAAACGTAACACACCAACCTCGGCGTGGTACGCACACGCCAATCTCGGTACGATCAAAGGTACGAACTACCAGTACGACTGGGGATGGTCACCAATGCTGTTCGACAACAGCGGCAACAACACGCTCCGCGCCCGAGCTTCGGCTAACTGCGAAGGCCCCACTTATGTGACCGGTTGGTACTGACCGGGGGCGTAGTTTCAATGCGTGCGCTGCTGAGGCCGGTGGCGTCGCGCCGGGTCGCCGTTGCGTGCATTTCGGTGTTGGTTACCGTTTCGGGGTGCGACCGTGGAGCGAATGTCGAGGGCGAGGCGATTGTCAGCGGTGGGTCGTCGTCGATTGTTGACCTCGATATGTCATCCTCATCGAGTTCAAACGACCTGGTCGTGTCCGCAGGTGAGCAGGCTTCGCCTGAGAACACGATCCCGGTGGTTACGACACCGATACCGGCGGATGCAACGTTGATACCGGTGGAACAGCTTCGTCAACCGTTCAGTGTCGTCAACATCTTTCTCGCTGGTGGCCGCACGGAGCAGGAGGAGTTGGACCAGATCGCGGTGGACGTGGCTTGGTGTATGTCGGACGCCGGTTGGGATCTGTCGCCACCAGCAACAGTGTCAACGTCGTCCGATGACGCGTTCAGTGGATCGCTGCTTCACTACGTGCAGGTTCGGCGTCGAAGCGGCTACGCGTCGCCGCTTCCGAACCTCGACGCAGGGGCACAGGCTTTCCGGCAGTACCATCTGCGTCTCGACGGTCTCACCGATTCTGAACGCGGAGGCTACCTGCAGTCATTGTACGGGCGGCTTGCCGACATCCCAGATGACGCCGTGATCATTCGTGACGGCGGTGGTGAGTACGGCTGTTACGGGCAGGCTCGTGAGACCGTACTCTCCCGGCGCAACCTCACCATCGAGCAGCTTCCATTTGACTACGGCCAGTTGTTGCAGCGGATCTTGACCGACTCTGAGGTTGTCGCAGCCGAAGGTGTCTGGCGGCAATGCATGATCGATGGCGGCTACACGTACGAGTCGAGCGAGGGACCGATCCGTGAGTTCTCGGTGCGGCCGCCTGAGCAGCCACCCTCCGAGCAGGAGTTGGCGGTCGCTTTTGCCGACACGACTTGCTTCGCGACCACGCTCCACGCGGCGAGGCGCTCAGCGGAGATCGCAGCGCTTGAGGAACTGATCGAACAGTTCCCGGAATGGTCCTCCACTTGGGTGCCGCCGTCGGTTGGGAAGGCTGAATCATCGCCAACACTCGACGAGCCAACAAGCGTCCAGGCCGCCGCTCATTGACGCGCACTTGGGCGATG
>JANMTV010000231.1:0-1579 GCA_031390905.1 Ilumatobacteraceae bacterium | reverse complement strand
GCTGACCGGGCGTGCAGGTCGGCGGGGGATCGACGAGCTCGGCAGTGCGGTCGTGCTGTGGAGCCCGTTCGTCCGCTTCGATCAGGTTGCCGAACTCGCCCTCAGCCGTACCTTCCATCTGCGTTCCGCGTTCCGGCCGACGTACAACATGGCCGCCAATCTTGTGCGGACCTACGACGCGCAGACGGCGCGACAGTTGTTGAGCCTGTCGTTTGCCCAGTTCCAGGCGGACCGCGACGTCGTTCGGATCGAGCGACGTCTGCAACGGCAGCGTGAACGACTGGCCGAACTCGCTCATGAAGCGACCAGCCCGTTCGGCGATATCAACGAATATCGGGCCAACGTTGACGGTTTGAAAGGTACGCGAATGCGTGACGATCCGACCGAATTGGCGATGTTGGCGCTCCGGCCGGGGGCCGTGATCCACGCCTCGAAGGGTAAGCACAGCGGACCTGTGGCGGTGGTGGCTACGGCGCATCGCAAGGGCGGGTTCCGGATGACGGCAATCACGCCGAGTGGTGCCGCGATCCAGCTCACCGGTGAGGATTTCCAGGCTCCACCGGTGCAGATCGGCAATGTGGTGTTACCCGGCACCTATTCGCCGAACCGCCACGACTATCGGGTCGAGGTGGGCAAACGCGTCAAGCATGCCAAGCTGGCTCCTCGGGATCGTGATGCCGGTCGGCGTGGTAGCCCACCTCGACCAGGTACCGGCTTTCATCCGGTTGAGCAGGACCCCGATTTCCGTCAGCGTCTGAAGGCCGCCGCCCAAGCGGATCGTGTGCGCCGTGAGATTGCTGAACTGGAGCACCGCGTCGAGCATCGCGATGCCACGCTGGCACGTGAATTCGACGGTGTTCTGGCCGTCCTGTCGGAGCGCGGTTACATCGATCTGGAAGGTTGGCAACTGACGGCGGCTGGAGAAATGCTGTCGCGCGTCTTCCACGAGTCCGATCTGCTGGTAGCCGAGACGATCCGGGCCGGAATTCTTGACGGGCTCGACGCTCCGACAATGGCGGGTCTGGTTTCCACGTTCGTATACGAACACCGAAGCCCGGACGATCCGCCGGCACCATGGTTCCCGAACCGCGATATCCGTGATCGATGGGATCGAATCGTTCGGTTGAGCGACGAACTGGCCGAGCTCGAGGGGCGACATGGTCTGACGGTGCACCGACCACCGGAGGCAACGTTCTTCTCGGTCGCTCACGCCTGGGTTGCCGGTCAAGGGTTCGCCTCAGTGGTGTCCGACGAGGATCTCACCGGCGGCGACTTCGTGCGCACGATCAAACAACTCGTCGACGTGCTCGGTCAAGTCGCATCGGTGGCCCTCGACCCGGAAACCCGCTCATCAGCCGGCCGAGCCGCCGATCAAGCCTTCCGAGGAGTAGTCGCCGACGCCTCCACGGTAGAGCGAACCTAGTTCGGTTCAGTTCGGGTTTCCTGCTTCAGGTGACAACGTCGCCACACGGCCGGGTTCGATCATGTGCTCGCCACGCGCCTGCAACGTGACGAAGACGTCGAGGCCGTACTCGAGAGCGCCGAAACGACGACGACGTGTGGGTGACCGCCGCTGGTG
>JANMTV010000226.1:0-2254 GCA_031390905.1 Ilumatobacteraceae bacterium | reverse complement strand
GTGTTGCCGTCACGCAACTGGCGGAGTGCCTCGATTTCCCATTCGTGTTGTTGACGACGATTGTCGTGCAACTCGATCGCCGGCTGCCGTGACGTCAACCCGGCAAACAAACCGCCGGCGGCGATTTCTGGGAGCTGCCTCGGATCCCCAACCAGCACCGCTTTGGCACCAGACCGATACACCTCATTCAGGATGCGTGCCAGGTCGCGGGTGCCTGCCGTCCCGGCCTCATCGACAACCAGCACCGTCGACGGGTCGAGTCCGCCCGGCTCACCACGTTCGATGCCGATCAGCATCCGAGCGATCGTGGTCGACACGATCCCGGCCGCGTTTGAGAGTTCGTCGGCGGCAACACCGGTATGGGCGGCACCGATCACCCGATACCCGCTGCGTTGCCACGCCTCCCGCGCGGTCGCCAGGGCGAACGTCTTCCCGGCACCAGCAGGAGCGGTGATGATGTCGACACCATTCCCCGACGTGGCGATCTGGATCACAGCCCGGACCTGCTCATCCGACAACGACGACGACAACCGCAAGGCGGCCAACAGTTCGCCCTCTCGACATACGCCGCGTTCGGTGGCGAGCAGGCGGCGTGCAGTGTCGAGTGCTTGGCGTTCGATCTCGAGCAACTCGAACGTCGTCCACCGCTCAACCGCCGGCAACCTCGAGATCGTGCGCCCGGATCCGTCACGAATCACGGCCCCTTTGCCGGGCACGATCCGATCCAACGCGGCGACACCAAGCCGGTCAAGCAAACCCTCAGCGAGGTCTTCGATCTCATCGATCGACGCCCCAGCGGGGAGGGCGTCGCACCACGCCCGCAAGATGTCGTTGCGGTTGAACGACGACTCATGCGCCGTCAACCCGGCCGCCCCGAGCATCTGATCCTCAACCATCTGCCGTTCATCATCAGCCAAAGGGATCGGCCCGATACAACCGATCACATCGTCGAGCCGGGCGGGATCGAAACCGATCTGATCGGCACGTTCCATCCAACGCCTCCGCAGAGGCCCGATCCCAGGGTCGACCTGTTTCGTGCGGCGAGTGTCAAGCGCAGCGATCATCGCAGCCTTCGCAGAATGTTGACCGCGGATCGCCATCCGTTCCTCAATCTCGACACGCCGAGTCGAGAACGCCCTCAACACGTGACCTGGAATGCCGGTGATGTCGGCAATCCCATTGGAGACTTCACCCCACTCGACACCCAGGGCGACCGTCAAGTTGTGACGCAACTCCGCCTCGTACAGATAGCCGATCGTCTTGGCTGACGTATACAACCAGCGCCCATCCAACGTCGCCCACCTCCCGTCGTCGCCGCGCACCATGTTCGCCACCAACACATGGGTATGCAAATGCGGATCACCATTCCGGGATGTGCGATGCCGAAAGGCGGCGGCGATCAACCCCTCACCACGAACCAGACGAACACCACCATGTCCGCGCCGCGACCACACCGCATGCCGTTCAGCGAACCCGAGCGCCGCCTCAACCGCCCGGTCGTGGGCGTCACGGACCTGGCGGGCCGTGTCCGGATCACCAAGCCCGAACAACACCGACACCGACTTCGGCGCCCTGAATGTCAGATCGAAACCAGGCACCCGATGCGGCTGACCCAGCCGTGTCCCAGATACCGGGTCCTCGCCAGCGAGCACAGCCCGCAAATCCTCCGGCGACACCCTCCCGGACAGGCCGAGCATCGAGTCGCTGCTCGCAATCCAGCGGCCCGGCGCTTCACCACCGACGTAATAGTCCTCGACACCCTTGGCGACAGCTTCGAGATAATACGCCTCCTGACCGTGTGCCAACTTCCAGACACTCAACATCCCGGCCACCCCCCACGTGACCGCCGAACCACGCCCGGCACCCAGGTGCAAATTCGTGACTGGAAATCGGGTAGATCACACATCATTGATCGGGCGTGGACTCACACGTCGATCGCGAGGGCGTCGATCAACGACAGCTGAACGGAACTCTGACCGTTCGACCTGCGGGCAGGCTTGGCGATCGACGCTGACAGAAGAACGGTCGGGCATCGCCCGAACAGGTTCGGCGGGAACGAGAGCAGGTAGTGACTCGGACCGAACCGGCCATCGTGCTGGCGACTGGCGACATAGATCACGAGCTGAGCTGCAGCGAGCCTGCGGAGCGCCCGGGCGACGGTGTCCTTCGCCAGACCAAGCTCCGTCGCGATACCACGAACAGACTCGAACGACACCGACCCACCGACGCAGTCGACGGCACTCTCAGCGAGGCA
>JANMTV010000154.1:0-1090 GCA_031390905.1 Ilumatobacteraceae bacterium | reverse complement strand
CGCCAGCCGATCTTCTTGCCCTCCGCATAGGTCCGACCGCTGTAGCTGATACCGACCTCGTAGATCGTCACGCCCAGCCGAGCGATTTTAGCGGTGATCTCTGGCTCGATGCCGAACCGATCCTCCTCAAGCTCGATTCGTCGCAGCGTTTCAAGCCTGAACGCCTTGTAGCACGTCTCCATATCTGTCAAGTTGAGATTCGTCGTCATGTTCGACGCGGTAGTGAGAATCCTATTCCCGACCGAATGCCAGAAGTACAGCACCCGATGAGGGGCAGCGCCCATGAAGCGGGACCCATAAACCACATCGGCTTTTCCATCCAGCAGCGGGCCGATGACCACCGGGTACTCCGCTGGGTCGTACTCCAAGTCGGCGTCCTGCACAATTACGTACGGCAGACTTGCCATTGCGAAACCGGACCTCAACGCAGCTCCTTTACCCTGGTTCCGTTCGTGCCGAATCGATCGGACCCGGGGGTCCATCAGTCGATCAATTTCGCTCGCCGTCCCATCGGTCGAGCAGTCGTCGACGATGACGAGTTCGCCGACCAACGGCGACGACAGCACAGCTGAAGTAATTCTCGCGAGCGTCTTCTCTTCGTTGTAGCAAGGCATAACAACCGTGAGACACCCGAGTTCTCGCTGCGATTCCATCGCAGGGAGGGTATCGAGATCGTGCGCCGCCGAGTCCCCGCGAGTTACGAAGCAGCAGCAGGTCCGGCACCGCAATCCCATAACCTGACCGTCACACCGACGCGACCTTTTGACGAGGTTGGCGAATTCCGTTCGAACACTTGACCCTTCGTGCCTCGGGAGAAAAGACTCAACCAGGGCATGGCCAACACAGCACGTTCCTCGTCGATTCCAATGATCGGGTGCGACCCGACGATCTCCGAATTCATCGCACAGCGCACAAGCGCCCGACGATCGCTGTCCGTAACCGACGCGTTCATCACGATCACACTGCACGGACGCGGTCTAGCCAGCCCATCAGGATTGCTATTGCTCGTGGGTCGTGTCTCAATCGGTGGCCGGCTCCCTGGAGCAGGCTTAACTCGGCGGCTCCGTGAGCTTCGGCGAGTTGTCGGGCG
>JANMTV010000111.1:0-17641 GCA_031390905.1 Ilumatobacteraceae bacterium | reverse complement strand
GCGACTCGCCGAAGCAGCCCGCGCCGGCGCACTCGTCCCGGCCAACCTCGAAGGTGGCACGTTCAGCGTCTCGGCGCTCGGGGCCTACGGGGTCGACACCTTCACTCCGGTGATCAATCCGCCGAACGCAGGCATCCTCGGCGTAGGCCGGCTCCGTGACGATGTGGTCCTCATCGACGGTCAAGTCTCGACGGTAAAACGTCTGACCCTGAGTCTGACCTGGGATCACCGCGTGTTCGACGGTGCCCCCGCCGCCGATTTCTGTCGCGCGATCGTCAACCTGCTCACCACACCGGGCGATCTCGACTGAGTCAGGCGAAGTCGCCGAACGCTTTTCGGACGGCTTTCAGGGCGGCGAAGACGCGTCTTTGCTGCTCGGGCGGAATCGGAACGATCGAGAACACCTCCGCGTTCAGGCGACCTGTGCAATCTTCGACAAGCGATCGACCAGCGGGGGTGATCGCAGCCAGCACGCTGCGACCGTCGTTCGGATTCGTCCGCCGCTCGACGAGCGCATCCTGCTCGAGGCGTTGTACGGCGTTCGTCACACTCGCCGGGTGTACCTGCAGTCGCTCGCCGATCTTGCCGACCGGCAGTACGCCTCGTCGGCTGAACGCCAGTAGTCGCAGCACTTCGAAGCGGGCAAACGTCAGGTTCGATGGACGCAGGATCGCCTCGACGCGCGCCAGGAACACCTGCTGGACGCGCATGATCGACGTGACCACGGCCATGCCGTCAGCCGCATCAGTCCAACCATGGCCGACCCAGTTGGCACGGGCGAGATCGATCGGATCGTCGGACAGTGGGCGATGCGTTGACACGTCGGCAACAACCGTCAGCGCCCGGCCAACGCGGCCACGACGGGTGCAAATTCCTCGATGTGTCGCTGAGCGATCGTGACAGCGCTGATGCCGTACCGATCTCGTCGTTCCAGCAACGTTTCACAGATCTGATCGACGCTGCCGAACAATCCATGGGGATGGGTGGCGAACTCGTCGGCGGTCACGCCGAATCGCTTCGCCATTGCCTCCACTTGTGGCTCTGTGCCGGCCCCCACGGCGACGAAGTAGGCGCCGATTTCGATCACCAGATCGTCGAGCCGGTCTCCGGCACCGGCTCTGATCCACTCGATCTTCTCGGCCGTCGCATCGGCCCCGGAACTCACGACACTCGACCCACCAAGGCGACCGGCGGAGTTGTTGAAGTTGATGCTGACGATGTCGGCGAGCCGGCCAGCCAGACCCAGAATCTTGGGTGCCCCGCCACCGATCATGATTGGTGGACCCGGGCGCTGGGAAGGGATCGGCCGCCCTGCGAATCCACTCACACTGACGAACTCGCCACTGACATCGATCTGCTCGCCCGACCAGTGGGCCCGCAGTACGTCGACGTACTCTGCGAGCCGGGCGATACGAGTACCTGGTGTGTTCATTTCGACACCGAGCCCGTCATACTCGGCTTTCACCCATCCGGCCCCGAGGCCTACGTCGAGGCGGCCGCCGGACAGCAGGTCGAGCGTCGCCATTTCCTTGGCGAGCACCACGGGATGATGAAAATCGCATGCGAAGACGCGGCACCCGACACGCAAGCGTGACGTGATCGCCGCCGCCATCGCGATCGACGTCAGCGGAGCCATGTCGACTGGCCGGTGCCCGGTCGAATCGGAGATGACACCGGGCCCGAAATAGTGATCCGACGAGTACAGGGTCGTGTACCCGAGTTGCTCGGTGCGGCGCACGAGCGTGAACCATTCGGCGGCCGACGTAGCCTCGAATGCCTGCAGTCCGAAGGTAAAGGGGCGCGTCGTCATGCGCTGAGTATGGTCGCCTGACGGCCGATCATCGGCATTTTGCGACGACTACCAACTTCACCTAGCGTTCAGCCGACTGTTTGACGTCAAACAAAACTGTGGGGGATCGAGATGCTCGGTGATCGTTGGATTTGTGACCGCCTTCCGACGGAACGTTTTCCGAATTACACGCGGGGCAATGCTGGAGAGGTGATGGCTGAGCCGGTCAGCCCGCTCGGCTGGACGTTCTGCTGCGAGCCCGGCATGGTCAAGGGTTGTGTCGACGGGTTCGAGCAGATGGGTGTCTTCGATGCCCTCGAATACGGCGACCCGCCCGAGACATTCGGGCTGTTCGGTGGCTACTTCTACAACTCGCTCACACAGGCGCGCCTGTTCGGCGTCCGCTCCGGTGCCGGCTGGCAGGCGATCGACCAGGCCTATTTCGACGGCTCAAGCCAGGCGATCCCGGCGTACGTCGAGAAGGACTGGCACAACTCGCCCTGCAAGACCGAGAAGCTCGTCGGAACGATCGGCTGGTGCATGAGCACCAATTCGCTGCCAGAGATCGAGCTCCAAAAGTACGAAGCCAAGGCCCTTCGCGACAGCCGTCCCGACCTGTCGACGCTGACTGACGCGCAGTTGTTGGCGCGCGCCCGAAGCATCCAGCGTCACCTCCGGGCGATGTTTTCTCAGGTCGTGTGGGCCGCCTTGGGAGGCTCGCTCGGGCCGAGCATTCTGCCGCCGTTGATCGGTGACCTCGATCCGACGGCGACGGCGAAGTTGATGACGGGAATCGGCGGCGTCGACTCCGCCGACATCGCTGCCCAGATCTTCACGATCTCGCGGATCGTCAGTGACTCGACCGAACTGACTGCTGAGTTCGACGGCGATCTCGACGGTCTGCTCGACCGCCTAGCCGCCTCAGGCTCAGCCGGCGCGACCCGGTTCCTGGCCTCGGTCGACGAGTTCATGTACGTCCACGGCAGCCGGGGACCGAACGAATGGGACCCGTACTCGTGGAGCTACGAGTCGCGTCCGATGTTGCTGCTGCAGGCCGTCGAGCGGGCCCGCAGTGCCGGCGCTGACTCCGACCCGCTCCGCACGGTCGCCACCGGTGGTGCCGAGCGCCGACGCCTGATCGAACACTTCGAAGGAGTATTCGCCGACAATCCCGAGGTGCTCGGCACGTTTGTTGCCGCCGTGCACTCGATTGGTGTGTTCATGGCGGCCCGCGAACGGTGCAAGTCGAACAACATCCGCGCCGTTGGCGAAGTCCGCGAATGTTTCCTCGAACTCGGTCGGCGTGCAGTCGCCGCAGGCCGACTCACGCACGAGCGCCAGATCTTCATGCTCGTTGCCGACGAGCTCGACGACTACATGGCCGACCCGGCCTCGTTCACTTCTACGTTGGCCGAGCGCGAGTTGGACTACCTGACGCTGTACGACCTCGAGCCGCCGTACATCATCGATGGCGTCGTGCCGCCGCTCGGCGAATGGGCTCGCAGGGACAGCAGCGAAGTCACGATCGTGCAGGTTGGCGATGTGCTCACAGGAGTTGCCGGTTCACCCGGCACCGTCACGGGAATAGCCCGGATTCTGCTCGACCTATCAGATCCTTCACGGCTCGAGCCGGGCGACATCTTGATCGCACCCTCGACCGACCCTTCGTGGACGCCGCTGTTTCTTGCAGCCGGCGGCGTGATCACCAACATCGGTGCCGTCGGAACGCATGCCGTGATCGTAAGTCGCGAACTCGGCATCCCATGCGTGCCCTCGATCGCCGACGCCACCCGTCGGATTCCGGACGGTGCCACTATTACCCTCGACGGAAGCCTCGGCACTGTCACCATCGACGCCCTGCCCTGAGCGCTGGTCAAGGGCCGATCGGACGAGCGGTCGAGGGCCGGTCGAAGGAGCCTTGCCGGAACTGGTCGAAGGCGATCGGCATCGTGGCCTCGATCGTTTGCGTGGTACTGCCTTCGTGCACGCAGACGCGATGGATGATGCGCCATTGGTCGCCACGCTTCTCGTAGCGATCGAGGTACCGGCCGTACCAGGTTTCGAGCGTCGGGCTGTCGGCCCGGAACAGGTGCGACACGTTGTACAACTCGCCGCGGGCCGTCGTGCCGCCCGGCTCGATCTCGATCTGATGGTTCATCGTCGAGTGCATCGTCGATCTCCAGCGGCCGTGCGAACCCATGCAACGGTCGACGAAGTCCCACGCATTGCCGACGAACACGCCGTGGTCGTCGGTCGCATCAGGCCAGTACGCCGACTTCATCCATTCGCCGTCGAGTCGGTCGACTCCGTGGGCGTACCGGTTGGCGACTTCCCGAATCGCCTCACGATCGCTCAATTCGTGCGTGTCCGGTGTTCTCATGCGTCGCCTCCGTGACATGGGATCGTCTGCTCGAATCAGCATCTACTTGGACATCAAAGTATCCTGTTCGACATGCCGACGAACCGTCAAGAGTGGCAAGCCGCGTACGACGCGTCGAAGCTACGCGATGCCGACTTCCGAACGATGTCGGGGATCCCACTCGACCCGGTATACGGACCCGATGACGGCGAATTCCCCGGCCAGTATCCGTACACCCGCGGGCCGTACGCATCGATGTACCGATCGAAGTTGTGGACGATGCGGATGTTCGCCGGCTTCGGCACAGCCGACGACACGAACTGGCGGTTCAAGGAGATCATCCGTACAGGTGGTGACGGATTGTCGACGGCATTCGACATGCCGACGTTGCTCGGACTCGACTCCGACGACGAGATGGCGCTCGGCGAGGTCGGACGCTGCGGTGTGGCGGTCGACACGCTGGCCGACATGGAAGATCTGTACGCCGGAATTGATATGGCGGAGATCACGACGTCGATGACGATCAATAGCCCGGCCGCTGTGATCTTCGCCATGTTCGTCGCTCAGGCCGAGAAGGCGGGGACGCATCGCAGCAAGCTCGGTGGCACCCTCCAGAACGACATCTTGAAGGAGTACCAGGCGCAGAAGGAGTTCGTGTTCCCGCCCCGGCAGTCGATGCGCCTGGTCCGCGACACGATCAATTTCACTGCGGCCGAGATGCCGCGTTGGCATTCGATCTCGATCTCCGGCTATCACATCCGGGAAGCCGGGTCGACCGCCGCCGAGGAGCTTGCGTTCACGCTCGCCAATGGGTTCGCGTATGTCGAGTTGGCGATGCAGGCCGGTCTGCCGGTCGACTCGTTTGCGCCACGTCTGAGCTTCTTCTTCAACGCCCACATCGATTTCTTCGAGGAGATCGCCAAGTACCGCGCGGCTCGCCGGATCTGGGCGCGCTGGTTGAAGGAGCGCTACGGGGCAACGAGTGAGCGCTCGATGCAGCTCCGGTTCCACACACAGACCGCTGGCGTGTCGCTGACCGCCCAGCAGCCTGAGGTCAACATCGTCCGCACGGCGATCGAGGCACTCGCCGGTGTGCTCGGCGGCAGCCAGTCCCTGCACACCAACTCGATGGACGAAGCACTCGCTCTACCGACCGAGAAGGCGGTTCGGATCGCGTTGCGAACGCAGCAGGTGATTGCCAACGAGACCAACGTCGCCCATGTCGCCGACCCGCTCGGCGGGTCGTACTTCGTCGAGGCCCTGACCGACGAGATCGAACGCCAGGCCGAAACGCTGTTCGCCTATCTCGACGAGCTGGGTGAGGGTTCAATGCTCGAAGGCGCCATCCGAGGTATCGAGGAAAACTGGTTCCAGGGCAAGATTGCCGACTCAGCGTTCGAACAGGAGCGCCTGATCAACGCCAATCGGCGCGTGATCGTTGGGGTCAACGGCTACACCGACGGCAACGAGGACGACCAGATCGACCTGCTGCGGATCACGACCGAGGACGAGACGCGACAGCGCAAGCGGCTTCACGAGGTGCGTGCTCAGCGCGACCAGGTCGCCGTCGATGCCGCCCTCGCACGGGTCCGAGCCGACGCCGCCGACCCCAACGTCAACTTGATGCCGGCGCTGATCGACGCCGTATCGGTGTACGCCTCGCTCGGCGAACTGATGCGCACGATGGAATCCGAGTTCGGCCGTCACGTCGAAGTCCCGACGATCTGAGAGGTACTACCGATGGCTGGAAAACGGATCCTCGTCGCAAAGGTTGGTCTCGACGGCCACGACCGCGGCATAAAAGTCGTCGCCCGAATCCTGCGCGATGCCGGGTACGAAGTGATCTACACCGGGTTGTTCCAGACGCCACAGACCGTTGCCGCGGCGGCGGTCGACGAGGACGTTGATGCGATCGGACTCTCGATGCTGTCGGGCGCCCATATGACGCTCGCCCCCCTGGTGGTCGAAGAAGTTCGCAAGCGCGGCAGCGATATTCCTGTGATCGTTGGCGGCATTGTGCCCCTGCACGACCTCGACGAACTGCGCCAGGCCGGGATCGCGGCGATCCTCACACCTGGCGCTACAGCCGAACGGATCGTGGCCGAGGTCGCCGCCGTGCTCACCGCCGCGGCCGCGTCTCAAACGACGTGAATGTCGGGCTGACGCTCCCGCAGCTCGGTCCGCATGTCACACGCGAGGCGGTGCGCGGCTTCTGCGAGGAGGCTGAACGGCTCGGCTTCGCGAGCCTCTGGGTGCAGGAGCATCTGTTCTTCGCGCTCAACCCTTCGGCACCGTATGCGGCCCGCCCCGGAATGCCCGTGCCCGAGGCGTACAGGACTACGTTCGCCGCCACCGAACTCCTGATGGCGGCAGTGGCATGGACCGAACGGGTCACGATCGGCACCAGCATCCTCGTCGGCGGCTACCACCGGCCAGTCGAACTGGCCCAGCGCCTGGCGACGATCGACGTGCTCTCGAATGGTCGTCTGATCGCCGGGCTGAGCGTCGGCTGGTCGAAGGACGAACACGACCAGATGGACGTCGACTTCCACACCCGCGGTCGACGGCTGGGCGAACTCGTCGAAGCTCTGCTCGCATGTTGGGGTCCAGATCCGGTCAACTTCGACGGTGAGTTCTTCCATATAGCCAATGCGATCGTGAGCCCGAAGCCGCTGCAGCAGCCGCACCCACCGCTGCTGTCGGGCATGCGGTCGGCAGCAGGACTGCGCCGGACCGCGGCGCTATTCGACATCTGGAACCCAGCCTCGGGAACGCCCGACCAGATCGCCGAGGCCGTTGAGGCGATCAACGCCGCACGTCCCGCCGATCGGCCTCCGATCGAGGTCATTCAACGCCTGTTCACCGAGCCTCCGTTCGTAGTGCCCGGCATCGAAAAGTTGACGATCGACGGGCTCGTTACCGCAGTGGTTCTGGCCAGCGAGGCCGGATACAGCCAAGTCATTGTCGACACCAGCTTCACCACAGAGGTCACGTCGCCAGATGACTGGATCGCCTTTCCAGCTCGCCTCGCACCACTCCTGGACGCACTCACGTGACACGGTCGAACTCCTCAGCCGTGCCTGCAATTCTTCGCGCTCGGGCGGAATGTCCCGGCCAGTAAGTTGAGCCGGGGGCTTCTTACCAACTACGGAGGTACACCATGTCCCGATTGTTCACTCGCCGGCACGTGATCGGAATGGCTGGAGCGGTTGGCGTCGCTCCACTCACAATGTCGAGCGTTGTAGAAGCGGCACCACCTCCGTCCGGTCCGCTGATCACACTGCTGACTCCGATCCGCGTATACGACTCGCGGTTGCCGACCTCGTTGGGCGGTGGCGCCAAGCTGGGGACGGGAAACTCGGTGATCGTGTCCGTTCCAGGCTTCCCCGACGAGAACCGGTTCTTGATCGCCGTCTTCGCCAACGTCACCATCACCGACACCGAAGGGGCCGGCTTCCTGCTGGTCACCGGCACCGACTCTTCGGGCACACGACCGTTTCCGGAAACGTCAAACATCAACTGGTCCGTCAACGGTCAGACGCTCGCCAATCTCGTACTCTCGACGGTGGGAAGCGAGTCCGGCGTCGAAGTGTTCGCCGGGGGCAATGGAAAGACCCACGTCATCGTCGACATACAGGCCTACATCCCGTTCCTCGGCTGAATAGGTCGATGACACGGCTAGCCGTCCGACCCCGACCCCTCACGTCGGCCAGTGGTCAGCTGACCAGTAGGCGACGATCGAGTTCGACAAGCGCACTCGTCACGTCGGTCAGGTGGATCGTCGACCAGCCGGCACGATCAGCGCCTTCGACGTTGGCGAGAAAGTCGTCGATGTAGAGAACCGATGAGGCGTCACCACCGAGTCGCTGCGTTGTCAGCTCGTAGATCTCCGGTTCCGGCTTCCGGCATCCGACCTCAGACGAGTCGACCACCACGTCGAACAGGGCAAAATCGATGCGGCTCTCGATGATGTCACGGAACTCCTTGAAACTGTTCGTGAGCAACCCGATCGTGTAACCCTCAGCGCGAAGAGACGAGATCCGATCGATCACTTCGTCGTGCATCTCGAAGTCGCCGCGCAGCAACCGCTCATACTCGTCACCTCGCAGCTTGACGCCGGCGCGCTCCGCATATGGCTCGACGTCGTACTGCATCGACGTCATAGGAATCTCGCCGCGTTCGCACCGGTGCCAAGGGTGGTCGGGCGTGGAGAATGCGCGTGGCCCCATCAACACCTCGAGCATGTGGACCATCGACACACCATGCCTTTTGGCGATCTCGTCGATCAGCGTCGTGATAGGCGTGATCAGCACACCACCGAAGTCGAACACGACGCTGGATACGGCTTTCGATGCCACGTTGGATCTCCTGAGATGAAAGAGTTACTTCACACTGTCTACAGCATCAAGGTGAACAGCACATGAACCACATCGCATCCGTGTTCAGTCCGATCAGGGTTGGCACGTTGTCGCTCGATCACCGGATGGTTGTGCCTCCACATGGCGGCGGCAACGGCAACCTGCTCGGCAGCGACGCCGAGTTCGAGCAGCACTGCGCGTTGTGGCTGGCCAAGGCGCAAGGCGGCATGCAATGGCTCGGTGGCGGTCCGAACTTCGTCAAGAATCCGCTGCCAGTCGGTTTCGAACCGACCGGTGTCGGGTCTCACGGACCCGGCTTCTTCCGCGATCCGAAGTATCCGGAACGGATCGGAGAGTTCGCTCGACGACTGCACGATGCGGGGGCCGTCGTGTCGGTGCAGATGGTGCAACAGGGCGGTATGCCGACTGGGCCGTCGGCCACGTTCAGCGGGTATGCCGATCACCGCATCGCACACGCCCTCGATCTCGACGAGGTCCGCTGGCTCGTGCGCGAGTACGGCGAGTCGGCGGCGATCGCGCTCGACGCCGGTGTCGACGCGATCGAGATCCATGCCAATCACGACGACGTCGTGCAGTGGTTTCTGTCGCCGGCTACGAACCTTCGCACCGACGAATACGGCGGTGGCTTCGAGCAGCGGCGCCGATTCCTTCGCGAGATCGCCGAGTCGATCCGATCGCTCGCTCGAAGACCGTTCACGTTCGGGTTGCGGCTCAACCTCGACGAGATGATCGATGGTGGCTACGGCATCGAAGAATGCCAGCGGCTGGTCGAGGCATTCACCACCGACGGCACCGTCGACTACTTCAGCTTCGATGTTGGTGGGAACTGGGACGCCCCGAGCTACATCCAGATCCCCTGGTACGAAGACGCTCAATGGGCTGAGCTGTGCGGCCAGGCCAAGCAGGCAACGAATCTCCCTGTCGTGTATGCGGGGCGCGTCACGACACCGGAAGTGGCGGCAGCCGTGATCGCCGCCGGTTACGCCGACCTGGTGGCGATGGCTCGGGCGACGATGGCCGACCCCGGCCTCGTCAACAAGGCGAAGGGGATCGACCTCACACCGATCCGGCCGTGCATCGGACTGGGTGAGTGCATCCATCGCAAGTTGGTCGATGGCCTGAAGTACGCCTGCGGGGTCAGCACCACGTTCGCCCGTGAGCATGAGCTAGTCGGCAGGTCGACCGTCACGAGCAATCCACGATCGGTGCTGGTGATCGGTGGCGGGCCGGGCGGGAGCGAGTTCGCCGCGCTCTGCGCCGAGCAGGGTCATTCGGTGCAACTCTGGGAGCGCGGTGACGCGATCGGCGGGGCGTTCGCCGTGGCGGCGCTGGCGCGTGGCAACGCCAAGTACCGGGAATGGATCGACTGGCAGGCCGACCGACTGTCGCGCGTCGGTGTCGACGTCCACCTCGGGCGGACCGCAACGGCCGACGATGTGGTCGCCGCTGGATCTGATGTCATACTCGTGGCAACTGGCGCGACGCCTCGTATCCCGCCGATTCCGGGCGTCGGCTCTACCCACGTCTTCACCGCCGCAGCGGTGCTGCGCGGCGAGGCAGCACTTGGCAAACGTGTCGCTGTGATCGCCGAGGACGACGGTCCGGCGCCACTCTCGGTTTCTGACCATCTCGCCGGTCTCGGCCACGAGGTGACCCTGATTTACCAGAGCGCAGCACCATCGCCGCTGGTCGGCAAGTACTCGAATGGCGGCATGTTCGCCCGTCTGATCGATGGAAGTGTCGAGTTCGTACCGATGGCCCGCGCTGTTGGCATCACCGGCACCGATGTTCAACTCGCCTCGTCCTACGGTCGTAGGGAGTGGTCGATCGGCCCGATCGATTCGGTCGTGTTGGTCGCCGGATCGATTCCGAACGACTCGCTGTACCTCCAACTGAAGGGCCGACATCGAAGCCTCCACATCCTCGGCGACGCCTTCGCCCCACGCCGCATGGTGTTCGCAACCAGACAAGCTTTCGAACTCGCCCACACGCTGCTCTGAATGAACCGGCCGGCACCTACCGAGCCAGGTAGCCGGCGTCGATGGCCAGCGCGTGACCGACCGTGAACGACGAACCCTCCGAGCACAACCAGAGCGCCGCGGCGGCGATTTCGTCTGGGCGTCCGAAACGTCCGAGCAGACTCAAACGGCCAACCACGTCCTGCGGGTCGCGGCCACGCCGTTCCATCGCGTTTCGGAGCATCGGCGTGTCGATGCTTCCTGGGCAGATCGCGTTGATACGAATCCCGCGCCCTGCGTAGTCGTAGGCGGCGCTGCGCGTCAGTCCGAGGACAGCGTGCTTCGACGCCGTGTATAGAAACGAGTGCGGCCCGCCCGGCCAGCTGATGCCGGCCGAACGGGCCACGTCGTGATGCGAGCGACACTGTCAGTCGCTCAGTTCATTGGGTGATCAGACGCCCCAGAGCGCCTTGAAGGCATCCTGACCGCCGGCCGGGAACCAGTCACCGTTGGTGGCGATGATCTCGTTGGCGAAGGCGGCGCTGTCGACGATCACGGTCGGCAGGGCTGCAGCCGAACGCTCCTCATCGAGTGTCATGCCGAGACTCAGGCGAGCAGCGGCGTCGACCATCAACCAGCCGGCATATCCCTTCGGATCGGCCGACCATGCGCCCATCGTGCCATCGACGATTTCCTGCAGGTCGATCGTCGAGAAGTCCTGACCGAACTGCTTGACGCGGCCACCGAGACCGGCGGTGTCGAGCGCCGAGCTGATACCGCCCGGCAGGTCGCCGAACGAGTAGAAGGCGTAGTTGAGGTCGGAGTTGGCCTGCACCTTCGACACGACGGCGGCCGGAATCTTGCCACCGATCAGGTCGTCGAGCGTGACGTTGAGCTCCTCGTAGGTGCAAGCCGGGCAGTTCGTCTCGATCTGAGCGATGAATGCGTCGGTCTCGACCTTGAGGATCGGGAAGTCCGGGATGCTGACGATCAGGACGTTGGCAGCGCCGTTCGAGTCGGCGATCGCCCAGTCAGCCATCAGCGGGCCGGTCGTGTTCACGAAGGCCTCGTCGCCGCACTGCATCTGGATCGAACCCGGGCCCGGGTCGTCGGTACCGAAGCAGCTCAGGACAGGGATTCCGGCGGCGTTGGCCGCGTCGAGCTGGGTCTGATACTGAGCCGTGGCGAGACCGGTGCTGGCGATGTAGTCCACACCCGCAGCGATCGCCTGATCGAACGCCGGACCCGGCTCGGTGCTCTTCATCGAAATGATCTCGAGATCCCAGCCGAGCGCCTCGGTGGCGTCCTGGAAGCCAGGGGTGAGGTACGCCGCGCACGTGGGCACGTCGCACTCCAACCACGCGATCGTCTTCTTCTCGGGCACGCCGGTGAGCGGGATCGTCACGCCGATGCTCGCGTCGGGCGACATGTGGGCGGCGACGTTCGCCTTGGCTGCTGCGAGGCCCGCGTCCTCGGCGGGCGGCTCGGTGGCCGCCGAGGGTGGTGCCTCGGTGGCCTCGGTAGCTTCGGTGGCCTCGGTAGCTTCGGTAGCCTCGGTAGCCTCGGCGGCTGGCGCGTCGGTAGCGGTGGGCGTCTCATCGTCGCCACCGCACGCAGCGGCAACAAGTGAGCCGGCGGCGAGCACGACGGCGAGCTTTCGGTACTGTCTCATGTATCCCCCTTCGGTTGTCGGCGCGCCAATCGCGCCGACGTGAGAACAGTAGTTTATTGACACCAGCAACAGTTTGCTAGGCTCATCGAAAGATTAGGGGAAAGATGGCTGACGCACTTCGCATCGAGCACTTGTCAAAGACATTCGCAGGCCAGGTCGCGCTCGACGACGTCGGCATCACCGTCGCCGCCGGCGAGGTTCACGCGCTGGTCGGTCAAAACGGCTCCGGCAAGTCGACGTTGATCAAGATCCTGGCGGGCTATCACCAACCCGACCCGGGTGACGGCCGGGCGTGGGTCAACGATCAGCCCCTCACGCTCGGCGACGGGCACGCCGCCACGGCAGCCGGCATCCGCTTCGTCCATCAGGACCTCGGCCTGGTCGGCATGCTCAGCGCGATCGAGAACCTGGCGATCACGGCCGGTTACCTAACCGGTCCCGGCGGACGGATTCTGTGGCGCGCCGAGGCCCAACGCACGCGGGACGCACTGAGTGCGCTCGGCCTGCCGAACCTCGACATCACAGCCCCCGTGCAATCGTTGCCGCCGTCGCAACGTACGGCGATCGCAATCGCACGCGCCCTCGTCGGTTGGGAGGACGGAGCCAGCCTGCTGATCCTCGACGAACCGACCGCCACGCTGCCCGGCGACGACGTGCGCCGACTGTTCGAGGTGATCCACCGGCTCCGCGGGCGAGGCGTGTCGATCCTCTACGTGTCGCACCACCTCGACGAGGTGTTCGAACTCGCCGACCGTGTCACGGTGCTGCGAGACGGCGTCCGCAAGGCAACCACTGCCGTCAACGATCTCGACCACAACGGGCTCGTCGAGTTGATCGTCGGACACGGCGTCGAGACCAGTTCGTCCACGAGTGCCGGCACCGGCGGAGCGCCGCTGCTCACCGTGCGCGATCTGCGTGGCGCCACGGTGCACGGGATCGACCTCGACATCACCCCGGGCGAGATCGTCGGGCTGGCAGGGATCACGGGTTCGGGCCGCGAGCACGTGCTCGGGCTGATCGCCGGGCAGACACCCCGCGGCGACGGCGACGTCATGCTCGACGGGGCGCCGATCGCAAACTACGAGCCGCGCCAGGCGATCGATTCAGGCGTCGCATTCGTCCCTGCCGAGCGTGGCCTACGCGGCACGATCACGCCGATGAACGTGCGCGAGAACCTCACGATCACGGGCTTGTCACGCCACGTCAAGCAGTTGCGGGTCAACCGCAAGGCCGAACTCGACGAAGCCGTGTCGTGGATCGAGCAGCTCGCTGTGAAGACGTCGTCGACAGAGGCCCCGATCGGGTCGCTCAGCGGGGGCAACCAACAGAAGGTCATGTTCGGCAAGGCGCTCCGCCTGGCACCCAAGCTGCTGCTGCTCGACGAGCCCACGCAGGGTGTCGACATCGGCGCCAAGGCCCAGATCCACGCCCTCATCGATCGTGCCGCGGCTGAAGGCGTGTCGACGCTGGTCGCCTCGACCGACACCGACGAACTCGTCCGCCTATGTCACCGAGTCGTGGTCCTCGTCGACGGTCACGTCGTGGCGACGTTGACGGGTGACGACATCACCCCCGAGCGGATCGAACACACGCAACTACAGACCACCGGGAGAGGTTCATGATCAATCGGCTCGGACTCGACAAGTACAGCGCCCTGTACTTGTGGGCGTTCTTCATCATCGTGTTCGGAGTCCTCGAGGGCGGTACGTTCCTCAGTTCGACGTCCGTCAAGTCGATCCTGATCGAGAACGTGATGTATGGCGTGCTGGCGATCGCGTTCATGATCCCGCTCGCCACCGGCACGTACGACCTGTCGATTGGCACGATGATGACGTTGTCGTTGGTGATTACCAACTGGTGGGCGAAGAACACCGAGATGCCTCAGGTGCTGGGCATGCGGATCGGTCTCGTCGCCTGCGCCTTCGTCGGATTCCTGAGCGGGTTCGTCGTCGTCAAGCTGCGGGTCAACAGCTTCATCGCCACGCTCGGCATGAGTCAGCTGATCACCGCGTTCGTGTACTTCACCTCCGAGCAGACCATCAGCGGTGAGCTCTCCAAGTCGTACCTCAGGATCGGATCTCGGCCGCTATTCGGGCTGCCGCTGTTCTGCTACTACCTCGGCGTGATCGCCGTCGTCGCCTGGTTCGTGCTCGAACACACGCCTGTCGGGCGATACATGTTCGCCACCGGAGGCAACCCCGAAGCTGCTCGTCTGGCCGGCGTCGAGACCGATCGGTTGGTGTGGATCTCGTTGGTGGTGTCGGGTTTGCTGGCCGGTTTCTCGGGCATCGTGTACTCGTGGAAGGTCGGTACCTACGGCCCCAACATCGGCCCCGGCTATCTGTTCCCCGCCATCGCAGCGGCGTTCTTCGGCGCTTCGCAGTTGAAGGGCCGCCCCAACATCTGGGGAGCGATGATCGCGTTGTTGGCGCTGGCCACGGGCATCAAGGGCATCCAGCTCACCTTCTCGGGCAGCACGCGCTGGATCGAGCCGTTGTTCTACGGCTTGTCGTTGCTCGGCGCGGTGTCGCTCGCTACCCGCAACCAGGTGGTCAAGATCCCCCGGCGCAAGCGCTCCGCAGCGCTCTGAATGGAGGCTAAACTCCTGCTCAACCGCTATTTCCGGGGGAAGTAGATAGTGGTCCGAACGAGCAACTTGTCAACAACTCCGCTAAGGAGCCGAGCCGATAGGCGAGGCGACCAATCGTTACGGTGCGCTATTTCGACTGCGCAGCAGGCGAAATGAAAACTCCGACACGGAAAGTCCTCACCTATCCGCTAGACCCCTAAGTGCGTCGAACGCGACGCCGCGAACCACCCGACAACTGTCCTCACCAAACCTCCTCACAACCGGGAGCCAACCGTGCTGATTCGCATGGACGAGTACCCATTTCATCAGGTCACCGACACGTTCGCCGCGGTAGCCGGAAGCGACCCGAGTTGGAACGACGGCCACTACGTGTGCGCTGCCAACCAGGCAGGGACGGTTGCATTCACATCCAACGTTCGCCTATATGCCAACAACGATGTGCTCGACGGTTTCGTGTGTCTGCGTCACGAAGGCCGCCAGTACAACGTTCGGTTCTCGCGACGGCTGCGCCCTGACATGGATCGTTTGGGCGTCGGCCCGCTGAGTCTCGAGGTCGTCGAGCCGCTCGACGTCGTACGGTTGGTGCTCGACCGCAACGACATCGGCATCCGCCTTGACGTCACCTGTCACACATCCAACGTCCCGTACATGGGTCCGATCGAAGTCCGCCGGATCGATGGTCGTCTTTTGAGCGAGCGCGCCACCTACGAGATCACCGGCGAATGCGAGGGTTGGGTCGAGGTCGCCGGCACGCGGATCGATCTGACTCGCTCCGACAGCTCGTTCTTCCGGAATCACTCGTGGGGTTATCAACCGCCGCGGGGTGGCCCGCGACCATACGGAACGCCGACCCCGAACAAACGCCTTCCGGGTTTACGCCAATGGGTCTTGTTTCATCTACCCGATCACGGTGGGTTCTTCTTCACCGATCCGAACGGCCGTGCGGCGGCCGGGCGCGGCGCGATCCTCGAACGCGATCGGATCGTGCCGGTGGTCGGTATCGAACACGAGCTCGATTTCTATGACGGCGGACGGCGAGTTCGGTCTGGTTCGTTCCGATTGACCGATGTCGACGGCGCCGTCCGCGACTACACATTTTCCGACCTCGGTTGGGTCTACTGCCAAGGCGGCGGCTACTTCGGCGGTTTCGATGATGGACTCGGCCAAGGTGTGTATCGAGGCGACGACCACGCAGAGGGTGAGTTGTGGGACGTCAGCCACCCAACGACGATCGTCGACGCCGGCGGTCGCCAGTTCGAACTCGAACATGATTGGGCCGAGAACTTCACGCTCGTCGAATCGAACGCCAAGCGCGGGCTGGCGCACTATGAATGTGTGCTGATTCGGTAACTCTTCAGCTCGTCAGAGGAATGGCTCGCAGGCCTGCCGCACGACGATCGCTCGCTCGACTGGGTCGGGGTAGCGCGCCGTCAGCAGCCGCGAGCGCAACTCGACCGAGACAGGTAGGCGGGGCATCGCCTCGAGCACAGCACGCAGGGGTAGTGCGCCCTCCCCCGGTAGCAGGCGCCCGTGGAGCGCCTCCTCTCGGAGCGCGTCCGGTGTCGACGGACGGATGGCGGGAGCATCGGCGAGCTGCAGGTATGGCAGCAGGTCGGGATCGCATCCGGCGATGTCGGTTGGCGAACCACCCGAACGCGAGAGGTGCAACGTGTCGACGAGTACACCGACATTGGCAACGCCGAGCTGATCGACGATGGCCATCGCGTCGGCGAGTGTGGCGACCGTGAAGATTGGCAGGAACTCCAGCGCCAGTGTGAGATCGGGGGCGGCGGCGGCAAGCGCGGACAACGCGCCCAGCCTGTCGATCACCTGACCCGAGGGCGCCGGGCCACTGGCGACGAGGATGTTGCGGGCACCGACGGCGATCGCTGCCTCAATGATCCGCTCGCCGTGATCGACCCCGCGACCCAGGATGATTGGCTCGATGTCGAGAGCCACGAGACCCGTCGCAGCAAGCCGAGCACTGACCTCGCTTGTCGTCGCCGACGTCCAACTCTCCGGGTCGAACCAGAGTCCAACTGACCGATACCCGGCCGCATCGGCAACATCGACCGCCTCAGCCGGGCCGACGTCGAGGATCGTCCCTGCTGCCAGGGACAGCAGGCGCTTTGGCGTCATTCCCGCACCGTAGATCGCACGACTTACTTGACAACGACTGGAGTTGCCATGATGGTTGTAGGAACTGCCGAACTACCACAACGCGAACTACCACAACGCGAAACTACGACACTCGAACTACGGCAAGGAGCGAACAGCAACATGATCGCGATCCTCGGACACATCGACGTGGAGCCTGACAAGCGCGATGCGCTGGTCGCCTCGACGGTCGACCTGCAACGCGCCACCCAATCCCACGAACCGGGATGCGTGATCTACACCATCTCGGCCGACCCTGCCGATTCCGGGCGGATTCGGATCGTCGAACTGTGGGAGTCGGCCGAGGCACTCGACGCCCACTTTGCGCACCCCAACTTTGCCGCCACCGGTGCTGCCCTGCGGGTCGAACCCCGAATCGGCGGCAGTGCCGTCAAGTACCGCATCGACGCTGTCGACGGAGTCAAGGCCCCCGATGGGACCGCATCAAGTCAGTTCTGGTCGGTCGAGCCGTGAGCGTCAACCCATGAGTGCCAACCAATGAGTACCGACATGGACACCCCATACCGTCACGTCGATCACGCTCGAACGCTCGAGCCGACGGACCGCTATACGACCCTGCGATCCGAGTGCCCGGTGCACCACGAAGCGGATCACGAGCCGCCGTTCTTCGTACTCAGCCGGTTCGACGACATCGTCGATGTCGTCAAGCACCCCACGCAATGGCGTAACGGCGACGGACCCGGCGTCTTCTATCAGGACAGCGGCGCGCTCGGGAC
>JANMTV010000065.1:0-1833 GCA_031390905.1 Ilumatobacteraceae bacterium | reverse complement strand
GACATTGGCGACGGGTTCCTCAACCTAAAGGCCCGACCAGGAGGGCAGTAAACGTCCTGGTGGGGGCGACTCATCCTCTACGTCTCTGATGTCGATGGGCTCTACTGGAAGGCCTTGGAAGTCGGATTGACTCCAGAGGCGCCGCCGCGCGATGCTGAATGGGCCGAGCGGTACTTCCATTTGACCGACCCCGACGGACACCAACTCAGCTTCGCCAAGCCATTGACGCCGCGATAGTCAGGCCCGAATCCAAGCGCATAGATTCGTGCCGATCACGAGCGGCGGCACAGTGAGCGTTACTGCAGCCGAAGTCTTGTTCCGCAGCGTCGGGGTGGCCCGTCAGACCGTTCGGAGCTTGGCCAGGCCGGGCTCGCGCCTACGCTCCACAGCTGTGAACATGGAGTGGGAGCCAACCGCCGACATGCTCGATCGGCTGTGCGCTTTCACCATCGAGGGGTTGACGCTGCTTCGGGATAGTTCGGGAAGTCCAGCGGGTGGGGAACGCCCTACGTGGCGTGCTCTTGGCGGCCGCGTCGCCATTCGATGGTGGTCGGGGTGTGCCCGATTTGGCGCCACGACTGGTCGAGGGCGAAGTTGCCGAGCATGGTTGTGGTCTTCCACCGCTTGAGCTCATGGTGTTGGTACCTTTGCCGGTGAGCCGCGGCGGCGAGATATCCGGCGGCGGTGGCCTGGGCCGCCACGTAATCGGGGGGCTCTCCGTATTCCGACTGATTGTGGTGCGAGAAGTCGGCTCCGGCAGGGCCTACCTGGGGGGTGGCGGCGTCAGAGATCCATTGCACAGGACCGACCACCCCGTCGGCTGTCGGTCCCAGCCGCTTCCCGAACTCGAGTAGGCCGGCAGCCACACAGCCGAGCAGGCCTGGTTTGGGCCCGGCGCGGATCTGTTCGACGACGGCCAGATCCTCTATGAACGTGCCAACGATTAGGACGGCGGCCTCGGTCGATGACTCGGCGGTCGCCCACTCGGCCAGAGGCACATTTTGGACGGCTAGACCGAGTTCGGTTGCCCGTTGGTGAGCTCCGGAGATCACGGCGGAGGCGAAGCGGCCCCTACCTTGAGCAAACACGACCCGATGCAGCCCCCTCCGATGGGCGAGTTCCACTGCCCCTCGAAAGTAGGTCGAAGCCGGAGCCGAAACGGGCACTACGAGAGGGCGAGCCAAGTCGTCGGCGGAACCGCCGTGGTTCCAGAGCAAGGCCCCATGCCGGGAGACTATGGGGCCTACCTGGCGGACCAGGCCGCTCCCATAAGGACCGAGTAGCAGGTCGACCCGACCGCCGAGCCAGCCCCGGTAGACGTCACGGGCTGTTGTTGGATCGCCGGCGTCGTCGAGGATCTGCAACTGGATCTGATCGTCCGACGCCCACAGCTGGAGGCCGCGGGCCGCCTGGCGTCCCTGTAACGCCAGCGGGCCGGTGAGGCTCACCGTGGCCGCGGCGGTCAACATCGGCGTTGTTGGCATCGCTTGATCTTGATCCGCGACGTCATAATGAGAAAGAGATTGGCAGACCATTTTTCGGCCGAGGTGACATGACGAGGTACCCACGGACAGCGGCCGACGCCATCCACCATTCGACCAAGCACGGTACCCCAGCCGCGCATCCCGAGCGGTTGGTGAGCTACCCAAGGCTCGACCCTGCCAACGCCCCGACGCCTTTCAAGAAGTATCGGGACCTCCCGATCTCTCCTCTACCTGGCGAGCTGGTCGCCTCGGCCCCATCGGCGGTGAGGGTCCTGAGCGGCGAGCGAGGCGACCCGTCCCCGCTCGACGCATCTCTGCTGGCAACCCTTCTCTACCTCGCCGCCGGCGT
>JANMTV010000057.1:0-5469 GCA_031390905.1 Ilumatobacteraceae bacterium | reverse complement strand
GCAACGGACCGTCGTGTCAGCGAGCCGCGTATCGCCGACCATCCTCGTTGTTCCTACCGACCCCTGAATAGCGTCATTGGGTATGACGTCCTTTGAAGAGATCCGCTACGAGGTGTCGGATCGCGTTCTCACGATCACGCTTGCGCGCGAGGAGCAGCGCAACACAGTGACGTATGCAGTACTCGACGAGCTCCTTGCGGCCTTCGCCGACGCTGAGCTCGACGACGAGATCCGGGTGATCGTGGTCACCGCCGAAGGCCGCTACTTTTCCGCCGGAACCGACCTGTCGACTGGCACGTCAGACGGCGGATACGACGTCAATGCGTCTGATTTCAAACCCTTGCGAGGCGGTCAGCGCGACATCGGCGGCGAACTGGCGCTACGGATCTTCGATTCGAACAAGCCGGTGATCGCCGCCATCAACGGCACCGCCGTCGGCATCGGTGTCACGATGATCCTGCCGATGGACATCCGAATCGCCTCCGACGGCGCCCGCTTCGGACTGCCGTTCACCCGCCGCGGCATCGTGCCCGAGTCCTGTGCTACCTGGTTCCTACCCCGAGTCGTCGGTATCTCGAGGGCCGTCGAGTGGAGCGTGACCGGCCGCATCTTCGAGGCCGCTGAAGCCTTGGAAGCGGGGCTCGTACGCGAACTGCTACCCGCCGCGGAGGTGCTTCCCCGTGCGCTGGTGATCGCCGCCGAGATTGCCACGCAGACTGCGCCGGTCGCGGTGGCGCTTACCCGTCAGATGCTGTGGCGATCCCTCGGGGAACCGCACCCGCTGAGCGCCAATCGCTTGGAGTCGCTCGCTCTGATCTCGCTCGGGACCGCCCCAGATGCCAAGGAGGGCGTGGCCGCCTTCCACGAGAAGCGCACAGCCCACTTCAGCGCCAGCCCTCAGACCGACATGCCCGAGTTCCTCCCCTGGTGGACCGACGACGAGTTCTAGCGGGGACGATCGATGACTGCTCGCTACATGCTCAATCCACCGTCGACCACGACCACCGATCCGGTGGTGAACGCCGCCAGGTCGTCGAGCAGTGAACGTACGGCGTGCGCCGTCTCCTCCGGGCGGCCGAGCCGACGGAGGGGTATCTTGCGGGCGATGGCGGCAACGAACGCGGCATCAGTGCGATCGGTAATACCGGTGTCGTCGGTCGGTCCGGGAATCACCAGGTTGACCGTCGTTCCGGTCGCTGCAAGCTCGCGAGCGAGTGTCCTCGTCAGTCCGAGCAGCCCGGCTTTGCTGGCCGCATAGGCCCCTTGTCCGGCATTTCCCATGGTGGCCGCGACCGATGAAATGGTCACGATCCGACCTCGTGGGCTGGCCGAAATCGAATCGATCGCCGCCCGCGCCATGCGAAACGGACCCGACAGGTTGGTAGCCAGGACGGCGTCCCAGTCATCGTCCCTCAGGTCGCGGATCAGCGCGTCGCGGGTGATGCCCGCTGAACCAACGAGATGGTCGAGTTGACCAAACCGATCGACGGTTTCAGCGATCGAGCGGTCGCAGTCGGCAGACGAGCTGACGTCGGCACGTAGAACACACAGCCGATCGTGCTGGGCAGCCAAGGCGTTTGCACTGGTCGCATCGTTGAGGTAGGTCGCAAGAACGGACCATCCATCGGCAATCAGCCGCTCCGAGATGGCGCGTCCGATTCCTCGCGTGCCGCCGGTGACGAGTGCGACTCTGGTGTCATCCATCGACGGGTCCCATGAGCGCGCGGGCGGCAGCCGTAGCTGCGTCCATGTCGTAGTGGTTGCGGGTCACCATCCGTTGCGCGAACAGCCCGCCGCCAGACTGCAGCCACGACACCGCCTCTCGGCCACCCCATTCGTCGGCGGTCATGTTACGAATCGTGTGGAACAACGCCAGTCGTTCATCGGCGGTGACGCCTGAGGCGCCACGGAGGTACTTCTCGACGAACGGCCCGGTCTCCGGATTTTCGAGATCGGCGAAACTCGGGCCCGTCGCCACTGTGCCCCCGGCGATGTCGTGAAGATGGCGGACCATGAGGGCGTAGTCGGTGGCAGCGTGGAGCTTGCCGGCATTGGTGTAGAGCTCGCTGGGGAGCAGCATCCCGTTTGCGTTCACGTCGACGTTGCCGAGTGCCGCCTCGAGACACACTCGGGTCAGGGTGGCGTACATCACGATGTCGTTGATCTTGTCCTTGATGTGTCCGATGCCCGCCGTGCCGTTGGCCTCGGCGATGAGCTGGGCGAGCCCGACCAACTGATCACCAAGGTGGGCCATGTGGGCAACACCGCTGAGTCGCTCCCACAAGCCGAGTGCGTGGGCGACGACGGCCGACCGGGAAACATCGCCGTCGAGGAAGACCCGTTCATACGGAACGAACACGTCGTCGAAAACCACCATCGAGTCGGGCAGGGCTACCTTGCTCGACACGGGTTTGTCGCGTTCGTGGCCATGACGGGCGTGGTGGCTGCTCGAGATCTGGGTTACACCCGAGGCGTTGGACGGCACCGCGCAGGCGATCGCGTAGACCTCCTCGCCAGGCCGCATTCGTTTGGTCGGCAGTACGACGAGTTCGTGCACGATCGGTCCCGCCGTGATATGGAACTTGGCGCCGCGAATCACCACGCCGCTTCGGTCGCGGTCGACGACACGTACATACAAATCAGGGTCGTCCTGTTTCGACGGTGACAGCGTGCGGTCGCCCTTGGCATCGGTGATCAGTTCCGCAAAGCGGACATCTCGGGTCGCGCAATCATCGAACCAATGCTGCACCCGAGCTCCAGCCATCGAGTCGGCTTCGTTCAACGCCGGAACCGAAGTGAGGAGCGCCATGGCGACGGCCGAGAGACTCAACGTCACGTCGTGCTGGGTCAAGAGCTCGCAGCGGGCCCGGAGGTCGTCGACAGTCCGCGGGATGGTGAAGATCGGGTTCCGAGCGTCGGGGTCATCGACGTGCAGCGCGTCGTACCCACGGGCCACGATGCGGGCGGCAGCGCCCAGACCGTCGTGCATCGTGACGTCCTCGCAGCGCTCGCCGTCGAGAAACACTCGACGACCGTCCTGAAGCGATGTGAGGTATTGCGCTCCGGTCATCATCAGCGAGGCTCCTTCGGCAGACCTAGGATCCGCTCGGCCAGGACGTTGCGTTGTATCTCGTCGGTGCCGCCGGCGATCCGCATCATCGGCGTACCCATCACCCAGCGACTCCAGGCGTATGTTCCCCATTCGCCCGACTCGGCGACGAGCATCGGTCCGAGCAGCTGCGCTGCGATCTCGCTGCAGCGGACCGCCTGTTGGCCGAACAGCAGCTTGAGGATCGATCCGTGCGGACCGGGAGGCTGCCCGGACGCGACAGCGCGCTCGTGACCGAGCATCAGGTAGCGGCGAAGCTGGCTGTTGGTGTGGGCGCCGGAGATCCCCTGCCGGACGATCGGGTCGTCCAGCCGATCGACGTGCCGCGCCAGGTCGATCAACCGGGATACGGGATCCACGGCCGAGTTGTTGGCACCCGAGCCCACCGATGCACGCTCGGCCATCAGCGTCGACATCACCGCCCTCCATCCTGCCCCCTGCGCGCCAACGCGGTTGGCGTCGGGGATCCGGACCTCGTCGAGGAATACCTCGTTGAAGTGCGTCTCGCCGGTCATCTGGCGCAACGGCCGAACGGTGACGCCTGGAAGGTTCATGTCGAGGATGAACATCGTGATTCCCTCGTGCTTCGGAACGGCTGCATCGGTACGGGCCAGCAACTGGCCGACTTCGGCGAGATGAGCCTGGGACGACCACACCTTCTGGCCGGACACCACCCAGACGTCGCCGTCGCGCACCGCCGTCGTCCGCAGCCCAGCCAGATCAGACCCGGCTTCGGGTTCGCTGAGAAGCTGGCAGGTCACGAGATCCCCGCGAAAGATTCCTGGCAGGTATCGGCGCTGAAGGTCAGCGCTTCCATAGGCCTGGACTGCGGGCGCGACCAGGTGGGTGCCAGTCGCAAACGGTTGTTGGTCGGGCACATCGAACTCCCGCTCGAGGACTCTGTACTCCTCGTCGAGGTGCGCTGAACGACCGGCACCGCCCAGATCGACCGGGCCGCTCAACCATCCGAATCCATGATCGAAGACGAGACGTCGCCAGGCCCGGGATCGCTCGAGTGTGGCTTTCTCCTCGTCTCGGTCGGAGTGAGTGTCCAGCAGGCCGATGGTGTCGGATCCGGCTCCCCAGCCAGAACTGGTCGCATGCCGCCGACGGCTCGAGTTGCGCTCGAGAAACTCAAGCGCCTCCGCGCGGAAACGAGCGACCTCATGGAAGTCTGACGATTGATCCCGAGCAGTCATCAGACGCCGAGCGCAGCGAGGGTGTCGAGGTGGTCGCCGGCGGCCAAACAGCGCGACAGGCTCTTCAACTGGACGTCGTCGCTGTGGACTCCACCTGGAGTGATCAGCCAAATCATCACGCCCCAGACGGGCTGCATCCGGTATCGCAGCCAGGCGTCGTCGAACATCGGCGGCGTGACTCCTCGACGGCCAAGGGCGTCGAGGTAGCCAGCAAGAAGATCGCGTTCGCGGAGCGCTCGGGTCTGTGGATCGAGAGCGGTCTGAAGCAGGTAACCGACATCGAGCGCCCAGCAACCGGTGAGCATCAATTGCCAATCGATCAGCCCGCCTCGTACACCGTCGACGTAGTACACGTTGCCGGCGTGGACGTCACCGTGCAGCACTGTGATCGGCGGCGTGGCGTTCTCGACCGCCAAGCGGGCGAACGCCGCCCACATCCGCTCCTCTGTCCAGCGGGTGAGGTCGACCGCGCCGACACGGTGACCGCGTTCAAGATGGCGACGCACGAGGCGCGGGCCAATCTGCTGCCAGAACTTGATCGTGACTGAATTGTCAGTGCGATCAAGCCACGCCAGATCGGGGTTCAGCCCCGGTTGATTCCAGTACCTCGCATGCAGGCCTGCCAATGAATCGAGCACACCGGCCACCTCCTCGACGCTGGTCGGGCGGGTGACGATGCCGAGGCTTGCGCCGGGCCGCCTGCCGAGATCTTCCATCAGAATAGAAAAGCTGGTAGGCCGATCGGCATGGACGGCATACAGGGCAGGCTGGTCGATGTCGAGTTCGGGATGCAGGTCCTGGTAGTACCGGACCTCGGTCGTATACATCTCCTCGGGGAACCCGAACTCCTCCAGGTTGCGTTTGAGAAACATTCGGTCGGGCAATCCACGATCGGATCCGGGGGCGAACTCCAAATCGAGATGCAGGCGGCTCGCCGATCCCGACGACTCGTCGAGCACGATCACAGACGTCACTTCGGCGCCGGGATATCTGGCGCTCAACAGGTTGGTGATCTCGGCTGGCCCGGGCACTCGGTCGACGTCTGACATGACATCACCACGATCAGTCGGTTCGCAGGGCGACGCCCTGGGCATTGAAGAAGAAACCGCCTGCGGTGACCAGCGCCGTTCTGGCCCCGGCGACCTGGCGTTCCCCTGCGCG
>JANMTV010000036.1:0-5278 GCA_031390905.1 Ilumatobacteraceae bacterium | reverse complement strand
GGGATCGTGGTTGCCGGGCTGCCTGAGCCGGAAGCGATGATCGTGTACGAACTTCCGTCCGAGGCGACCGTCATATCATGGATCTCGGATTCGTCGCGGAGCAATCCGGCAGTGACGAGGTCGGTCTCGCTGGCAGCGTAGGAACCAAATTGGGCGAGATGCGATTCTTGTGCCGTGACGAGTGTTCGTTCGTCTCCCGCTGCAGCGCTGACCGCACCCCGATCGGTAATCCCTCCGACAGCGAACACTACGACGGTGGCGAGCAGCCCGAGGATCACGATCACGATCAGCAACTCGATGAGAGTGAACCCCTCGTCATGTCGAGTTGGGTTTGCGTTCATATCGGTTGTATCGGGCGGATCCTGAGCGACTTGACGCAAGGTTTGCTCAAACTTTGCGAGCGCCCTGGCGAACTAATCGAGGCGAACTCGAGTGCCTTCCTCGCCAACAACGTCGACCAACTAGCGTCACAACTGTGAGCAGTTCGATGCACGACAAGATCGAGGATCTGAAGGCGCGTCGGGAGGCTGCGGTCCACGCCGGGTCCGAACGATCCGTCGAGCGTCAACATGCCAAAGGCAAGCTGTTGGCGCGCGAGCGAATCGATTACTTCCTCGACGACGGTAGTTTCCACGAACTCGATCAGTTGGCTCGTCACCGCGCCCACGAGGCCGGGCTCGACGAGCGACCGTACACCGATGGTGTGATCACAGGCTGGGGCACGGTTGAAGGCCGCAAGGTGTTCGTGTTCAGTCAGGACTTCACCGTGTTCGGCGGCGCATTGGGCGAAGTGTTCGCCGAAAAGATCCACAAGGTGATGGACCTGGCGCTCAAGACGGGTGCGCCGCTGGTCGGTCTCAACGACGGGGCGGGGGCACGGATTCAGGAGGGTGTCGTCAGTCTCGCCAGCTATGGCGGGATCTTCCATCGCAATGTGCAGTCGTCCGGTGTGATCCCCCAGATATCTGTGATTTTGGGGCCGTGCGCAGGCGGCGCTGTCTACTCGCCGGCGATGACCGACTTCATCTTCATGGTGCGCGAGACCTCGCACATGTTCATTACCGGTCCCGACGTCGTGAAGACGGTGACCGGCGAGGAAGTCACGCTCGAGGAGTTGGGCGGGGCTATGAGCCACGCATCCAAGTCGGGTGTCGCCACGTTTGTTGCCGACGACGAGAAAGCGTGTCTTGACGACGTTCGTCTTTTGCTCTCGTTCCTTCCGTCGAACAACTTGGAACAGCCGCCGGTCGACGACCTCGGCGACGATCCTGATCGTGCCTGCCCTGAGTTGAACGACTTGCTGCCTACCAGCCCGAACCTGCCCTACGACATGCACAAGGTGATCCAGTCGACGGTCGACGACGGTGAATTCTTCGAGTACTTCCCACATTGGGCCAAGTCGATCCTGTGTGGGTTCGCCCGAGTTGACGGTCACCCGGTCGGGATCGTCGGGAACCAGCCAATGGTGTTGGCCGGGGTGCTCGATATCGAGTCGGCCGAAAAGGCAGCCCGCTTCGTACGTACGTGCGACGCCTTCAACATTCCGCTGCTGACATTTGTCGACGTGCCCGGGTTCCTTCCTGGCGTCGATCAGGAGTACGGCGGGATCATCCGCCACGGCGCCAAGCTGCTGTATGCCTACTGCGAGGCCACGGTGCCGCGCATTTCGATCATCATCCGCAAGGCGTACGGCGGCGCCTACGTCGTGATGGATTCGAAAGCGATCGGTTCCGACCTGTCGTTCGCCTGGCCGTCGGCCGAGTTGGCTGTCATGGGTCCGCAGGGTGCCGTCGAGATCGTGTATCGCCGTGAGTTGCAGCAGGCCGCCGATCCGATCGCTCGCCGCGCCGAGCTGGTTGCCGAGTACTCCGAGAAGTACGCCAACCCGTACGCCGCCGCCGAACGAGGATTCATCGACGACGTGATCGAGCCGTCCGAGACGCGGCGCAAAGTTGTCGCCGGGCTTCGCGTGTTGCGTTCCAAGCGCGTCGATCTGCCGCAACGCAAACACGGCAACGTCCCGCTCTGATCACATCGTCGGGAGCCGTTGATCTGTCACACTGGTCGGCGATGAGTAACGTCCCGCCGCCCCCACCGCCTCCGTTCCCATCTGCTTCGCCGCCGCCGCCACCGGGAATCCCCGGCTATCAGACGCCGAGTTATCAGCCGCCGCTGTATGGCGGTCCCGGGAGCCTGCCGCCATATGCACCAGCTCCGGGCGGTTACGGGCAGCCGCCAAATGTCGCCGGATTCGGCGCTCGCCTCGGCGGCAACCTGCTCGACAGCTTGCTATACCTCTTGGCGTATCTCCCATTTTTGATCGCCGGAATTGTGCTGATCGTGAACTCGCTGTCGGATTGTTACACCGACATCAACGACGAACTGGTCTGTCCGCCTGGCGCATTGAAGGGCGCACCGTTGGCCGGGGGAATCGTGCTACTCGTAGTTGGGCTGATCTTGATCACGTTCTTGTACGTTCGCGCCCTTGCGAAGACAGGGCAAACATGGGGTCGCAAGATCGTCGGTCTCAAGGTGGTTCGTTTCGATAACGGCGAGGTTCCGGGTTGGGGCAAGGCGATCGGTCGATCGGCCTTCGCCTACTTCATCTCTGGGAACTTCTGTTGGATTGGCTACCTCTGGATGCTGTGGGACAAGAACAAGCAGACCTTGCACGACAAGGTGTCCGGCACTCGCGTCATCCGAGTCTGAACGACTACCGTTGACTGCGTGCCCGGAAGTTCATTGACCACGATCTCGCCGAGTCCGACGGAGGACGCGGCCGTCGCGATTGCCGTCGCGATCGAGGCATTGTGGCCGAGGCCGATGCTGTTTGCCCACGCCGAGCGGGATCGCTCGATGGTGTGGCGGATGAGTGGTCGGTGGTGGCAGCGCGACCGATTCGCAAGTGTTCGGCGCCCGTGGATGTAGAACCGACGAGCTGATTCGCCGTGACGATCGAGCTGACCACAATTGCCGACGATCTCGTTGTCCTCCATAGTCATGATGTCTCCTACAGGTTCGACGGGTTGAGTCCGGACACCGAGTACGAATTCGTCGGTGTTACTGCTCGTACGCTGCCGCGCCCGGCGGGTGAGCTGCTTGCTGTCGTCGCGACGGTCAACGACCTGCATTTCGGAGAAACTGCGTGCGGTGTCGTTGACGACCGAACTGACGGCCCGATCGTGCGACCCCGACCTGACGAAGGTCCGTATCCCGAGATGATGAATCGAGCAGCGGCGGCCGAGATCGCGCTTGTGGGCCCTGACGCTGTGGTCGTCAAAGGCGACCTGTCGAGCGACGGGACCGACGAGGAATGGGCAGCGTTCGAAGCGTGCTATCGAGTGTCCTTTGGCGATCGCTTGCATGTTGTCCGCGGCAACCACGACGCCTATCACGGGCAGGTTCGATATGACGGTGACCACTGGATCGAACTTCCAGGACTCAAGATCGCCTTGATCGACTCGGTGGTTCCAACACACACGCCGGGTTCATTGAGGACGGAACAGATCGCCGAACTCGACGACCGGCTCGTCGCCTCGGACGGTGATCGAGTGATCCTGATGGGACATCACCAACAGTGGATCCCGGTTGGTGACGACGGGCGACGAAGCGACGACTACTTCGGACTTCACCCCGATGCCAGCGAGGCGCTCGATCAACTCTGTCAGCGGCACGCAAATGTGATTGCGTACACCGCAGGGCATACCCATCGGCATCGGGTCCGCCCGATGACAGTCAGTGGTGTGCCGTCGATCGAGATCGGCGCCGTCAAGGACTTCCCGGGTACCTGGGCCGAGTACCGCGTGTACGAGGGCGGAGTGATGCAGATCGTCCACAGGATCTCGTCGCCAGAGGCGCTGAACTGGAGTAACCGCTGTCGAGGTCTGTACGCCGACTTCGGGGTCGACTACGAAACATACGCAATGGGCACCCTCGACCAACGCTGCTTGATCCTTCAGGATCGGTGAAACACCTGGTCAGAGTGGGTCCGCGAACTCTGTGACACCCCCCGGTCATCATGGAAGGTATGGAACTCGTATTGATCGTGTTGCTCGTCGCGGCCGTTGGGGTGGCCTCGGCGATGATTGCCGCCGAGGTGGTGCGGCGTCGGTCGGCGGCCGATGTGCCTCAGGTGCCAGCCGTTTCGGTGCAGGAAGCGGTGTCGTTGGCGCTCGCCGAGATGCGCCTGCATACCGGTGCCGAGCGTGACGCATCGGTGCGGGCGGCGCTGGAACAGGCGGCCGTGATGCAGCGCGAACAGCTCGGCGCAGCCGCTACCACGGCTCGCGAGCAGTCATCGGCTGAGTTGTCGGCCAAGAAAGACGTGATCGATTCTCGGCTCGATCAGGTGACCGACGAGATGCGCGTCGAACTCGGGAAGTTGACTGCAATGGTGTCGACGTTGAGCGATACCAGCGCCCAGAAGTTCGGTCAGGTCGACTCGTCGTTGCGCGCTCACGCCGAGATCACACAGACGTTGTCGGAATCGGCACGCGCACTGCGAGAAGCGATGGCGAGCCCCACGGCGCGTGGCCAGTGGGGCGAACGGATGGCGGAAGACGTACTTCGGTTGGCCGGCTTCATCGAGAACGTCAACTATGTCAAGCAGACCCAGCTCGATGGTGGCACCGGGCGACCCGATTTCACCTTTCCGCTCCCGAAGGGCCACGAGCTGTACATGGATGTCAAGTTCCCGATGGCGGGTTACTTGCGGTACATCGATGCGACCACCGATTCCGAACGCCAGGCACATCGGGCAGCATTCCTGCGTGACGTTCGCTTGCGGGTCAAGGAACTGGCGAAGCGCGACTACGCCCGCCAGTCCGCTCGTGAGTCAGTCGACTACGTGCTGATGTTCTTGCCGAACGAACAGCTCACCGGGTTCATTCAAGAACATGACCCACAACTGATCGACGATGCGATGGCCCAACGTGTCGTGATGTGCTCACCGCTCACGCTGTTCGCTTTCCTCGGCGTGATTCGCCAGGCGTACGACAATTTCGTGATCGAACAAACCAGCGACCAGATACTGGCGCTGATCGGCAAGTTCGGTATCCAATGGCAGAAATACAGCGAGGCGCTGGAGCGCACGAAAGTCAAGTTCGAGCAGCTCGATCGTCAGTTTGATGAGTTGGTCGGCACTCGCAGGCGTCAGCTCGAAAAGCCGCTCCACCAACTCGAGGCCGTCCGACGTGAACGCAACCTGCCAATCGATGGTGAGTTGTTCCCCGAACTCGACGACGACACCCCCGACAACATCCGCCGCCTCGGCGCCTAG
>JANMTV010000025.1:0-12666 GCA_031390905.1 Ilumatobacteraceae bacterium | reverse complement strand
GCCAACTTGCCAGGAACTCGGCATCGACCTTGTCCCCTCGAGCCCGCTCCGACAAGGTGTGTCTCACCGGCACGATCGACGCCTCCAACTCGTTCTCCAGCGCCGACCAGCTCAGCCGCCTCCCACCCTTCACCTGGCACGCGCAGCAGCAGAACCGGCTAGTCATCGAAGCGCACTCAAGGGCTGACGGCCGGGCTGCGTCGGGTGCTGCGTCGCCTCGCGCGTCGCCGTCATGACCCGGGCCGAGTCGGGTGACGTGACCGCCCTGCGGGCGGGTGCAGTGGGTCGGCCGACCGGCGAGCGGGTGTCAATCCGTCGTGACGGGTTCGAGTAGCGCGACACGTTGACACCCGCCCCTTTGTCCGGTCGGCCCCGACGCCCGTACGGGCAAACCACACACCGCCTGAACGGAGACCGACATGACCAACGACACCGCCAGCCCGCAAGCGGTGGCGTCGCGGGAGCAGGCATCGAAGCTGAACTCTTCGGGCTCGAGCCCCAGGAGCTTGGTCACTCGGGGGAACATCACCGGGCCGAGGACGCCGACGAACACCCAACCGTCCTGGCATTGGAAGGTGTCGTAGGGCTGGAAGCCCGGCGCCTTGTTGCCGACGACACTCACTCGCCAATGGACCCGCACCACTTCGCGGCGTCCTCGCACTCCCCGAAGCCAGCACACTCCCGGCGTTACGCGTTGGTCTCCCGCCTGATAACGCTCACCGCCCTGCCGTCGGTTTCGTCGCTGGTCACTCGAGGTCGAGATCAGCGAGCATGACGGGCAGGTCCTGGGTGTCGGAAAGGAGGCGGACGACGTCGGCGTGGTCCGGTCGCACGAAGTAGAACCAGCCGACTGGGAAGCCTGCAACTCTGCGGACCCGAAGTCCCGGAATGTCACACAGCCCGCCGACACGTGGCGATCCGGCGTTGGGCATCTTCTCGATGGCTCGCAGCGACGCGATCGCAGCATCGAAGAAGCGCACGCCGAGGTCGGTTCCGCCCTCAGCGCAGTAGTAGCGGGTGCGTTCGATGAGATCGGCCTCGGCCAGCGGTCGCAGCCGGGCGACGGTCACGACTCAGCAGCGAACGCGCGTCGTCGGATCTCGTCGATGACCTCGTCGGTCGCCGATCGCGAATCGCCGGAGTCGAGCCCATCGGCAATGAGTTCTCGCAGACGCCGCTCGGCCACATGCTGCTGGTCGCGTCGGATCAACTCACGCAGGTACTCACTGGTGTTTCCATACTCGCCGGATTGGACGCGGTCGTCGATGTAGCGCCGCAACTCGTCGGGTAGGGCGAAGCTCATGGTGGTCTTGCTCACCCCACCAGCCTGCAGGCGTTATCAACAGTTGTCAACCAGCTTGCCCGGGACTGTTCAGGCCAAGCGATAATCCCGGGCGGCGACACGGACTTCACCACTGCACTTCCGGCCAAGTGTGGGACGTCTCGGCTCGATAGGCCCACCGCATAATCTGGTCAATCAAGCAGCACCGTCGGGGATCTCGGCGGCGTCGTCGAGCACGGTCCGCGTCACATCAGCATCATTCTCGTAAACCCAAAAAACACAAGAAAGGCATCTTGTGTGGGTTTGTTTGGGTATTCGAGGACCTACACCGCCGTGTCGATGCCGAGCCTGACCGCCTTCGACCGGGCCAGCTTGTCGACGTGCTGACGGGCGACGATCCCGCCATTCTCGGTCGTGAACACGAGGTCGAGGCGCTCGCCTTCTACACGTGGGTCTGCCACGCCGGGCCCGCCGCCAAGCGCTCGGCGGCTTGGATCGCGCGGTGGGCGCAGAGGCGGTCGACGACGTGCACTACCTCGTGGCGGGGCCCTCGGCGCCCTCGCTCTTCGGCGGACCGAGCACCCGACCGACGTCGGGCACCTGCACCACGGCGCGGCGCATCGTCGCGGTCGGTTCAGTTGTATCGAGGTCGAGGTCCGACCACGCCAGCCCGAGCACTTGGCGTTCCGCCGCGAACCCATTGGCGGAACGGGAGGGATTTGAACCCCCGGGGCTTTGACACCCTTCCGCTTTCAAGGCGGATGCATTTGGCCACTCTGCCACCGTTCCGTTCGACAGGATAACGCTCTAGACTCCACTCACCTCGGAGAGGTGCCAGAGCCAGGTCGAATGGACCGCACTGCTAATGCGGAGACCGCCGTAAGGTGGTCCGAGGGTTCAAATCCCTCCCTCTCCGCCAGCCAGCGAGCCGGGTGGGCGATGCCAAACGGTGTCGCCCCACCCGGCTCGTTTCGCGTTTCAGTGGGCGCCTCGACAAGTCACATGGCTGTCATTTGATTGCGGTTCGATGACGTTGATGTTGCGGTTTGATGACGGAGCGACTAGACCTAGGAGTCTCCGATCGGCGATTCGGAACCACTGACTCATCATGCGACGCGACCCGACCCGACATATCTTCGACGCTGAGGCCTCTGATGCCGACGACGTGACTCAAGAGTTCTGGGGTTCGTCGCGTGGTTGGTTGCCTCGATCTGCTGATCCGGCGGATGTGCATGGCGACGACTCGCTCGAACAGCCGACCTCCGCAATCAGCGTGTTGAAGAGTGGGCTGGCCGCATTTCGGCCGCAGCGGATCGAACGCAACAGCCAAACAGGTGAGATCGCCCGTACTCGTCAGCATGGCGTCGTTCGCACTCGCGCACGGCAACAGCCCGTTCGCGAAGCGACGATTGGCGAGTTGGCGAGCGCTGCGTTGCAGAACGATTGGGAACCGGAGTTCAACGACGTTGGGCACCGCGACGTTGCGCATTACGTCGAGTTGTCGCCGGTTGTGCCTCTCGCCAAACGTCTGGGACTTGGAGCTGTTGACCCACTTCTGATGCGACTCGGCATGATCGTGCTGATTGGCGTGACGCTGGTGCCGTTCGCGCTGGCGTTGCGTCCGTCTGACGACAACGCTCTCGCGATGGGTGATGCATTGATTCCGTCGGCTCAGATTGCGACTCCAGTCGACGACCCTGCGACAGCGCCTCCAGTGACACCTGCAGTGCCGCAGCTCGTTGCCGATCCGAGCCCAGCGACCATCTCATCCACAATTCCATCAAATTCCGATCCCGCGACTGTCGAATCTGTACCGGCTGTGGTGGTCGAACGAAGTACCACCGCGTCGGCGACATACGCGACTGCCGCTGTGGTCGAGAGTCAACCCGCAGCCACTCCTTCTGACGATCAGACGGACGCGGCGACAGCGTCGGCCCGCGCCGAACGGCTGGCTCCAGTATGTGCGCAGACTTATGGAGCTGGAGCTGGTGACTCGTGGTACCGAATCGCTGACGCGGCCGGAGTATCCCCCAACGCGTTGATGGCCGAGAACCTGGCATCAGTCAATACGCCGATCTTCCCCGGTGACGCGATCTGCCTTCCTGCGGGGGCCACGATGCCGTCGCAGCCGACATCGCCAGCAGCGCCGTCCTCCACGGTTCCAGCGACGACGAACGCGCCAGCCACGACGAATCCGCCAACGACGAATCCGCCCACAACAGGGCCCGTACCGTCGGCGTCAGAAGCCGAGCAGATCATTCGGGATGTTTGGCCAGACGAGCTCGAGGAGAAGGCACTGGCGATTGCGTGGCGGGAGAGCAGGTACAGGGCCAACGCCTACAACGGTAGCTGCTGTTACGGCCTCTTCCAGCTGCACTGGACCGCACATCGGAGTTGGCTCGACGACTACGGGATCAACACCGCCACCGACCTGTTCGATGCTCGCAAGAACGCTCAGGCGGCGTATGCCCTCTACCAATCGTCGGGTGGCTGGGGTCCGTGGGGCGGCTAGACTCGCTCGCACTGCGCCCGTAGCTCAATGGATTAGAGCATCTCACTACGGATGAGAAGGTTGGGAGTTCGAGTCTCTCCGGGCGCACGCAGAAGCCGTTCGCTTCACTCGATCAATGTTCCCAGAGGGCGCCGCCAAGAGCGGTGCCCTCGATCGTTTCCCGAGCACTCGAGATCGGTGCCCGCAACCTGGTCGGGTCAGCGGCCGTCGCGGGCTGGCTGGAGATTCAGCCGTCGGATCGCCTACAGCGACGTTCCGTATATCTCACTTGAGGGGATCGTCTGACCGTCATTCGGCGCATCAGAGCACAGCCTGATCTAGGCCCGTCTGTGTGCAAACGCATAAGCAGAGTCAAGAACTGTCGTCATTACGTTGTAATCGTGCAAGGTCTTTCCGGTTACCGATTTCTTAACTTATCGCCGTAGAAACAGCGCCGATCACGAAGTATGCGATTCGTGCGTCGGGCGTCGGTGGTCTTGAGTTTGACCTTGATCGTCGCCGTCGCGGTCGGCTACGTCGCACGCAGATCTGAGGTCGCCGGCGAGCGTGACCATCGCATGACGACGGCCGCTGAACTCGGAGCGTCGCGACTCGACTCGATCATTGATGCGATCAGAATTGCTGCCACGACAGGCACCGATGCGGCCGACACAGCCTTGGCCGTGGCCGACATCGATCCTCGGATCGGTGCCTGCGCAATCGGTCCGTCTGGTAGTCCTGCTTGCGCTGGAGACGGTCCTCAGCCGGCCATCGAATCAACGATCAACCGAGCTGACTCAGAGATTCGTCTGGTCACGATCTACGAATCGGTGATGACAATCAAAGTCGCCGGGCCTACGCTGATCGTCGTTGCCCAGGCACCTGTCGATGTGATCAATGGGCGCACCGGGCTGTCGGTGTGGGCAACGACGGTGCTACCGGCAGGTGCCACGATCAACCAGTTCATGGTCGACGGCGGCACACGCCAAACGGCCGTCAGCGTTGATGCGGCACCGGATCTGTTCGTGGTCGCTGCAGGTGAGAACATCATCGAACTGCCGATTGATGAACAGCGGTTCTATGCGATCGTGTTCACGCTGGCGATCATCTTGCTGCTGCTCGCAGGGGTCACGATTTTCGTGGAGCAACGCAACTTGCTTGAGCGGGCCAGCTTTGACCCGCTGACGAAGCTGCCGAATCGAAGCGAGTTCGAACGGTGCAGTACCGAGGCACTTGCAGCAGCGGAGCGGAATGGGTCTCGTGTGTGTTTGCTGTTGTTCGATCTCAACGGTTTCAAGCTGATCAACGACAACTATGGCCACAACGCCGGCGACGAGATCTTGAAAGTTGTCGGATCGCGGCTCCGGAAAGCGGTCAGGGACGGAGACATCGTCGCCCGATGGGGTGGCGATGAATTCGTGGTCATGATGCCCGGTATCGAAAGCGAGGAGATGGGTGCCCGGCGCGCTGGGCAACTCGCCGAGGCGATCGCCGGACGAACTCGTGTTGAAGGTGTCGCCGAGCCGTTGCGGGTCAAGGTCAGCGTGGGTGTCGCCCTCTGGCCGCATCACGGTTCCGACACCCGTACTTTGGTCGACGCCGCCGATCAGGCGATGTATCAGGCCAAACGGGAGGGCTTGGTGTGTTGGATTGCTGATGACTCGATGCGCACCGACGCTCAGGTCTGATCGCCGCTCGCCTACGCTGAATGTGTGACCGCTGCTCAGCCGTTGACCTCCAAGCTCGCTGGTTTCGGGACCACGATCTTCGCTCAAATGTCGGCGTTGGCGGTGCAAACCGAGAGCATCAACCTCGGCCAAGGCTTCCCTGACACCGACGGTCCAATCGAGGTCCTCGATGCCGCCGTCGCAGCGATTCGGTCGGGACTGAACCAGTACCCACCGGGTCAGGGAATGCCCATCCTTCGTCAAGCCATCGCTGAACATCAGAACCGGTTCTACGGTCTCGTCCACGACCCCGACGGGGAGATCCTCGTCACCGCAGGTGCCACCGAAGCGTTGGCCGGAGCGATGCTCGGAATGCTCGACGTGGGTGACGAAGTGGTCGTGTTCGAGCCGATGTACGACAGCTACCAAGCCTGCATCGCACTCGCCGGTGCGGTCGTCAAGCCGGTGCTCCTGCGCCCCGGCACCGGGCTCGATGGCCGCTACGGATTCGACCCCGACGAGTTCCGGGCCGCCTTCTCGCCGCGCACGAAGTTGATCCTGCTCAATACACCTCATAATCCGACCGGAAAGGTGTTCACCCGGGACGAGCTGTCGTTGATCGGCGCGGTAGCCCAGGAGCGTGACGTGTTGGTGGTAACCGACGAGGTCTATGAGCATCTCGTCTTTTCAGGTGCCGAACACGTGCCGTTCGCCACCTTGCCTGGGATGGCCGATCGCACGTTGACGATCTCGTCGGGCGGCAAGACGTTCAACACGACGGGTTGGAAGATCGGATGGATGTGCGGGCCGTCGCGCATGGTCGACGCAGCCCGCACGGCCAAGCAGTTCCTCACATACGTCAACGGCGCACCGTTCCAGCCGGCGACTGCGGTCGGTCTTCGTCTGCCCGATTCGTTCTTCAGTGAGGTTGCCGCTGATCTCGAGTCCAAACGTGACCGCCTGTTCGCCGGTCTGCAAGCGGCTGGCTTCAACGCCTACCGGCCTGAGGCCACGTATTTCACCACGGTCGACATTCGTTCGTTGCGGCCCGACGGCGACGGTCTTGCGTTTTGCCTTGACCTGCCCGAACGTGTCGGGGTGGTGGCGATTCCCAATCAGGTCTTTTACGTCAACCCTGCGCACGGTCGTCATCTCGTTCGGTTCGCGTGCTGCAAGAGGCTTGACGTCATCGACGCAGCAGTCGAACGACTCGCGAA
The DNA here is from genome assembly GCA_031390905.1 of Ilumatobacteraceae bacterium. Taxonomy (GTDB): domain Bacteria; phylum Actinomycetota; class Acidimicrobiia; order Acidimicrobiales; family Ilumatobacteraceae; genus Ilumatobacter. Next base: position 6,009 of record JANMTV010000025.1, on the reverse strand, counting down.
GCTGGCTGGTGCGAGCCGATGAGCACGCTGCGCCTCGCTGCAATTCAGCACGACATCGTCTGGAATGATCGCGACGCCAACTTCGGGCACCTTGCGCCGATGATCCATGGTGCGGTTGCATCCGGCGCCGGATTGGTGATCCTCACCGAGACGTTCTCGACCGGCTTTGGGTTCGATGATCCGTCGTTCGAGACCGAACCCGAAGGCGGCGTCTCATCTCAGTTCCTCGTATCGCAAGCGGGGGAACATGGTGTATGGGTTGGCGGCTCGTGCCCCGAAGTTCACCCTGACGCACCGGCCGATGATCAGCGACCGTCGAACTGTTTCGTGTTGGCTGGTCCGGATGGAACCCAACATCGCTACCGCAAGATTCACCCGTTCTCGCACGCCGGCGAGGAGCGTTTCGTGCGCGCCGGCGATCAGTTGGTAACCGTCGATGTCGAGGGTTTCCGCGTCTCGATGTTCGTGTGCTACGACCTCCGTTTCGCTGACGAATTCTGGCAAGTCGCGGCCGACACCGATCTCTACCTGATCCCGGCGAACTGGCCGGAGAAACGCCGCCAGCATTGGATCGCGCTGCTGCAGGCCCGAGCGATCGAGAATCAGGCATACGTCGTTGGGGTCAACCGCGTCGGTAGCGGTGCCGGACTCGACTACTCAGGTGATTCGCGGATTGTCGATCCGCTCGGCGAGTTACTGGCAACCGGTGCCCGGACCGAGTCGATCCTGCTCGCCGACTTGTCAACCGAACACGTGGCCAGCACCCGTGACCACTTCCGATTCCTGCCGGACCGCCGTTAACCCCGCCAAACCCACGTTCATGTCGCGATCACCACATCCATGACGTGTTCATCGCGACATGAACGTGGGGGTTAGAGCGGTTTCGCCATCAGGCTGACCAGCGCGCCGTAGTCCGTCTCCTGCTGGCCGACTTCGATGAATCCCAACCCTGCATGAAATGCAAGCGAGGTGTCGTTACGTGGCCGCAGATTGACCTCCAAGGCGAAGACCGTCGCCGAAGGGCGACGTTCTGCCGAGAGTCGTTCGACTTCGGCATACAACGCCCGGCCAATCCCGCGCCTTTGAAACGCCGGCGCGATGGCGACGCGATCGAGGTACACGAAGTCGCCGTAGAACTCGGAGAACCAGAGGTAGTTGATGCTGTCGTAGTCGGCGTTCCGAGCTAACACAAGGCAAAAGCCGGCGATCTGGTCCTCGACCTCCGCCACCAATGCGATCATGGATTGATTGGCAATGTGCTCGAGATCCTCGATCGTTTCGGTCCCGACGGCAGGAACCTCCGCCTCGTTGATGGCGTGGATCGCCGCCAGATCGGCGGGTACGTAGGCGCGAAGAATCATGCTGGTGATTCTGGCGCGGCCGGTCGCCTCAATGTCACTTTGTCATACAACGGACGAAAGCCGGCGCGTGCCAGATTTCGTTCGGAGCCACTTCCGGGTTCGGTCGAGGAGGTTGCCAGATCGCAGCCGGCGTCATGGCAGAGTCGTATGCGATGGCTGATCAACGCCGCCTGAACGCCGCGTCGGCGTTCAACCGGAAGCGTCGACATGCCACCCAGGGTTGCGATGCCGTCTCTGATCGTCAGACTTGCGCAGCCGAGTGGGCGCCGATCTCGTGCGTCGAGGGCGATCACGAAACCATCTTGATCGATCGCGGCGGCTGCACGCGAGAACGCATCGCTGGCCCGCCGAGCCGCGACGGTGGTGTGACCCCATCCAGCGGCGGTGGTTTCCGACCACGCTTCCAGTAACTCGTGATCTGCTCGTTCAACGACCACCGTTGGGTCGGGAATGCCGATGATGTGGTCGTCGAGCAACCGGATATGGGTGGTCCTGAACCCGTCGACGCGATAGCGGCGGTCGTTTGCGATCTCGCTCACGGAACGATGAGTGACAGGAGTGACCTCGACAGCGGCTTCAACTGCGAGATGTGCTGCACGTCCTTCGAGACGAATGAAATCGGCGACGCTGACCGGCTGATCGAGTCCAAACGCGAGTGCCCGATTGACATACAGCCCGGCGCCGCACAGCACTGCGTGGCCACCTCCGAGTTCGAACGTCTCACTGCCCCACGATGGGTCCTGTCGCGACAGAACTTCAACAAACGAGACGTGGTCGCCTGCCCAGGTTCGTTCGATCCGCATGATCAGGTCTCGTCGGGTGGCGAACACCCTGCGAGTCTTGCTGAGGTCCGGTACTGTCGGCGACACCATGCGTCAGATCTTCAGCCTGCGATTTTTCCTCGCTGTCGGGGTGGTCGTCGGCCTGTTCCTCTTGCTGACCACGATATTTCAGGCGCGTGACCTGCTCAGCGGCGGTGGCAACGAGACTGCGATCGAGGCACGGGCACTGCATCGCATCGATCTGATCGGACAGGTGTTCTCGAGTACCAACGCTTCGTTCGCGCTCGACGCCGATGGGCTGGCGACGGCCGAGACTTCGTTTGTGCTCGACCCATCTCGGGCTCTGCGGGTCGTGCCGGGTACGCCCGGCGAGAACTTTTGCCCGGTGTTTCCCGAACCGGGAGCATGCGCAGTCGTCGTCGACCTGTTGGGGGAGGGCGTGGTCTGGTTCGCGCTCGTGCCGATGGGTTCCAACAACACGGTTGATCTGCCGGCAATCGACACGCTCAACGACGGTGTGGCAACGCTCGTGAACGGATGGCTTGTGCCGTTTGCGTCGGTGCTCGATCGCCGGTGCGACGACGAGTTCGCCAGCTACCGCGAGTTCCGTGACGTATTTGGTGACAACTTCACGGCGATCTACGACATCGAACAACGCCGACTGTCGGCCGTGACGTGCCGGAGGCGGGTACCGTACAGCTCACTCGTGGCGAACTCAACCGGCGCGGAGTTCGGCTGAATCCGACTGAACCTCGGCCTGATAACTGGCTTCGGCGCGGTGAAGGAAATCGAGCAGGATCCTGTTGAACGTGGTGGCGTGCTCGATCATGAAACCGTGGGCAGCACCGCTGAGCACCACCAGTTCGGCTGATTCGATCATTTCAACGATCTCCTCAGAATCGCCGCGCGGAGTGAGGATGTCCTGGTTGCCGACCATCACCATTGTCGGGACGCGAATCTGGTGCAATCGCTCGGCCAGGCTGTCATCGATCGAGAGAATCCCGGCAACCTGACCTGCGAAGGCGTGCGGTGGCCGCGAAAGTGCGAGGGGCCCCATCCACCCGACCGCCGGTGTGAGCCGACGGAATGATCGAGGTCCGATGATCCAGCGAGCTGCCTCGTGCGTCATTGCTGCCATGCCTCGTACCTGGGCTGTCTCGGCCCAACTGGCGAGTAGCTCGCGTCGCCACGGATGATGCCTGCACGCAGTGCACGCCAGCGTGAGAGAACGAACACGCTCGGGGTGCTTGAGTGCCAAGAGTTGTGCGATCACGCCACCCATCGATGCCCCGACAATATGGGCGTCCTCGACCCCGGCGTTGTCGAGCGTGGAGATCGCATCGTCAGCCATTTGTTCCAACGAGTAGGCCCCATAGGGCTTGTCGCTGCGACCGGCGCCGCGATTGTCGAGGGCAATCGTGCGATACCAGGGAAGCAGGGCGATCCGCTGGAGATCCCAGAGGTGCTTGTCGGCACCGAGGCCTTGGAGCATCAGCACGGGTGGCTTCGAGCGGCGACCGGTCTCGGCATAGTGCAGTCGGACTCCGTCGGTGGATCGAACGAATGGCATCAAAGACCAACGATCTTGCTGATGCCGGGGATCGGCAACCAGTCGAGCGGCGTGCCGGTCAGCGTGCCGCCAAGTTCATCGAGAAGCGCGTCGATGCGTGTTTGCAGCAGGTCAGCGACCTCGAGTTCGGCCAGCGGACCCCGACGCAGACGGGTCAATCGAATCGGTGCGCCGACTTCGACCCGAGCGTCGCGTCGCATCGGTACCGAGACGGCTGTTGCGGGGAGCACGCGGACCTTAGCGGCGACGGCTGCACCTACCAAACGATGGTCGATGAGCCCGGTGTGGGTGTTGTTCGGAACGTGGCCGGCACCGAGTACGACGAGTTCGCCGGCCCGCAGGGCACCCTCCAGTTCTGCCTCGAGCGGGAGCAAGCCACCCAGTCGCTGCATCACCGGTCCGAAGGGTGCGATGTCTGGCCGTCCAACGAATCGAACCGGTTGCCCCGAGGCATGCCCGAGCGCCAGGGCGGCGAACACCGGTGCCAGCGCGAACCGGCGGGCGTTGACGACGATCAGCGCGCCAACTCGCTTGGGGAGATGATCGAGACCACCGACCGAGACGTTCCAGCGCAGTCGACTGACGGTCAAGAGGCGATTGACGAACTCCTGGTCGCGTCCCCAGTCGTCGACGTCGTTGGCCGTCCATGCCAGGACTTGTCGGACGGTGCCGCTGGCCGCTGACTGCACAGTCGACCCGGCCGTGCGCACAGGAAACGTGACGACGTCGGCGATCCGTTGAGCAGCGTGCGCCATTAGGCCACCGCTTCCGCAGCGGTCGGACGGCGAGCCGGTCGATGAATGACCCCAGGCCAGCGGTAGACTTGGTCGATCACGTCGCCGGTCGTTGTCGCCGGAGAGAATCCGAGTACCTCGCGTGCACGTGCCGTGTCGGCCAGCCGACCCCGATGAAGCATCTCTTGGACGTGTTCCGGTATCGGTGCGCCGACCAGGTGCGTGATCCCGCGGGCAATTGCCCATTCGGGTCCAATCATCGGGAGCGGAACTCGGCGACCACGCCGGATCGCCTGCAGCATCGTGATCGCCCCGGGGGCGACAATGTTGAGCGGCTCGTTGATCCGCGCCTTCGCAGCGGCGACGAACGCTTCCGCCGCGTCATGTTGGTGAACGACCGCGAACGGTGGGTCGGCGAGTGCGCTGAACGGCACCGCTGGCATTCGCAAAATACGGCCAAGTGGGTTGGGAACGTGAGGGCCGAGGACCGATGCACACCGCAGGCTGCCGACCGCGACGCCAATTCGACGACCGATCGAAGTGGCGGTTGCTTCGATCTCTGACAGCATTCGGCCCCACTCGCTGGTCGGATTCGGGTCGACCTGTTCACCTGGCCGGGTGACCGAGCCCCTGGCCCGCCCGTAGATCTCGATTCCGCTGCGCACGATGATCGACTCGAGCGCACGACACTCGGCTGCGGCACCCAGGATCGACGTGGCGGCGTCATCGGTTAACCTGCTGGCGGTTGCAGGACCAGCGCGACCGTGTGGCTCCCAGACAGCGAGATGGATCACGACGTGCGGATTGAATGCGGTGACCGCCTCGACGGTGCGGTCGTGTTGACCTGGGACGATACGATGAAAGACCGCACGGTACAGCCGACGACGAGGCGGGTCGGCATCAATTCCTTCAAGCGAACCCACCCACGGTTCGTCTTCGAGCAAACTTGCAACCCGAGCACCCAGCTCGCTGCCCATTCCGCTTACGAGCACACGAACTCCAGCCATGATCAACCACGTTAGCTCCAGAACCCTTCTCCCAAGTCGCGTGAGCCGGATCATCGCGTCGGCCGTGCTGGTGATGATTGGTGCCGGAGCGGTCAACGCCGCGACAAACTCGGTCAACACGTCGGCCACGGCTTCGTCGACTGCGGACCGGATTGTCGCGCCCGCCTCGGGTCTGTTGTTTCCGATCGACCCGTTCCCGATGTGCGAGGTGCTTAACAACTTCGGTGGCTACAGCGCCACCTTCGGCGCCGGAGGCCACCAAGGTGTCGACATTGGCGCTCGAATAGGTCAGAAAGTGTACGCCGTCGAGACCGGCGTTCTGTATCGCAAATTTACGGATCTGGGGAGTGCAGCCGGCTATGGGTGGGGCCTGTGGGGTGATTCCGATACGAAGTACCGCTACTACCATCTGTCTGCATTCGTCGACGGCCTAGCTGAAGGCGATCGGGTGCGTGCTGGCGACCTGATTGGCTACGTGGGCGACACAGGCAACGCCACACCAGGCGGTTGGCATCTCCACTTCGAAGTCAGGCCCGGACCCGCCCCGCACAACAA
>JANMTV010000263.1:0-4216 GCA_031390905.1 Ilumatobacteraceae bacterium | reverse complement strand
CTACCTCGCCACGATCAACCGCTGGACAGCGTTGTCGGCTGCGCTGCAGCGTCCGTGAACGCGGCGGTCGCATACAGTCTTGGTGTGGTCTCGGTACGGGTATTCCAGGGAGCGCTTCCGCATCCAGTCGAAACGCTTGAGCGTCATTTCCGGGACGGCGGAATGACACTCATTCAGGCGGTCTTCGAGAACACATTCTTCGTCACACCGGACGCCGTACGTGAGCGTTCTCCATACTTCCCTGGATTTGCCCGCAAAAGTCGCACGCACTATCCGGCACTCGACAAGGGCGCTGCTGCCGAGTGGCTTGGTCGCCAAGTCAAGCTCGACGACAACAGCCGCGCCCAGTCGGCCTGGGCCAAATACTCGGGCCGACCAATCGCCCGCGGGAGCGGCTACGGCGTCCGCCACATTTGGGGCAACCCGTGGGACCCGGATGCCTTCACCGCCGGCTGGAACCTGGCCTATATGCCGTTCTGGGCTGGCATGTTGACCGAAGATCAGCATCCGCATCCGGGGGTACAGGTGGCGATCAAGCAGGCAAGCTGGGACCTGTTCTTCGGGGACGAGCCGGTTTGTGCGGCTCCCTCCTACGTCAGCGACCCGGGCATCGATCTCGATGTGCTACTTGACGGGCAGCCGCTACTGCTTGCCCTCGGCGGATCAGCAGTTCAAGGTGAGCTTGGCGCCCGCCAAACCGGCACCGATCTTGAGCTGACCGATCCCACCGAAGCGGTGTTGGAGCTTCGTCGGCGCATGAACGCCTCGTGGTCCAATCTCGGCAAAGCGGTTCGGGCACTGCAGGGTCTCGAGCACATGCCGTTCGGAACGCAGAACGTTGAGAACAGTTCCAAGAGCCAGGTCCGTCGCATGATGCGTGAAACGGAGCTTGGATTGCCGGTGCTTGCCTCGCTGATCGACGAGCTTGCGGCTCGCTCTCCTAGCCCCAGTTGAGATCAGGGTTCGTTGCTTTGAACGGGAGGCAGCGGCCGAAAATGGCGGCGACGAAGGACTGGAAGGGCAGGTTGTCTCGCTCGTAGCGGACTTCGCCTGTCGAGCGGTCGGCCATCACGACGCAGGCCGCGTCGAGGAGACGTTCTCTCTCGTTGTAGGGGTTTTTGGGCGTCCGCTGACGTCCGGGAAATGCTCATCTACCTGGTCTTTCGCGAAATGTCGTGCTGGGCCGTGTTGACCGCTTGTACCACGTTTCTACCCGTCCGGTAGAAGATCCGGTAGAAGATCCGGTAGGAGCGAAGCGCCCGCTGCGTGGGAGCGCCGACTACACGTGTCGCCTCTGGCGACCCACGACCGTGCCAGCCTCCGACCGAAGCGGTCACGATTCTTGCCACACCCCCGGCCTATCGTGTGGACCGTGAGCGCGGTGACGACCCTCGAACGACCGGTGTACGGCGTCGGCCAGGCATCGGCGTTGCTCGGCATGCGGCAGGACAAGGTTCGCGGCTGGCTGAACGGCTACGAGCGCAGGGGAGTCACGTACCTGCCGGTCATCCGCGAGGTGCCGAGTGACAGCGATGCGGTCACGTGGGGTGAGTTCGTGGAGCTCGGCTACCTGCGCGAGTACCGGCGTGCTCGCGTCCCGTTGCAGCACATCCGGCCGGTTATCGAGCGCTTGCGACAAGAGTTCAGCGTTCGATACCCGCTCGCACATGCGCGGCCATTCATCTACGACCGTCAGCTTGTGCTCCGCATCCAGGAAGAGACCGATCTCGATCGATCGCTCGCCATCGTCATCCGATCCGGCCAGGAGTTCATCCTCGCCCCCGAGGTCGAGTCGTATCTCCAGAAGGTCGAGTTCACCGATGACGTTGTCACTCGCCTTCGTCCCGCTGGCAAGACGTCACCCGTAGTGATCGATCCTGAGTTCTCCTTCGGTCGCCCGTCGATCCGCGGTGTCGCCACGGAACGCATCGCTGAGCTGTACCGCGGCGGCGACAGTCCGGACTTTCTCGCCGAGGTGTACGAGCTACCGATCGAGGACATTCGCGCCGCCATCGCCTACGAGACGCAACTGGCGGCAACGGCTGCCTGATGGGCGGGGACGAACCGGCCCGATTCTTCGTCGACGAGAACGACCTCGCGCTTGGTCGGAGCCTCGCGTTGGCCCGCCGAGATGTTGTTCATCCCTCCCACCCGCGGTTGCCACAGGTTCCTCTCGGTATGCCGGACCCCGAGTGGCTGCCGGTCGTGGGAAACCTGGGTCTGGTGGTCACTACTCGCGACAAGAAGATCCGATCGCGGCCGGTCGAAGCAGCACAGGTCATTGCTGCCGGCATCCGCGGATTCGTCCTCACCAGCGCCGGCGACTTGAGCACCTGGGACACCCTCACATTGTTGGTACGTCAATGGGAAGCGATGGAGCGGTACCTGGCCGAGCATGCCACCGGCCCGTGGCTGGCTGCGCTGACGAATCAGGGCATCAGACCGTTGATCATCCGAGGCGCAGATTCGTAAGTCCGCTGCGGGCACGCGCCCGGGGAACAAGGCCCTCAACCACCAAGGTGGCTTGGGCGAGATCGAGATCCTCGACGGCCCAAGACAGCCCGCAGGGCACGCGTCGTTAGCTCATGCGGCTCGTTCAAAGACACGCCCCTCGCGAACGGCAACCCGCACGATCCAAGGCAACCGCGATTCCGTTACGAAGTTCGCCGGACTCGACCACGACTACGTCGACTGGCACCGGAAGATAAGCCAACTCCGCCATCAACTGCACACCCGCATCATGCTTTCGCCCTGTGAGCGGCATCACGTCGACGCCGTCAATGTCCGAGCCCTGATCATCCTCACCACGGGTAGGCACTCAGCGATGCGCTTCGACAGGAGCAGCCGTGAGCTTGCAGTCTCACGACGCGAACTCCAGACCGGTGGAACAAGAGTCCCTGATTCGAGCCGTTATTCCAGCGAAGTCTCATTCACTGGAATTGGACGTCTTCAGCGGCCTCGAACTGGTCACTCCGATCGCGTCATGTCGATCGCCTGGACCAAACGGTCCCGCAGCTGATCGCTGGTGTGATTTGATCGCGAAGGCCGAGGTCGTCGGGCAGCTCGAATCGAGCGGACCTGAATCGTTGCAGCATCCAGTTCCGGAATGGCTCGTCGATTCTGGACCCGAGGGTGTTGTTGCATCGACGGCACGTGCGGGTCAGCACCTTTCCACCCAGAGCTTCTGGTGGCACGTGCTCGTCCGTCAGGTCGGTTGTCGAGAAGCAGATTGGGCACTGGTCGAAGTCGAACCTCATGATCGGGCGGACTACCGAAACTGAGGCGATCTGGGTCCCATCCATTCATCGAACGCTACGACCATCGCGGCAGACATCAACTCCGAGTGGAGCGAGGTCGGCGCTCGTTCTACAGCCAGCGGCCACGGCTACGTATGGCCATAGGCGATGAACTGATGTGGGCTTCCGCTCTGGCCGTGTGCGTGACTCGACTCGATCAGATGGGTGCCATCGGCGGAGAGGCCGACGTGTGCGGCGAGGAGACTCACCAGTGATCCCGCGAGGCAGGCGAGGTCTGCCGCAGAGCCGTGGAAAGTCGGTGTCGAGCAGCCGATCACCGGCACGAGTTGGTCGGACTTCTCGGCTGCAGTCCAGAAACCGTGGAACCGTTCCAGGGAGGCGTCCGACTTGACGGCCGCCCACGTCGCGTCGTCAACCGATGCGGGACCCAAGCCCAGATCCGGCGAGGCGACTACCAGCATGCCGAGCGTCGCGGTGCGCGGATCCGTTGCGACCTGCGCCATGAGTGGCCGAGTAACTGCTGAGCGGGCCCACTCGTCGAGCCGCGACGCAACGGTCACGTTGATCGTCGCGTCGATCAGGATGTCGGTGCTCGCAGCGAAGCCGTCGGCCAGTGTGTCGAGAGCGCTTCCTGGCAAGGCCTCGACCTCTAGCCCGTCGGCGATGGAACGAAGGCGCGCGGCTAGCTGTGACGCCTTCGGCATGCCAATGTCCTCTTCGACATAGTTCTGTCGAACGAGCAAGCCACCCTGCACGCTGCCGGTGTCTCGCAGGATGATGCGTTTCGCTCCTGCGCGGCAGATGAACTCTGCCATCCAGGAACCCAATCCGCCGCAACCCCAGAGTTCGATCGACTTGCCTTCGAATGAGGCGGTTGGGCGTCGGATGTCTCTTCGTGTGGTGATCTCGGGACGTTCGTCGGACACGTGTATCCATCCAATCGGTAGGTGAGCGAGGTG
>JANMTV010000391.1:0-1650 GCA_031390905.1 Ilumatobacteraceae bacterium | reverse complement strand
GCTAGTCGTCCTTATCGCCATCATCGCCATCGTGGCCGTGTCGATCGCCGGTAAGCAGGTTTCGACCGCTTTCTCGACCATCGCCAACACCCTCTCCAACTAACAAGAAAAAGCCTCGATAGGAAGGGAGCCGGTTCGCCGGCTCCCTTCTCGTTTGCCCGGGAAAAGCCGCCTTTTCCGGCCTCAAGAGGGCCCCAGCCATAGGTCGGAAGTCCCATAAAGCATCCCGGAGATCGACCGATACTCAATATCGAGCACAGTTCCTACAAGAAAAGGAGGTCAAGATGCTCTCATTGTGGACCAAGCTGACCACGTGGGTGAAGGAAGAGAAAGGCGCAAGCATGGTGGAATACGCCCTGCTAGTCGTCCTTATCGCCATCATCGCCATCGTGGCCGTGTCGATCGCCGGTAAGCAGGTTTCGACCGCTTTCTCGACCATCGCCAACACCCTCTCCAACTAACGGAGACCAAGAACTCGGAGGTGGGGATCCGCAAGGATCCCCACCCACCTAGCCACCAAGGATGATCCGAAGGCCCCATACGGACCTCACCGGACAGATGACGACAATGTTGAAACTCAATCACAGGAAGACCCAGAAGAAAATGCCGCCCCTCAACCTGATCAAAGCGAACGTGAAGGCACAACGCGGCGCCGCCATGGTCGAGTACGCATTCCTGGTCATCCTCATCGCCATCATCGCTTTCATCGCCGTGCAGATCGCCGGCCAGCAGGTCTCGACTGCCTTCTCCACCGTCGCCGACGGCTTGACGAACCCCAACTAGGTTCCCCCCCTCTCTCTGCGGCAGCCGCAAGGCCGCTCCGCCCAAACGCCAGCCCCCCCGGGTTGGCGTTTTTGGTTTGGACGCAATCCCCCGCCTGTCCCCCCGCTTGCGGGGGGACAGATCGCCGCTCTGGGCGATCGAGGGGGGTGCGCGAACTCCGGACGCAGTCGGACCCGAAGGATGCCGCCGGTTCGTCTCGTTTCTTGTCACAGCGGCAAGTCATCGTCGACCTATGCCCACCACAAGAAGCCCCAGGCTCACAGCAAACGCACGCAAGAACCGCAGCCTGATGAACGAGGCGGAGGTCCGGATTTGGGTGCAGCTCCGACGCCAGGTGCTCGACGTCAAGTTCCGTCGTCAACATCCCGTCGGTCCCCACATCCTCGACTTCGCCTGTGTCGCTCTTCGCATCGACATCGAACTCGACGGTTCACAACACGAGGACAACCCTGACGATGCAATCCGCGACGCCTACCTGATTTCTCGAGGATGGATCGTCCTCCGGTTCTGGAGTTGGGAAGCCCTCTCCAACACCGACGGAGTAGTCAGCACCATCCTCGCCACTATTGAAGAACGGCAGACCGAGCTCGCCAGCTAGCCGTCGTCCGAGGACCCAGACGAACCAACGGCGGTGTGAGGAAGGAGTGCGGCCGGAGTTCGCGCACCCCCCTCGCCCTCGCTGCGCTCGGACGGTCCCCCCGCCAGCGGGGGGACAGCTATGCAGGTCTTTCTGCCTTCTAGGACGCCCACTGTCCCGCCGCTTGCGGGGGGGACAGCACTACAGGTCGTCGCATACCCGATCGAGGTCACGCGAACTCCTCGAGGGGGCAGCACAACCTCTCCTGTTCCCCCGCCTGCGGGGGGACC
>JANMTV010000389.1:0-22177 GCA_031390905.1 Ilumatobacteraceae bacterium | reverse complement strand
CGACCTGTGCCGGACCCGGATGGCGACCCTGCTCGGACTCGAGCCGGATGCGCCGATCTTCGATCCCGAACTGATCGCCGAACTCACCGACTGGCCGACTTCCTCTCGATTCTCCACGAGTCAGCGGGCGTGCCTGGCTTTCACCGAACAGTTCGTCATCGACGTTGCCTCGATCAGCGATGAACAAGTCGAGGCGGTCGCTGTCGAGTTAGGTGACAACGGGCTCGTCGACTTTGTGAACTCGTTACTTGTCGTCGAACAACGCCAGCGAATGCACCTCATGTGGAAGCGGCTGGAGTCGGCATCATGAGCTTGCGAATCGGACCAGACGCTCGGCTGAACGACAAACTGAGATCGGCGATGAACCTCTGGCAGACCTTGGTGCTGGAACTCGACACGATTGACCCGGTCACCACCGAACTTGTGCGAGTCAGAGCCGCCAAGCATCACGATTGTCACACATGACTGTCAATCCGCTTGGCAGTTGTCAAGCAGCACCATGCCGATAGCGAGACAGTCGAACAGGCATTGACAACAGATACATCCGGGTTGACGGATGCACACAGCTTGGCACTCGAGTTTGCCGACGCGCTGATGACCCGACCGGGCGATCTCAATGACACGACCGTCGACGCGCTTCGGCAGATCTTCACCCGCCAGCAGTTGATCGAACTGACGCTTAAAGTGCTGAAGTTCAACACTCAGAAGATTCAAGTCGCGCTCGGGACGCACAAGTGGATCACCGAAGATGAGATCGACCACATGCATTGGAACCAGGATGGCACCTACGTCGTGGCGACCTGACTGGTAATGCGGTCGCGGACGCGATAAGCCATAAGCAGCGGGCTTCTCTGAGATTGAGTGAGGAGCACTATGACTAGTGACTGGCGTACAAGGGCCGTTGTCTGCCTGATCGGCGTCGGATTCTTCGGACTCATCGCCGCGCAGCGTTCCAACTGGGATGCCGGTACCGAGCGCTTCGCAGCCGCAATGTCGATCACACATCCGGATCAATTCGATACGACGACGGTCCATTGGCCGACCCCCACCACCACGACCTCGAGTACGACGTCCAGCCTTCCCTCCGCGACCACCAGCACGACCACCAGCACGACCACCAGCACGACCACCAGCACGTCGGCACCTCCCACGACCACCAGCACGTCGGCACCTCCCACGACCACCAGCACGACCACTAGCACGTCGGCACCTCCCGTGATCCCCGCCGCACCGCCACCCCCGGCTCCGGCACCGCCACCCCCGGCACTGCCACCCCCGGCACTGCCACCCCCGCCGTCTGGGTCCGTCTCGTCAACCGCGATCGACGCCACCAACGCCGAACGGGCGGCTGCAGGCCTGCCAGCACTGGCATCGAACAGCGCCTTGAACGCCGCCGCCGGCGCCCATTCGGTCGATCAAGCCACACACAACTCAATGAGCCACGCGGGATCAGACGGCTCGGACGCGGGTGTTCGCATCTCACGAGCAGGGTTCTCGGCAAACACATGGGGCGAGAACGTTGCCGCCGGGTACTCGAGCGCCAACTCGGTGGTTGCCGGCTGGATGGGGAGTTCAGGCCACCGAGCCAACATCCTCAACGCCAACTTCACCAGCATCGGCGTCGCCTACGCACAGTCGAGTGACGGGACGATGTACTGGACGATGGTCCTCGCAGCCTGATCAGACGTCGGTTGAACGCTTTCCTGGGGTGGACTTGACCGGCAAGTTGCGGACGGCGTAGACGCTGCCGCAGTCCTCGAACGCTCGACGCCGTCCCCACTGAACCTCGAAGTCAGGGATCCTCGTGAAGATCTCGCGCACCATCGTCGAGAACATCAGCCGTGCGTGATGCGAACCCAGACACCGGTGAACTCCCATGCCGAACGCCATGTGACGGTTGCTCGTCCGGTGAACATCAAGTCGACTCAGATGGGCTAGCCGAGCGCCAACTTCGCAACGAGATCGACCCAGCGTTCCCACAGCTCGGGCGGATAGTCGTGGCCCATCCCCTCGATCACTTCAAACCGAGCGCCTGGGATAATCTCGGCCGTCCGGCGACCGCCTTCGATTCCAATCAGCGTGTCGCAGTCGCCGTGAATTACGAGCGTCGGGACATCGAGCGTGCGCAATCGATCGGCCCGCGGCGGGCTCGCATTAGTTGCCAAGAACTGACGGGTGGTGCCGCCGGGATCGAAACAGCGCTCGAAGGCACGTTCGGCCTGGACCCGCCATCGCTGTTCGTTGGCGAATGCAGGACTCCCCCAGATCCGCAATCCGGCGACCCAGTTCTCGATGTACTCATGGCGATTGGTGGCCGGTGGACGTGTCAGAAAGGCCCACGCCTCGGGAGCCGACACCCGAAACTCGCGCTCCCCGGTCCACGACATCACCGAGGTCATCGAGATCACTCGCTCGGGATGATCGATGGCGATCTGTTGCACGATCGCTCCGCCCATCGAGAGTCCCATGATGTGCGCCCGTTGAACGCTCAGCGAGTCAAGCACCGCAACTGCGTCGTTGGCCATATCCGCCAACAGATATGACTCGCCGTTCGGACCGATCGGTGCATCGGTGAACTTCGTCGATAGTCCGACGTCTCGGTTGTCGAAACGGATCACATGGAATCCGCCGGCGACGAACATCGCACACCACTCATCGGCGTAGTTGATGCACTGACTGCCGAGCCCGTTGACCATCAGTAATGTGGGCGAGTCTGATGACCCGAACTCATCGTAATAGATCTCGCAGGTTCCGTTCGTGGCGAAACTCATGGTCGGTACTCCACTCCTGGCATGACGCACAATTGTTCAAACAACAGATTGGCGCCGAGCAGCGCCGTATTTCCGGTCGTGTCGTAGATCGGGGCGACCTCGACGAGATCAGCACCAACCAGACTCAAGCCGCGACATCCACGTACGATCTCGACCCCTTGGATCGACGTCAGTCCGGCAACCTCAGGTGTACCGGTGCCCGGAGCAAACGCCGGATCTAGTCCATCGATGTCGAATGTGAGGTAGGCCGGTCGGTCGCCTAACTGCTCCCGGACCTCGGCCATCAGAGGAGCGAGCGAGCGGTGCCAACACTCCTCGACCGGAACGACTCGCCCGCCGACCGATCTGATCCAATCGAAATCCTCGGCGGCATAACCGGTGCCGCGCAGACCGATCTGCACAGTTCGAGTCGGATCGACAAGTTCCTCCTCGATCGCTCGTCGCAGCCATGAGCCGTGGTTGATTCGCTCCCCGAACATCGTGTCGTTGACGTCGGCGTGAGCATCAACGTGGACGATGCCAACCGGACCGTGAACAGCAGCGATCGCCTGCAGGATCGGATACGTGATCGTGTGATCGCCACCGATTCCAATCGGAATCGCGCCGTGAGACACGATATCGGCGACGAAGTCGCGGATGATCGGCATCGAAGCCTGCGAGTTGAACGTATTGATCGCGACGTCACCGATATCGGCGACCGTCATGCTGTCGAACGGAGCCGCCCTGCTTGCCATGTGATACGGCCTCAGCAGACACGATTCGGCGCGAATCGCCCGCGGGCCGAATCGAGCCCCCGGACGATTCGACGTCCCTACATCGAACGGCACACCATAGAACGCAGCATCGAGACCCTGCGCACTCGCGCAAGTTGGAAGGCGCATCATCGTCGCCGGTCCGCCGAATCGTGGCATCTGATTGCCACCAAGCGGTTGCGGACGTTCTGTGTCAGGCACGGCAGCAGCCTAGATTCATAACGCCATGACGCGAGACCTGATGAACAGGGAACACCGCCCGAACATATTGATTGTCATGTACGACCAACTGGCGCCGTCGATGCTGGCGTGCTACGGCGGGCCGGCGATCGCCCCAACGATCGACCGATTGTCCAACGAGGGCATCACGTTCGACGCTGCGTATTCGAACAGCCCGCTGTGCACACCGGCCCGGTACTGCATGATGACGGGTCGGTTGCCTTCGTCGACCAGGGGATACGACAATGCCGCCTACCTTGCCAGCACGATTCCGACATTCGCTCACGTTGCCCGCCGGGCCGGATACCGAACGATGCTCTCCGGCAAGATGCATTTTGTCGGGCCCGACCAACTCCATGGCTTCGAATCGCGTCGCACCACCGACATCTATCCTGCCGATTTCGGGTGGACTCCTGACTGGCGCAACCCGCACGAGCGAATCGACTGGTGGTACCACAACATGGACAGCGTCACCGGTGCCGGCGTGGCCGAGGTGACGAATCAGCTGTTGTTCGATGACGAAACCGGCCATCACGCCGTCAGAGCGCTCCACGACGCCGTAAGAGCCGAGGACCAACGCCCGTTTCTGTTGGTTGCGAGTTTCACGCATCCCCACGATCCGTACGTGACTCGTCGGCGGTACTGGGATCGATACCACGACATCGAGATTCCGACGCCGGTTGTTCGCCGCGCCGACGTAGCTGACGATCCCCATTCGCTACGGCTCCGCGCAGCGGTCAACGAACACACGGTGACGATTACCGACGATCATGTTCGATCCGCGCGGCGGGCCTATCTCGGCAACATCAGCTACGTCGATGAGTGGACCGAGCGCCTGGTCGCGTCACTTGACGATCTGGGTATCGCGGACAACACCGTGGTGATGCTGGTTGCGGATCACGGCGACATGCTCGGCGAACGCGATCTTTGGTACAAGATGAACTTCTTCGAAGGTTCGGCACGGATTCCGCTTGTGATCCATGCACCAGAGCGGTTCACGTCACGGCGTGTTGCTTGTCCGGTGTCGTTGGTCGATGTGCTACCAACGATCGCCGACCTGACTGGTGCCGCCACCTCGGATCTGGTTGATCCTGTTGCGGGTCTCTCTCTCCTCAATCTGTGCGAGGGCGCTGTCGAGGATCGCGAGGTGATCGGCGAGTACATGGCGGAGGGTTCTGTGTCGCCGATCGTGATGATCCGACGCGGTGACTACAAGTTCGTGCATTGCCCGAGCGATCCCGACCAGCTCTACAACCTCGCAGCCGATCCTCACGAGCTGCGAAATCTTGCTGTTGACAGTGCATTTGTGTCGGTGGTTTCCGAGATGCGGTCACGAGTCGCCGAACGGTGGGATCTCAGGGCGATCGCGCAGGACGTGCTCGACGATCAGGCACGCCGGCGACTCGTCACAGAAGCGCTCCGTCAAGGCGACTACACGCCGTGGGATTTCACCCCAATCGCCAATGGCGGCGCACAGTACATGCGGAACCATCTGGATCTCAACGACGTCGAACGCACCGCCCGCTGGCCCCGATAGTTGTCACCGGTATCGGACGCCTTGGCGGGTGAGTTCCTTCTGGATTGCCTCGACGTCGGGGTCGTCCAGGCTGGAGCCGTCGTGGAGCGACCGCGCTGCCGCGATTCCCGCACCTTGGCCGAGCACGGCGCAGCAAGACATATTGCGGGTCGCCGCGTGCGAGACGCGATCACCCCCCGAAGATCGACCGGCGACCAGCAAGTTGCGAACACCCTTCGGGACCAAATTGCGGTACGGGAGTTGGAAGTAACGACCGGTCGTCGGGAGAACCAGGATTCCGTACCCGTCGATGAACTCAGGATAGATCCCGATCGAATCGTCGAATCGTGCCTGTTCACGGACATCGTGTTCGGTCATGTTGTAGGCCGCATCAATCTTGCGCGTGTCGCGAACTCCAAGTGTCATCCCGAAGTTTCTCAGGCGGGCACCGGAACAACCCGGTGTGTACGCACGGAGTGCTTTGATTGCCTCCATCGCTTGCTTGCGCCCTTCGATCTCTCCGCGAGTGAGATCATCAGGATCCGTGCCGTCGATCCCCGCCATGTGAATCAGGTTCATGTAGGTCAACTCGCCCGTGTCATGGATCGCACCCCACGAGCCGGCCAGCGTCGATAGATGGGCAGGGATCAAACCGTCGGCGATCGCCTGCTCGAATGGTTTGCGCAGAAACGGTGAGAACATGTCGTCCTCCTTGCCGGAGGTCTCGATGTCCCACTCGCCGTTGCCTGCCCAGTCCTTGTAGGTCTGCGGGTCGGCCTTGATCCCGGCAATGAAGGCCCGCTTATCGACGCCGGACAGGTGGAACATCACGGACACTGCCATCATCTCTTCACGAGGGGTGAGGCGGGTTGGCGCTCCGGCCCGGAAGGCAACATCGGCATCACCCGACGCATCGATCACTCGGCGAGCTCGAATCGCTTCGCGACCGGCTTTCGATTCCGTGATGATTCCGGTGACGGTGTCGCCATCCATGATCGGAGCGACGAACGCACGGTGCAACATGCCACTGATTCCAGCCTCTTCGACCAGCGTGTCGGCGACGAGCTTGAAACCCTCGGCATCGAGTTCGTACGACATCGACTGGCTTTCCGGCACAGCCGCATCCATCTCGAAGGCGCGGGTCTCGAACTCGCGCCCGATCCCGTCGGCTTCGATCGTCTCCTCGTGGCGGTACCAGGCCATCCCCTCGACACCGACGACGGTGATGTTGCCGCCGAAGCATCCGAATCGCTCGACGAGCGTGACCTCGACACCAGCGCGAGCGGCAGCAAGCGCGGCTGCGAGACCTGCTGGGCCAGAACCGACGACCAGCACATCGGTCTCGTGAATCACGTCGATCTGACGAGCAGGCTCGGTAATTGTGCCAAACATGGTCGCCATCCACCCAGTTTGTCAGACGGGGAGGCAAGCGCCAGCCCTCAACGAACCAGTCCCGACCATTAGGCGAGTGCAGCCGAGATCGACGGGGTGTCGGCCAGTAGCCGTTTCGTGTACTCCTGATCCGGATTGGTGAGCACGCGCTCTGTCGGACCGAACTCGATGAGCTTGCCGTCCGCCATCACGGCCACTTGTTGCGCGAACGAACGCACTAGTGGCAGGTTGTGGGTGACGAACAGCATCGAGAGTCCGAACTCGCGTTGCAGTTCGATCAACAACTCGATGACCGCGGCTTGTACCAACACATCGAGCGCAGAGGTGACTTCGTCACAAATCAGGACCGATGGGCGGCTGATCAGTGCACGAGCGATCGCGACCCGCTGGCGTTCGCCGCCACTCAGCTGATCCGGGTATCGAGAGGCATAGGCGGCTGTGAGGGAGACACGCTCGAGCATTTCGGCCACTGCGTTTCGTGTTTCCGAGGCCGAGGTTCCAGCGATTCGTAGCGGTCGGGCGACAGAATCGCCGACACTGCGCCGCGGATGCAACGAGCCGTACGGGTTCTGGAACACGTACTGGATCGAGAGCCGCTGTGCGGTAGGACGATCTCGCGAGGATTTGGCCAGCGGGTTGCCGTTCAGAATGATGTCGCCGGACCACTCGTGATGGAGCCCTCCGATCGACCGCGAGAGCGTCGACTTTCCCGACCCGGACTCTCCAACGAGTGCCACGCACTCGCCGCGCCCAACCTCGATGGAAATGTCGTGAACGACCTCGTGGCGCGTATACGAGGCACTGACACCTCGCAGCGAAAGCGCCGCGTCAGCCGATGTGGAGCCGGTCATCGGTAGACCGCGCTGACGGGTGCGATCCGGCACTTCACCGGGCCGGAAGCAGCGGACCGTGTGACCGATCGTGACTTCGGTGACCTCCGGGAACGAGGCGTGGCAACTCTCGATTGCCAGCTCGCATCGCAATGCGAACGCGCATCCAACAGGTCGTTTCCCTGGCGAAGGAGCGCGCCCGCCAAGACCGACAATCGCATGTTCGCCACTGATATCGGGTGCCGCTGCGGTGAGGTATCGCGTGTATGGGTGTTGCGGATCCTCGAAGATCGTCTTCGTCGGACCCTGCTCGACGATTCGACCGGCATACATCACGGCGACTCGATCAGCAAGATTTGCAACAACGGCGAGATCATGCGTGACATACAGCGCGGCAACACCGTGCTGACGTGTGAGCGCTCGGATCGTTGCCAACACGTGCGACTGGGTGCTCACATCAAGTCCGGTTGTCGGCTCGTCGAGCACGATCACGGACGGTCGGCAGGCGAATGCCATCGCCAGCCCGACGCGCTGTTGCTGCCCACCCGACAGTTGGTGCGGATAGCGACGCATGAACTCCGGCGTCGACGGCAGTAGCACTTCGCTCATCACCTCGATCGCCCGCGCTCGGCGCGCCTCGGCCGACCCACCGAATCCGTGGAACTCCATGACTTCGATGATCTGGGTGTCGATCCGCAATGCCGGGTTGAGCGAACTCGACGGATCCTGCGGCACGTAGCTGACGAGTTTGCCGCGCGCCAAACGCAATTCGCGATCGTTGAGGGTCAACATCGCCGATTCGTCGATCGTGATCTCACCGCTCCCGATAGCGACGCCTTTACGGGCATGACCAAGCACGGCGAGTCCAACAGTTGTCTTGCCCGAGCCCGACTCGCCAACCAACCCGAGCACCTCACCTGGGGCGATTCGCAGAGTGACCTCATCGACGATATCGGAGCCGGTATTGGCGACGTTGATCCTCAGCGACGAAATTGTCAAACCCTCGGTCACTCGGGTGCCCTTCCGCGATCGATTCCGGCTGAGGCACGCGATATCCCATCGGCGATCAAACCCGTACCAACCGTCAGAAGCGCAATCGCGATGATCGGGAGCACGCTCCCCCACGGCTGGTCCCAACCGCGCAGTTTGCCGCGATGCTCATCGATCATCAGACCCCAGTTGGCTGCGCCTGGGTCCGACACGAAGCCAAGAAAGCCGAGGCCGGCAATCAGCGAGATTGCGAACGTGAGTCGGAGATTGGCTTCAACCAGTAGCGGCGACGTGACGTTTGGCAGTAACTCGGATCGGATGATCCGCCACCGAGACTCACCCAACGCCTCAGCGGCCGACACAAAGTCACGCTCGACGACCGAGACTGCAGCACCGCGCACGACCCGGGCGATGCGAGGCACCGTGGTGATTCCGACCGTGAACACGATCAACTTCAGCGATGCACCGAAGATCGAAATCAACACCAACGACATGATCACTTGAGGCAATGACAAGATCACATCCATGATTCGCATCAGGACTGTGTCGAGCTTGCCGCGGTCATACGCCGCCAGCAGCCCAACCAGGGAGCCAACAACGAGTGCCAGCGCGGTGGCGGCAACGGCCGCAATCAGTACTGGTCGCCCGCCGTACAGAAATCGGGTCCACACGTCATAGCCGAGATCGCCGGTCCCGAATACGGTGTCTGTGCCAGATTCCTGCAGCAGTTCGCCAGGCCACTGGTGGGCCTTACCCACGAACTCCTGCTCACCGAACGGGGCGAACCAACGCCCACACAACGCGATCAGCGCCATCGCTCCTGCTAACAGCACTCCGACGCGAGTTCGCCATAGCCGCAACGCCACCATCGTCACACTCGGTGGTTTGGCGGCAACAATCGGTGACGCACCCTCGATTGCATCACTCGCAGTCACATCGCCCGCAGTCACATCACTCATTGGACTCTGGTCCTGAGGCGCGGGGTCACGAGAATCGTGCCGACATCGGCGAGCAGGTTGGTCACCACGTAGACGCCAGCCAAAACCATCGCCAGGTACTGCACGACTTGCACATCGTTGGCCCGGACTCCGGCGCGCATCGCGCCACCGATCCCTGGATAGTTGAAGAGGAATTCGACCACGATCACCCCCGCCGCGAAGTAGGCAACGTTGAGTGCGATGACTTGCAGCACGGGTCCCAGCGCGTTTGGTAGTGCATGCCGCCAGAGCACCGTCCGTTCTGGGGCACCCTTCAGTCGAGCCATCTCGACATAGTCGCTCTCGAGCACCTCGATCAGCGAGATACGTGTGACCCTCGAGATGTAAGGCACCGCGCCGACCACGAGTGTGATCGTCGGCAGAACCAACTGCTTCATCTCGGTCCACGGCCTCGCGCCCGGGGGCAGTTGCACGACAGCGGGTAGCCAGTTCCAGAGCCCGGTCGAAAAGACGATCACCAGGGTGAGGCCAACCACAAACTCCGGCAACGACGCCAGGACCAGCATCGTATTCGTCGTGACACCGTCAATGAGAGAGTCTCGCTTGCGCGCCGTGATCGCCCCAATCAACAACGACAACGGCACCGAAAAGATGGCGCCAAGGACCAGCAAGAAGAGCGAGTTGACGACACGATCGCCGAGGTAGCTGGTGATCTTGACATTGGTGACGAACGACTCGCCTGGGTCGCCAGTGACCATGCCGCCCAACCAGTCGAAATACTGCGTCAGCATCGGTCGATCGAGACCCCACTGCTGGCGGAGGGCGGCGACCCGCTCGGGGGTCGCGTCTCGACCGAGAACGGATTGGGCGACGTCGCTCGGGAGCAGTTGCGTCGCCGTGAAGATGATGATCGAGACGATCAACAACGACAGCTCGCCGACCAACATGCGAACGCAGATGAACTTGAGTACGCCGCGTGCGAACACCGCTCCCCCGAGGAGCACTACGTTCAGCGCGATCAGAATGGTGAGAACCATGCGAACCTTCTGTCGTGGGTGCGGTCACCATCGAATGCCGCTGGTGACCGCACCTACACGAGGTTTGACTCAGGCGCTGAACGAGAGGTTCTTGAAGCCGCGACCGTAATGGTCGAGGTTGAGTGTGTTGGCTCGCTCGACCAAGCCCTGAATCCGCTCGTTGTACGCGTCGAGCGTGTTCTGGAAGCACGGGATGATGAGCCCGCCTGTGTCGTACAGCTCCTGTTGCATCTTGGTCATGATCTCGCATCGCTTGGCGTCGTCGGTCTCGGCCAACGCGGCGTTGTAGTCGTCGATGAACGTCGACCCCTCCGGTGGCCAGTGATCGTCGGGATATGGCGCAGTTGGCAGGCTGCCCGCCGCCACCTGTGGCAAGAAGTTACGCGTGCCCCAATAGTCGGTGGCGAACGTGCGCTTGAGGTATTCGTCTCCCCAGTACGCACTGCCGTCGAGCACTACGGCGTTGACCGTGATACCAGCCGCTTTGGCCTGCTCGGCAAACACGGTGACCATCTCGGGAAGCCCGGCCGTGTCGTTTGGCGCGAACAGATCGATCACGAGTTCACTTTGACCGGCCTCAGCGAGAAGTGCCTTGGCGGCATCGATGTCCTGCACACGTTGCGGAACACTGTCGAGGTAACAGGCGTCGAGCGGCGAGTAGAGGTCGTTGGCGACACGGCCAAAGCCGCTGAACACCTGCTCCAACATCGCTTCGCGGTCGACAATCAGACGCATCGCTTGGCGTACCCGAACATCGGTGAACGGCTCCTGATCGACCGCCATCGAAATCGTCAGCCAGCCACCACCCGACGAGTTGAGCACCTTGAATCCTGGTGTGCCCGAAATCTGCTCGATAGCAGTCGATGGCACGTCGGCAATGCAGTCGATCTGATCGGCCAGGAGGGCGTTGATCATCGCCTCGTTGTCGGCGAAGTCGATGATGTGGACCTCGTCGAACGACGGCTTGCCGGCCTCCCAGTAGTTCGTGTTCTTGGTGTGCACGGATTGCACCCCGACCTCGAACGACGCCAACACGTACGGCCCCGTGCCGATCTGGTTCGTCACGTCGCCGGCGAAGCGTTCATAGCCGACCGGCACAATCGCGAAGGTGTACGCGCACAGTGCTTCCTTGAAGTTCGACACGGCCTGCAGCAGTTGAACCGTGACGGTTGCGTCGTCAACCTTGCTGAGACCCTCTGCGGCCAGGATTGGTCGCAGTGCGGATCCGCCGAAAAGCGCCGCAGTTGGGTCGAGCAGACGGGTCATCGAGTAGATCACATCATCGGCGGTGACCGGGTTGCCGTTGCTGAACTTGACTCCGTCTTTCAACGTGATCGTGTAGTTGTCGGCGGCGTTTGCCGTCACATCCTTGGCGATTCCGTTGGTGTACTCCGGCACGTAGTCCGGGCTGAAGCTCATCAACGGTTCCCAGCCAGTCGCCTGGCGGGCGATGTCAGCTTTCGACACGATGTGCTGGCCGTCGAGAATGTCGTTCGCACCGCCGAGTGTGCCGACGCGCAGAATTCCGCCCGACGCGGCCGGAGCAGGCGGATCTGTCGCCGGTGCCGAAGCCGATTCCTCCGACGCTGAAACCGACGCCTCGGATGCCGAACTCACCGACGAAGCCGACTCGGCACTCTCGGAGGCCGCAACCGACGAGTCGGCCTCGTCGTCACTGCCGCATGCGGCAAGTGCCACGACGGCCGAGCCGCCAATGATGAATTTGCGACGGTCGATCGGACTCGTCGGCAACCAAGCTGGATTGCTTTCCTCAGCCATATAGGTCCTTCCCCTTGTGTATTCGATGTGTATTCGATGCTCAGCCCCCATTGGCGACCATCAACGCGGCATCATAGTCACAATGGAATCGCGGTTACAGAACGTCGAGGTAAACAGCAGGCGACAATCCGGCGCGGAACTGCTCGCAGCGTCGGCTCTCGCCGAGCCGATGCGCAGCGACATCCAGTACGGACACACCGACGGGGTGATCGACCTGACCTGGGGCCATCCCGATCCGTCGACGTTCCCGAGTGAGGCTGTTGCAGTCGCCACCGAGGCAATGCTGATCCAGCACGGTTGGCAGGCATTGACGTACGGCGCGCCCGCCGGTGCTGCGTTTGTGCGCGACGGGATTGCCGATCACCTTGCGCGGGTTGACGCGATCGTGTCACCCGATGACATCGTGATCACGTCCGGAAGCTCCGGCGCGCTCGACCTCGTGCTGTCGCTGCTCGCCAGTCCAGGCGATGTGGTGTTCGTCGAACAACCGACCTACTTCCTGGCGCTCCGCATCTTCGCAGACCATCAAGTCGAGGTGATCGGTTTGCGAGGCGACGGCAGTGGGCCGGATCCAGATTACTTCGATGCCGCTACGACCGCGCCCCAACGGTACGGCCAGCGTATGTTTTTGTATCTCGTCCCGACCTACGCCAACCCGACCGGGCGGTGCCTGCCTCCCGACCGCGCCGAGGCACTCCTCAGGGTTGCTGCAGCGACCGGCACGCTCGTGATCGAGGACGACGTCTATCGCGACACGAGTCCATCAGCGCCACCCTCGATGTCGAGTTTCAATCCTGAGATCGTGATCCGACTTGGCTCGTTCTCGAAGTCACTCGCACCTGGATTACGGGTCGGCTACCTCACGGCGTCACCTGCCGTCACGTCACAAATCGCCAAGTGTGGGTTACTCGATTCCGGTGGAAGCGTCAACCACTTTGCCGCCATGGTGGTTGGTGAGCTGATTCGTTCAGGCCGATTCGCCGAAGTCGTCTCCGAGGGTCAGGCTCGATATCGAAGCCGCCGTATGGCGATGCTGGCGGCGATCGATTCGACGGTGATGCCGGCAATTGCCCCTGACGGTGGATACTTTCTCTGGCTGCCGCTCCCAGACGGGGTTTCATCCACGAATGTGACAGCAGCAGGCCGAAACGCCGGTGTGCTGGTGTCGAATGGCCGGCTGTTCTATGCCGACGAACCCGACCACTCGTACGTGCGGGCGTCGTTCAGTATGCTCGATGAGTCATTGTTGATCGAGGGTGCGAGTCGACTGAATCGCGTCGTGGCCGATCTTGCCGATCGATAGCCGTCACAACCGGCGTTCGAAGAAGATCCGGTCATATCCCTTGTCGCTGCGTCGGTCGTAGACCACGAACCCACGCCGCTCGTAGTACCCGATGTTCTGCTGCATCACGGCATTGGTGTACAGCCACACACGAACACACCCCGAGATGCCGGCGGTTTCCACGGCGTGTTCGAGGAGCGCTGAGCCAACGCCGGACCCGTGCGCCTCAGGGTCGACAGCGATGTTGTCGACGTAGTACGAATCACCGTCGATCCACGACACCATCACACCGACCACTACACCGACCACTACACCGACGACTACACCGACGACATCGCCGTGTCCGTCGTCATCGTGGTTCGTAAGCACCGTGACTACACCCCGACCCACGAGCGCGGCGTAGTCGTCGGTCATGGGCGCAGGGATACGATCCATCAAGGGCACATACGGCGCGTAGGCCCGATTCACCAGTTCGGCGATCGCGGACACATCGTTCGGGTCAGCCGCCCTGATCACGTCACTGTCCGCAGGAGAGACTCCTGAGTGATCATCGCGCCCAGCGTGCCCTCAGCTTGATGCATCAGAGCCTGCGCAGCAACCTGGCCACCGAATAACGTTGGGCGACCGTTGTCGGGAACCTCGTTGATCCCGCGATGCAGATCTCGATCGATTTCCTCCAGATCGAGCAGCTCCGCCATCGAAGGAAGGTAAGGGACGAACGGTTTCATCTGGGTTCTATCGTTGCATTCGCGCCAGCTTCTGCCAACTCGACCGTCCTGTGAACGAGCGCGACCCAGGCGTTCGGGTGGTTCGTATGCGCGAAATGATCGGCACCCCTCCACGACCAGCAATTCAGCATCGGCTCGTTCGGCGAGTCGTCGATTCGCTACCTGAAATCTCGGATCGGGAGCCTCCGTTCCGGAGCCGACCACAAATGGCACACTGAGTTGGTCGAGATCCATACACGGCTCGAACTGCGAACTCATGTCGGCTCGAAACGCAGAGCCCTCGGCGCGCAACAACTCTTGCGACGAGACCTGGCAGGTTGTTCGATCGTCCGCTCCTTCTGACAAGCTGCATCGATGCAGCAAACTGTGACCGTCTTGGACGGAGGTATGGGCCGCGAGTTGCTGCGGATCGGCGCTCCGTTTCGGCAGCCGGAGTGGTCGGCATTGGCGCTCACCGAAGGACCCGAGTGGGTCGTGCAGGCCCACACCAACTTCGTCGACGCCGGTGCCCATGTGATCACGACGAACAGCTATGCGATCGTTCCGTTTCACATCGGACAGGACCGGTTCGACGTCGAAGCACTCGACCTCGCCGGCGTCGCCGGACGCTGTGCGCGAAACGCCGCCAACACGGCTTCGCGTGATATCCGTGTCGCAGGGTGCTTGCCTCCGTTGTTCGGCTCCTACAGACCTGATTTGTTCGATTCGGACGAGGCACCACAAATCATCGATCCGCTCGTCGAAGGGCTCGCACCCCACGTCGATCTGTGGCTCGGCGAAACACTGAGTTCGATCGCCGAGGCGATCGCAGTTCGTCGAGCACTGGAGCGAAGCGGTGATTCGAGTCGACCGCTCTGGATCTCGTTTACGCTCGACGATTCACGTTACGCCGCACTGCGCTCAGGTGAGTCGGTGGTCAACGCCGTTCGGGCAGCGAGCGACCTCGGGACCGCCGCCGTCCTGTTCAACTGCAGCCAGGCCGAAACGATTCGGCGGGCGGTCCCGATCGCCGTAAAAGCATCACGCCGCGAACTCGAAGTTGGCGGCTACGCAAATCGTTTCGTCGAGTCGCACACGGAGGTCGGGGAAGCCAACGATCACCTCACCGAATTCCGTCACGACCTTGACCCATCGACCTACAGCCGCTTGGTGGCTCAATGGATCGAAGATGGTGCGTCGATCGTGGGTGGCTGCTGTGGCATCGGCCCCATCCACATCGCCGAGATCGCCGCGCTTGCGACCCGTTCGACATCTCGTTAGAGCGGAAGGTTGCCGGTCGCCAGCTTCGTACTGCCTGTGTCGTTGTACGCCGCGATTGTTCGTTGAGCGATTCGCATTTGGTGAATCTCGTCGGCACCGTCAGCAAACCGAGCCCACCGGGCCTGCTGCAACATGTGTGCCAGGGGCGTGTCGGTCGAGTACCCGAGGGCACCGTGAACCTGTATCGCCCGATCGATGATTCGCCACAGACTGTTGGCGACAAAGTGCTTCGCCATCGAGACAACGGCGACGAAATCCATGCCGTGTTCGAGTTGGTAGGCGGCGTGCAGCACCATCAACTTGCACTGATACAACTCGACAGCCGAGTCGGCGATCAGCCACTGGATTCCCTGCTTCTCGGCGAGGATCGACCCGTGCGAATACCGCTCCATCGATCTTCCGACCATCATGTCGAGGGCGATCTCGGCCTGTCCGATCCAACGCATGCAGTGCGCCAGGCGGGCCGGCCCTAATCGGTATTGGCCGAGCAGATGGCCCTCACCGCGACCGCCCAACATGTTGCCGGCGGGAATACGAAGGTCCTCGATCAGGATCTCGCAATGATTGTGACCGCCCGACATCGTCTCGACGTCTCGCACGACGGTCCAGCCGGGTGACGGCAAGTCAACGATGAAGCACGAGTTGGCTGCTTGAGGGACCTCCGGATCGCCCTCGGTCCGAGCCACCAGCAGGGCGAACTTGGCGCCGCGCGCACCGGAGATGAACCATTTGTGGCCGTTGATCACCCACTCGTCGCCATCAAGGTACGCCCACGTCTTGATCAGGGTCGGGTCAGAACCAGCAACCTCTGGCTCGGTCATGGCGAAGCACGAACGCGCCGATCCGTCGCACAACGGGCGCAAATACTTGTTCTTCTGCTCGTCGGTTCCCCAATGATGCAGCGTGTGTTGGTTCCCCTCGTCAGGTGCCTGGGCGTTGAGCACGAATGGCCCGATCGACACCTTGGCGGCCTCCGCCGAGACGGCAGCCATCGCCGTCGGACCGAGGCCCATCCCACCCCACTCGGGCGGCATATGAGGGAGCCACAGACCCCATACATCCTTGGCCTCCTTACGAAGCTTCACGATCGTCCTGACTACCTCGGAACGCTGACTCTGGTCAATCGCATCCCATTCTGGTCGAACCCGCGTATCCATGAACTCGCGAACCTTGAGGCGAACCTCGTCCACCTCTGGCGGGAAACTGAAGTCGATCACACCCCGAGTCTGACGGCAGTGGGATGGGCGGTGCGAACTCGACCACGTAGCCTGCCACCGATGGCTGAGCCGACTGTCCGAAGTTGGGACCGAGAGGTACTTCCCAAGGGCGACGAGAAGAAGCAAGCGGTGCGCGAGATGTTCGACGCGATCGCTCCTCGATACGACCTCGTCAACCGCGTGATGACGTTCCGACTCGATGTTCGGTGGCGGCGTCGGAACGTTCGCGACCTGCGACTGCCGCCCGGTTCCGTCGTGCTCGATCTGGCGAGTGGAACGGGCGATTTGTGCATCGACTTACGCCACGCCGGCTATCTACCGATTTCGATGGATCTCAGTTACGGCATGCTCGACGCCGATCGTTCTGGTGCCCCACGGTCGCAAGCAGATATCTTGCGGCTCCCGGTACGCGCCGCCTCGGTTGACGGTGCGACCTGCGGGTTCGCGCTCCGAAATCTGCTGGAACTCCCAACGTTCTTCGACGAACTCGCCCGAGTAGTTCGGCCCGGCGGCCGGATTGCACTACTTGATGTGGGGATCCCGAAGAATCGCGTGATCCGCTTTGGCAACAACATCTATTTCGGCAAGATCGTCCCGAGGATTGGCGCATTGCTATCCGATGGAGCCGCCTATCGCTATCTGCCGAAGAGCGTGGCGTATCTGCCTGCGCCGGACGAGATGGTTGCGATGTTGCAGCTCAGCGGATTCGGCGACGCCTCGCACCACCTGCTGTCTGGCGGTCTGACACAGCAGCTGCTCGGCACTCGTAACCAAACGACCTGACATGCGGGCCGTCTCGACGCCTCTCGATGTCGATGTCGACTTGAATGACGTCGCTCGCCACGATGGATACCTGTTCGTGCGCGACGGCGTCGGCTTCGCTGGTCGAGGAGTCGCTGCTCGGGTTCCCATTGATCGAGCCGTCACGTTCCTCGCAGCGATCCACCACGACGATCAAACAGGGTACGGGCCAACAGGGTACGGCCGCGGTCCGATCGCATTAGGCGCGTTGCCGTTCCTCCCTGGCTCGTCGGCTGAACTGATCGTCCCCCGCGTCACCGTCGGGAAAGACGGGCGCGGCCGAAGTTGGCTGACTCGAATCGACGATGCAGACGACGAACTCGAGGCACCCACTCAACCCTTGCCGGCGGCAGCGTCGTTCACGCTCCGGCCCGGGGTCGAGATCGAGCATTACCTCACCGCCGTCACGGCGGCTCGCGACGCTGTTCGGGCGGGTTCGATGGACAAGGCTGTGATCGCCCGTCCGATCGTTGTCGAGTCCGATCGCCCGATTGATGTGCACGCCGTCTTACGACGTCTGAAGGCGACCTTCGGATCGAGCTATCGATTTTCAGTCGACGGATTCGTCGGAGCATCACCCGAGCTACTGGTTGCGGTCGATGGCGACGTTGTCCGCGCTCACCCGCTCGCCGGCACAACACGAACCACCGGTGACAGTGACGTCGATACGCGACTTGCCTCCGAACTACAGGCCAGCGCCAAGAACCGGATCGAGCATCGAGCTGCGATCGAAATGGTACGTGACACGTTGCTCCCTTACTGCAGCTACCTCGACTGGGCCCCTGAACCGTCGATTGTCAAAGTGGCCAACGTGCAACACCTCGGTTCGCAGGCCGAAGGCCGACTGTCGAAGCCGACGGCCTCCGTGATCGAGCTGGTACGAGCACTGCAGCCGACACCTGCCGTCGGTGGATACCCGAGGATCGCTGCGATCGAACTGATCACCGCAGTGGAAGGTTTCGTGCGCGGACTGTACGGCGGAACGGTCGGCTGGGTTGATGCGCACGGCAACGGAACGTGGGCCGTTTCGCTGCGCTGCGCCGAGTTTTCGACCGACCGCCTATCGGCCCGACTCGTCGCCGGAGGCGGCATCGTCGCCGACAGCGAGCCGCTCGCCGAACTCGCCGAAACCCAAGCCAAGTTTCAAGCCATGCTCAGCGCCATCGTCCGCCCCTAAAAACCCGTTCATGTCGCGATGGTCACGATATGTGGGGGTTCAGCGCGACTTGAACGGCTCGGTTGAGGTTGGCGTGGACCATTACGTTCTCGGCCCGATCGGTCACCACGCGGGTCACGGTGGGGCCAGGTGAAGTGACGGCTGCGATCAAGGCCGCTGTACTCGACACGGTCGTTGCTCGCACGCCATGTGACCGGGCGAGGGCGACGACGTCGGTGTGATGCGGTGTGCCGAACAGCAGCTCGAAACGTTCCGGAGCCAGCGCAGTCGCCTGGGGCAGGAACGAGAAAATGCCGCCACCCCCGTTGTCGATCACGATGATTCGGAGGTCGGCACCTCGTTCGACAAGCGCCCACAGCGCGTTGCTGTCGTGGACGAATGCAAGATCCCCCACGAGGGCGACGACGGTTCGACCCAACAGTGCCCGGCCAAGGGCGGTTGAAAGCGTGCCGTCGATCCCGTTCGCCCCACGATTTGCACGTGCACGAGCCGAACGACCGCCGAACCACTCCAGATCTCGCACCGGCATCGACGAAGCGACGACCATATCCGACTCGGCCAGGAGACTGTTGGCAACGAGGCGGGCGACGCCCGGTTCCGACATCGGCTGATCGACGAGCACTTCATCAATCGCAATTTCGGCGCGCTCGTTGGCCGCCAGCCAACCATCACACCACGACGTACCTGGGGCGCCAGACAACGTGTCAAGATCGGCAACAGTACAAAGGGCTGACACGTTGCGGTCAGGGTCGATCACTCCGGGACCTCCGACCTGGACAACCGGCGATCCGCTCTCGACGATCCATTGCGACAATACCTTCGATGCGGGTGCGCGTCCGAGTCGCACGACCAGCTCGGGTGCCTGCGATTGGGCGAACGCGTCATGGCGCAGAAGCGAGTCGAACGCCGTGACAGCCAGATCCAGGTCACGCACCCCCGACGTCGGATCGGCGAGCACCGGCCACCGAAGCCGACGCGACAACTGATCGATTTGGCCGCGACTGAGACCGTGTAAACCTCCCGCAACGATGACACCGCGTGGTACATCAACCTCGGAACCAAGTGGTCCGCTCGACGCCAAACCTTTCGGCACCAATGGTGGCGGACCGATCGGCTCGGGCAAGGTGTCGGGTTCTCCGATCAGCGGTTCCCGAAACGGCAGGTTGAGATGCACCGGGCCGGCCGCCGCAGTAGCGAATACCCGCTGAGCAAGCGGTCGCCACATGGTGTAGTCGGCGTTATCGGGAACAGGCGCATCGTGGAACCAACGTACCGATCGCCCATACAACTCGAGTTGGTCGATCGTCTGTGGGGAACCAATTCCGCGCAGTTCTGGCGGCCGATCAGCCGTCGCGACGATGATTGGCGCTTCTGACAATCCAGCCTCGACGATGGCCGGGTGGAAGTTCACGGCGGCAGTACCACTGGTGCACAGCAACACTGCGGGCACGCCGTCGAGCCCGAGCCCGAGCGCGACGAAGGCGGCGACGCGCTCGTCGTGGACAACGTGTAGCGCCAACTCGGCTCGCGCTGCGAGCGCAACCGCCATAGGCGAACTGCGCGACCCAGGACTGAGAACAGCGTGACGCACTCCGCACCGAATCCACTCGTCGACCAGGGTCGCACACGCTGTTGCATTGGCAGTCATGAACTCCGACGATACGGGGCGTAGGGTTCCCCTGCATGGCCGCCGCGAGGACACCGATCCGAGTCGAGGTTTGGTCCGATGTCGTGTGCCCGTGGTGCTATATCGGCAAACGACGGTTCGAGCGGGCACTCAGGGAACTCGACGGCGAGCTCGAGATCGACGTTTCGTACCGTCCATACCAACTCGACCCGACCGCCTCACTCGGCAAAGCCGAGCCCGTGTTCAATGCCTACGCCAAGAAGTTTGGAGGCGAGGATCAGGCCCACAAGATGATCGAACGTGTCACCAGCGCAGCCGCGGAGGATGGCATCGAGTTCCGACTGGACCGGGCACTTCGGTCCAACACATTGCTCGCCCACCGACTGATCTGGTTGGCCGATCAAGCTGATTCGCCGGTCAGTCAGGAGTCGATCAAGGAACGTCTGTTGCACGCCTACTTCATTGACGGGCTGAACATCGGCGACCCGGAAGTACTCGCCGAATGCGCCTCAGAGGTCGGCTTCGATCGTGAACAAGTCGTGGCGTTTCTCGACAGTGAACGCGGGCGAGCCGAAGTCAGGGAACAAATCAGTCAAGCAGCAGAGATGGGCGTCACGGCGGTTCCGACTTACGTTGTCGACGGTCGCTGGGCGATCCCGGGAGCACAGGACACCGAAACGTTCGTCCGGGTCCTTCGTCAACTCAACGACCAGCTAGCCAGCGAGCAACAGTCGAGCGAACAACAGACCAGCTCCGATGCGTGACCGACTCGTCTTCCTACACGGATTCACGCAGACTCACTTTCACTGGCATCGCTGCGCGCACCTGATTGCTGAAAGGTTGCGTTCCGAACCAACGCTGGCATTCGTCGATCTGCCTGGACACGGACTCAGTGGTGACGATCACACACCAATCGCCGAATCAGGGCAACGGCTGGCGCAGGTTGGTGGTCCCGGGATCTGGATCGGGTACTCGATGGGATCTCGATTTGCCCTCGTTGCAGCCACGTCCGGAAACCACTCGATCGACCGACTCGTCCTGATCAGCGGGACGCCGGGAATCATCCACGAAAACGACCGGAGTCAGCGCCGTGCCGCAGACGAGGTGCTTGCCGACCGAGTCGAACAGATCGGTGTCGAAGCGTTTCTCGAGGAATGGCTCTCCAATCCGATGTTCGCCAACCTGCCTGCGGACCCCGCAGACATCGAACAACGACGTACCAACACCGCCGCTGGACTGCGAGCGAGTTTGCGAACGGCGGGAACCGGTGCTCAGCCACCGATGTGGGATGCCCTCGACCGGATCACGATTCCGGTGCTCGTTCTGGCCGGAGAGCGAGACGCCAAGTTCTCTGCGATCGGTCGGCAGATGACCGAGCTACTCACGATTGCGACGTTTTCAACGGTGGTCGGCGCCGGGCATGCCGCTCATACCGAGCAACCTGCGCGCGTCGCCGACTTGATCGCCGGCTGGATCTTGCAAACACCGCCAACCGAACACCGCAACAGCTAAATGTCCTCGGCGTTGGCCTCAACGGGTGAAGCCGGATGCGAACCCGGCAACATTCCAGCCCGGGTTTCGCTTACACGACCGCCCACAAGTTCTACCCGACCATCACCAGTTCTGCGGCAGGAATCACGACCGATCACGTCATAATGCCTGCCGCAAACATCAGGTCAAGTTTCTCACCGATGCTAGCCATGGTTAGCTGTGGCTAGTCGAGCGCTAGCCCGATCGCCAAGAGCGCTCCGTACACCAACTGTGTTCGGCCTGTTGCTCCCAGAACACCGATCAACTCACGACCCGACGCACCTGCCAGCACTCGTCGAACCGGAATCTGAGCCATCGCCAAGCCGATCAG
>JANMTV010000262.1:0-1151 GCA_031390905.1 Ilumatobacteraceae bacterium | reverse complement strand
GGACGTGCCGGGAGCGCCGCCAAGTTCGGGTAGCACTCGTCCCCATCCACCGACGTTCGATTCGGGTTGACAGCCCTCACGCGGTAGCCGAGTCCCTTGAGGTCCCGATAGATGATGCCTCCGTACTTCCCGGGGCTGTCGGTCGCCCCTACCACGGCGATGGTGATGTCGGTGGAGGCAAGGAGCTGGGTGAGGTCGGTCATCGTCCTTTTGAGCTGGTTGGGGAAACGACTCCGAGTATGTCCCACCCTGGGTCTAATGTCGCCTGAAGCAAGGAGGTTGGAACCGTAGACGCAGTGACACTTGCCCGGTTGGCAGCAGACGCCATATCCGACAAGAAGGGCCAGGACATCGTCCTGTTGGAAGTCGGAGACCTGTTTGTGATCACCGAGGTGTTTGTGATAGCCACCGGGAATTCCCGGCCCCATGTGCAATCCCTGGCCAACAACGTCGAGGAGCAGCTCAAGGAGGCGGGAAGAAAGCCGCTTCGTGACGAGGGTCGACCCGAGGCCGAATGGGTGCTGCTCGACTACGGCGACATCATGGTTCACGTCTTCCAGCCTTCCGCCCGCCAGTACTACGACCTCGAGCGCCTCTGGAGAGATGCCCCGGTCGTCGAATGGACTCCGGCCGTATCTGACGCTCCCTGAGCGGCTGGTACCCTTTGCTGGCATCCCAGATCTTGGCCACCCAGATTCCTGGTTTTCGGGGCTGTAGCTCAGTTGGCAGAGCGCTTGCATGGCATGCAAGAGGTCAGGGGTTCAAATCCCCTCAGCTCCACCTGACAGGCGCCGCGAAATGCCTGGTAGCGGGCACTTTCGGTTCGATCAGGCAATGTTCCACCATTCGTGCGCGCGTGGTCTTCTCGTGCCCATCTGGGTCCACTTAGGCGAGGTCGACTGAATGAAGCTCCGTTCAGCACCGTCTGACCTAGCGCAACACCCAACCAATGAGCGGATGAAGCGTTGAGCCACAATCGACCGCTTGCATGATACGAGAGCGGCGGACACTCGTCATGAGACCTCGTCTACATCGCCCTGGCGATGTGAGCCGGACCGCTGGGCTTTTAGGCGTCGACGCAGGCCGATCAAGATGAGCCGTTCCAGCGCACCCGCCGTTTGGTGCGTTTTGGCGCTATACCGGGTGATCTG
>JANMTV010000380.1:0-31642 GCA_031390905.1 Ilumatobacteraceae bacterium | reverse complement strand
CCGCCGGGCATCCTCGAGCAAGTCATCCGGCACGTCGCCATCTCCGATCACCACTCCGTAACCGCGGTCGTCGTCGGTGAACAACGACGGCGACACGACGACACACCGGGCGTGACTGGTGCAGCGAGATTCATCGATCGTGATCTTCATACCAAACTCTCTCAGATCAAGCGGGCGCAAAGCGCAACGGCAGGGAAACCAAGTGATGTGTGCCCGACGGCCACACGATGCGCGGCTCGAATCCGGGCTCGATCTCGTAATCGGGAATCAGTTTGTGAAGTTCCTCGACGACGATCTTGAGCTCGCGGCGGGCGAGATGTGAGCCCACGATGACCGCTGGCCGTGTCGCCACCTGGCGGCGACCTGACGGCACGATCTGGCACACCGAATCAACAATCGACCGGCAACCCAGCCGGCGAACCGAACCAGCACAACAACACCAACCAACACTCTGCTAGCGAGGCCGTCAACACCAGCAACCACCTTCGAAATACGGGGCGCCCCGGCGCGCCCGCACGTCAGTTACAACGCACCGGGAGTAGCGGACCGTCGAGATCGTTCACATCAGGCGGGTTTCAGGTTGACTGTGTTCAAGTGCGCCCGCCGACGACACGATGGAAGTCTTCGTCCGTCAGCAATTTCGCCGTCCCAGTTCGGGCCACGCGACTAGTCCCGTCATGCCTCGGTCAGGAATCAGGGATTGGCCGCCAGCTTGGCGGCGTTGAGATATCTGTTGCTCGCCGCCCGCTGGAGTCGGCGCGCCAATGGCGGGCATGCCTTGGCGAGCGGATGACACGGGCTCCAAACGGCAACGATCGACAGGATGATCGTGTTGTCCGCTTCGCAACTCACAGTGAACGACTCCTCCCCTCGCTCGGGATGGACCCGCAAGGTGCCATATGTGAAGCCACTCGTATCGGCCTCGTCGATGACGTCGACGACTCGACACACGGCATCGACATATCCGATGGGTAACGGTGCACTCATCGCCACGACCATGCCGACCGCCGGTGGTCCATCGGCGAGTACGACGAGCCCAGCACCCCGATGAACTTGCCACGTTCGCAAGGCCAGCGCGGCACACTTGAAAACCTCCGCGCCGTGGCCGAGCGTTGTCGACCACTCGTCACGTCGATAGCCAGCGGATGCCACGGGTAGCGCCGACATTCCGATCGGCTCGTAGGTCAGCAACTGCGAGCGCCCGGCATCAGCAATTCCCCGTAAGGTCTCCGGCTCAGGCCGACCGAATCGAAGCGACACAGCGATATTGTGCCCATTCACCCGTTCGACGTGTCAGTCGAGTGAATCCCGCCCAGGATGCGGTCGTAGGTCGCCACTCGCTCGGTGTCTTCGTAGTCTTCTTGGGTGCGGATCTTGCCCCAGCTGGTGTGTACGAAAGCACCGCTCGATTTGCGTGGATGTCGTCGCCATCAGGGCCGGCCACCCAGTGGTGGACTCGAACGCCGCTCGAGTGTTCCACGGCGGTCCGTTGACGAGAATGTCGTCGACGACCATGTGCATCTTCTGGTCGACGTATCGCTGCAGAAATTGTTCGATCTCTACGACGCCGCGGTGGGTAGCGAACGGATCGCGTCCCGGCTGGGTGGGTCTGATCATGGTCGACCACGAGTTGTCGCCGGGAAACGACAGTATGGCGTCCGGCCGAAACATGCTCAGTGTCGAGGCGTAGTCACCTCGGTTGAGTTGGCCGATGTTCCGACGGATCATCCACCGAACGGCTGCTTTGTACATGGGTCACGACCTCGCAATATGACTGTTTGGCGCGTGCTTGCACGCTAGATCGCGATGGACCAGAAGTCGCCGTTCGGGCTTCGTAGTAGACAGATGGCGTGGCTGACGACATCACGCATTACGACGCAGTTGAGGGGTACTGCAGACGACTGAGTTACTCGACCGGCGAGACCGTCCAGCTATGCGTCTCGACACCCACAGCAACGTTCGACGTCGCTGTCTACCGCTGGGGCGCGTTTCGTGACGTCGTCTGGACGGCCACGCGTGTCGCCGGAGTCGAACAAGCGACACCCGTCGATGCAGATGCCAACGGGTGTGGTTGGGACGTGATCGTCGAGATTCCGGTCGATCCGACTTGGAGGAGCGGCTTCTACCTCGTCGAACTCACCGCCGATCCGAGCGACATCGAGCCGAATCGGCGGGTCGGGTACGCCTGCTTCGTGGTCCTGGCCCCGGCAGCACACCGACGAAACCGTGCCCTCTTCGTGCTCGCCACGAACACATGGAACGCATACAACAACTGGGGCGGAAAGAGCCTGTACACCGGTGGCCAACAAGTCTCGTTCGAACGGCCGTTCGGGCGCGGCATGTTGATGCGGCCGGAGACCGAACGCGACGACCGCAAGTCACGCCCCAGAAAGCACGGCGAGCAACCCGACGTCGACGGCGAGGTCTACCAGCAGTACCGATTCCAGCATGGCTACCCCGGATACATGGGATCAGCCGGTTGGTTCACGTACGATCGCCAGTTCGCCTCGTGGGCCGAATCAATCGGCTTCGACCTCGACTACGCCGTGTCGAGCGACCTCGAAACAGTCGCCGATCTGACCAACGGATATCAGCTCGTGATCGGTGCAGGACACGACGAGTATTGGTCATCCGGGATGCGCGATGCAATCGAACAGTTCGTCGCCGCCGGCGGCAACTACGCCTCGTTCTCCGGCAACACGATGTTCTGGCAGGTTCGGCTGGAACAGGACAACACCACGATGGTGTGCCACAAGTACCGCGCCCATCTCGATGATCCGGTCGTAGATTCCGATCCATCAGCGGCAACCGGCATGTGGGGTGACCCGATGACCGGCCGACCTGAATCACGATTCCTGGGCGCCGCCTCGATGTACGGCCTCAACAGCCGGTTCGGCAAAGCAACACCTCGCGGGATCGGCGGGTTCGTCGTCTACCGCGACGATCACTGGATGCTGGACAGCACCGGACTGCGGTACGGCGACGTACTCGGCGGCGATCAAGGTGTGGTCGGTTACGAAACGGTCGGAACGCGGATCTCATTCGACGGTGTGAACCTGCCGGTAGTGATCGCCGACCCGGCACTCCCCGACCCGGACGACGTCGAGATCGTCGGCTTCACCCCATCCAGTAACCTCGCAATGGGTGAGTACCCCGCATCGATCGCTGCCCTCGACGATCAGGGAGACTTGGAGTTCATTGCCGAGCGCGTCTACGGCGGCGGCGAGGAGGCACGCGCGAGGGTGCGACACGGTAATTCGGTGATGCTGTGCTGCTGGCCATGTGGTCGAGACGCTGGTCAAGTCGTCACGATCGGCAGCACCGATTGGGTGTTCGGTCTCAGCGACCCGCAAGTCGGTGCGGTCACCGCCAACGTGCTGCGTCGCCTGTCGTGACCGCACGAAACAGTCGAACGGATATCGTCGACACCCGTGCCGACCCCGAATGCCCACAACCGTGCCATCGCCGACCATCGCAAACGTTGGGGAGAACCGGAACTGATCGCTCGAGCGCCGGGTCGTGTCAATCTGATCGGCGAGCACACCGACTACAACGAGGGCTTCACGATGCCAATGGCCTTGCCATTCGACACGGTGTTCGCGATCAGCCGCGACGGCGACCCTGATGTAGGTGCCATCACCGTCGTGTCAGAAGGTTTTGGGGAGGTGCGATTCGTTGCGACCGATGACCCTTCGACGATCGCTCCTTGGGCGAGATTCATCGTCGGTGTCGTCGTGCTGTTGAGAGCCGCCGGCGTGCCGAGCGGGGGCTGGCGCGGTTCAGTCGCCTCGGACATTCCGACCGGTGCCAGCCTGTCCTCATCGGCATCCGTCGAGATCGCCTGTGCGCTCGGCGTGCTGGCTCTCAACCAAAGGGCGTGGCCGCCGGTTGAACTTGCCAAGTTCGGACAGCGAGTCGAGAACGAAGTGATCGGGCTCCCGAGCGGGATCATGGATCAGTTGATCTCGGCTGGGGCGGTCGCCGGCCACGCAAGTCTGATGGACTGCAGAGACCTGACGCTGACACCCAAGCGATTCCCACCGGACGTTGTCATCGCAGTGATGGATACGGGGACCCGCCGAATTCTCGCAGAAGGTGCCTACGGCGATCGCCAAGCCGAGTGCGTTCGGGCATCGGTTGCGATCGGCGTGAGGTCGTTACGTGACGCAACACTCGATCAGGTCGCGACGATCGAAGATCACCTGGTTCGACGGCGAGCACGTCACGTGGTGACCGAGAACGATCGAACGCTGGCGGCCGCCGACGCGATGGATCGCGGTGACGAGCGAGAACTGGGACGACTGATGTCGGAGAGCCATGTCAGCCTTCGCGACGACTTTGAGGTCTCGGCCCCCGCGCTCGATCACATCGTCGAGGTGGCCCTCAGCTCGCCAGGCTGCCTCGGTGCTCGCATGACCGGTGGAGGATTCGCGGGTTGCGCCGTCGCGCTCGTCCGGATTGATGAGGCTGAATCGTTCTCCAGATCCGTGATCGAGCGGTGCAGGTTCGACGATCACAAGGCACAGGTGTGGATCTGTGCGCCGTCAGCCGGGGCCTCAGTCACTACCCGTGTTACACCCGGTGTTACACCCGGTGTTACACAAGGTGTCTGACGCCATGTGTAACAAATCGGTAGGAGAACTCGTAGCGCCCGCTCGGTAACCGATACTGCGGCAACACACCGGGACCACAACTGGCGGTGCCCAACCCGCGGTGGGCGACGTCAACGCAGACGACGAGATCGTCTCTCCGGTGCAGATCAGTGTTTGTCGCCGCCGCGAACAGGTCGTCGGCCGTGCAGTGCGTCGCCGAAATATGCATCGCCGAGGGCGCCAACACGTCCAACCGAACGACTTCTCCAGCAGCACGATCGGTGAACTCGAACCAGCGGCAGTGAGTGCGCAATCCGAACTCCTGCGGCACCAGGTACGGCGACTCGTCAGGTGCGCCCTCCCACACCCCGAGCATTGCGCCGCGGTTCCGATCCGGGTAGTTCTCGTGAGGGCCGCGGCCAAACCAGCGAAGCCAATCGAATCGGGCGGGCAAGGTGAAACGCACGCCGACACGTGGCAGGTCGGCGAGCGAGTCTGGAATATCGACGACATGCCGGTAGGTGAGAACGAAGCCGTCGGCGACCACCGAAATTTGATGATCGGTGAGCGAATCTGGGGGCAATCGGTCGACACCAGATTGCTGCCAAATCCGAAGGCTTTGACCGCCGACCCCCAGTTGTTGCGCCAGCTCGGGCATCAGCTTGAAACCGTCGTTGTCGACCGCTGCCCGCCACAGGTTGAGCGTCGGTTCCGAGCCGGGAAACCTGCACGTAGCTGCGGCCCCGACTCGCCGATTCCGAGTACGCGATGTGCGCAACTGAACTTGGTCCCAGGCAACAAGGTGACCGGCCGGCACGTACCACCGGTCAACGTTGGTCGTCCATCGGAGACTGAGGTGAACTTCACCTTTGACGTCTGGCACCTCACACGGAAGCGGGATCACGAGACTGGAATGCGGGCCAAGGGTGGGGACTCGTAACACTCCACGTTGTACGACCTCGCCGTCGACCAGCAACTCCCAATTCGGCTTCAACCATTTGAGGTCGAGGAACGACTGACGGTTGCTGATCTTGAGGCCGCCTCGAACCCGTTCGACGGTGACGGGACGGTAGACCCACGCCACCTCACGCATCGCCGGATGCGGCTCGAGGTCGGCCGAGACCAAACCGTCGGCAACGAAGTTGCAGTCGTGCGGCGTGTCACCGAATTGGCCGCCGTAGGCGAGACGCACGGTGCCGTCTGCAAAGTGCTGCCGCAAGCCGTGGTCTTTCCACTCCCACAGGAAGCCACCCTGCAAGCCGGGCGTCGACGTGATCACGTCCCAGTAGTCTGCGAGCGAACCGTTGCTGTTGCCCATCGCATGGCTGTACTCGCACAGGATCAGCGGTCGGGACCCAAGCCCGGATTCGCCGTACGAACGAATTGCCTCGATCTCCGGGTACATCGGGCACACGATGTCGGTCGCCGCCAACCCACCGTCGACCCAGCCATCGATCCGAATCGCATCTTCATAGTGCAGTGGGCGGGTTGGGTCTGCGTGACGAATCCACCCCGCGAGAGCATCGTGATTGGCCCCGTAGCCGCTTTCGTTCCCAAGACTCCAGGCCATCACGCAGGCATGGTTGCGATCGCGT
Source organism: Ilumatobacteraceae bacterium (assembly GCA_031390905.1). Classification (GTDB taxonomy): domain Bacteria; phylum Actinomycetota; class Acidimicrobiia; order Acidimicrobiales; family Ilumatobacteraceae; genus Ilumatobacter. The sequence continues at coordinate 25,455 of JANMTV010000380.1, read as the reverse complement.
TGCACCATGCGAGCACCGCGGTCGAGCCAGGTGGCCCGATAGGTCGGGTCGTCGCACAGCGAAAAGTTGTAACCGTGGCTCTCGATGTTGGATTCGTCGATCACGTAGAAGCCGAACTCGTCGCACAGGTCGAGGAACGCCGAATCGTTCGGGTAGTGCGAGGTCCGAATTGCCGTGATGTTGTGGGCCCGCATCACCGTGAGGTCGGCGCACATGTCGTCGACCGTGACTGCCTTACCGCGATCAGGATGATGATCGTGACGGTTGACGCCGAAGACCCAAATTGGCTGCCCATTGACGAGCAGTTGACGGTCACGAACCTCGACCCGTTTGATTCCAACGCGTTGCGTTTCGGCCTGTACGACCCGACCCTTCGGGTCGAGTAATTCGGTCGTGACCGTGTAACGATCTGGCCGCTCAGCACTCCACGGCTTGACTTTCGGAACCTCCCAGCGGGCAACGACCTGATGCCCGCGGAACACGTACGGACGGGCGAACCCGTGCGGGACGGCACCCTCCCTCAAGCGACCGACACGCCGACCGTTCGGGTCAAGCAATGCGGCGCGAACAGTCCAGCCGGGCGTCGGCGCGCCGCCAAAATCGATGGTCGTCGTGACGTCGATCGAGCCGACGCCGGTCACCGGGTCAAAATTCGTGCTCACCGGAACGTCGGCGATATGCACGGCCGGTCGGGACTCGATCCACGCTGATCGGTGTAGCCCTGCCATCCACCACTGGTCCTGATCCTCGACATAGCTGTGCGCGCTATAGCGAATCACGACGATCGCGATCTCGTTCTCGCCACGCCGCACGAAGGCGCTGATCTCGTACTCACTCGGAAGCCGGCTATCGGTGCCGTACCCAACAAACTCGCCGTTGATGTATACGGCGTGAACGCTCTCGGCCCCGGCGATATGCAACACCAGTGGTTGCTTGATCCAACGCGCCGGAAGATCGAACTGACGTCGGTAAACACCCGTCGGATTGCGTTCGGGTAGCTGCGGTGGCGGGCCAGGGAACGGCATCTGGACGTTGGTGTAGTGCGGTAGGTCGACGAAGCCACCGAGGTCCTGCATGGTCCAGTTGCCTGGCACATCAACCGTTACGGCGTTGACGCGTTGGCCACTGAGCGCACCCGCCGTCACCGCACCGGGACCGTCGAACATCTCAAGCGACCACGGTCCATCCAGCGACCGTCGCGTGAACCCAGACAACGGCACGTGCATGGGCAACCGGTTGATCTGAATTTGCGTCGGGTCCACCCATGGCCGCAGCGCTCCAATCACCGGCAACACGCAGGTCAGCCTGTCACAACTCGCGCAATCGCGCTGCCAGGTCTTCCGGGACCACCGGGTTGAAGAACTCCTCGCTGGCGACCTCGGCGGCCGCAATGAAGCGCTGCACTCCGGCAGATCGCCACGGTGACACGATTTCGATGTTGAACCAGGCGTCGTCGTACCCGCAATCGACGGTGGGTCGCTGATTGAGCCACATCATGTATGGGAGTGGTTGGGCAAACAACCGATCCAAGCGACCAAGTACGTCGATCAACACGGTCGCCAAGGCGTGACGGCCCTTGGTGCTGACTGATGGGAGATCCGTAACTCTGTCGACGGGGTAGATATCAAGTGCAACCGGATATGTCGGGGCGTACGGAATCGACGCCTGCCATCCGTCGAACTCGACAACCAATCGCTCCCCCGGAGCGAGGTCCGGTGACCAACCGTGTGCAAGGCGAAGCGATTGCCGTCTCGGCACGTGGTCGAATGCGTAGATCTGACCATGTGGATGAGCGATCGTGGCACCAACTTCGGCACCCCGATTCTCGAAGATCAACACGTACTCGACGTCGGCACGAGCGCCGAGCGACGTCGTGCGTTCGGCCCACAGGTCAACCACCTTGCGAGCCCCGTCGATGCCGAGCGACCCAAACGTGGCGTCGTGGTCGGGTGTGTACAACACCACCTCGCACCTGCCGCCCGCCATAGCCGGCCAACGATTTGCGAACCAACGCACGTCATACGGATCGGGCGCTTCGCGCCCACCGACGCAAAACGGACAACCAGTGGAGGGAAGGTTGGGCCGATCCTGACGCGCCCCGACGATGTGCACAAAAGTGCCCAGTATGGGATCGACGCGCAGCTCAGACGCCATCGTCAGCCCGCCGCAAGGCGCACACCACTGGCAGCGTTGAATACGTGAACGATCGCCGGGTCGGGCACCAGGCCGATTCGATCGCCACGTCGGGAACCGCTGAGACCACCGGTTCGAGCGACGATCTGTTTGTCAGGAATGCCAGCTGCGACGCAGTAGAGGCACGACTCCGAACCAAGTTCCTCGACGAGCTCGACATCGACGTCGAGGCCACCTTCCGAGGCGACGCTAAATCCCTCGGGACGGACTCCGAGCACGACACGTTCGGACGTCAAACGATCAACTTGCAGGGCGCTCAACGGGACCGACAAGGAGCCAGCCCGCGCCGCGCCATCAGTCGCTGTGGCATCCAGCAAATTCATCGCTGGTGAGCCGATGAAGCCGGCGACGAACAGGTTGACCGGGACCAGAAGGAGTTCCGCGGGGATGCACACTGCTGCAAGATGCCGCCTTTCAGCACCGCCACCCGATCCGCCATCGTCATCGCTTCGACCTGGTCGTGGGTGACATAGACCGTGGTGACGCCCAACCGTCGCTGCAACGCGGCGATCTGCGTTCGGGTCTGCACGCGCAGCTTTGCATCTTGGTTCGACAACGGCTCGTCCATCAAAAACACCTGGGGTTGACGGACGATCGCACGACCCATCGCAACGCGCTGGCGTTGACCACCGGACAGCTTCGCCGGCTTGCGATCGAGGTACTCGGTGAGGTCCAAGATTGTCGCCGCCTCAGCGATGCGACGATCGCGCTCGACCCTCTCGATCTTTTTGATCTTCAAACGGAATCCAATGTTCTCGGCAACCGTCATGTGCGGCTGACCCTGCTGGTAAATCCGTGTCGCTTGGTCAAACGTCACTGTTGCCATCAGGCACTCCTGTCGTGGTGAACGATGTCGGGGTTCGAGATGACGAGTCGGCCAACGCGGCTGCCGAGAATTTTCCGACCGTGGTCGCTCAATCCATCGTCGCATATGCAGACGGTCGCCTCGTCAAGTCTGGCAATAGTGGCGAGACCGGTCACGCCCCATTTGGTGTGGTCGGCGAGCACCACCAGCTCGTCGGTGGATTCGACGAATGCCCGGTTGGTGTCGGCTTCCAGCAAGTTGGGCGTCGTGAAGCCAGCGCGGTGGTGCATGCCGTGCACACCCATGAACACGGTGTCGAGATGAAACGATCGCAGCGAACCGCTCGCAACTGGTCCGACGAGAGCGTCGCTCGGCGTGCGTTCGCCCCCGACCAGGATCACGGTTCGATCAGGACGTGGACTCCGGTGGAAAACTTCCGCAACTGGGATGCTGTTGGTGACAACCGTCAATTTGGGCACGGCAATCAACTCGGCGGCGAGCTGAACGGTCGTAGTGCCAGCGGTGATTCCGATCGCCGCCCCGGCGCCAGTCATGACCGCTGCCGACGCCGCAATCGCCGCTTTCTCCCGCGTATTGCGCAGAGACTTCACCTCGAAGCCCGGTTCGTCGGTGCTGTGTTCGTACCGAACCGTCGCACCGCCATGGACCTTGACCACCAGCCCAGCATCATCAAGCACATCGAGATCACGGCGGACCGTCATCTCGCTCACGTCGAGCTGTTCGGCAAGGTCCGTGACCCGCACGGCACCAAACCGCCGAATTTGACTGACAATCAGTTCATGACGCTCGCGCGCCAACGATCGCCTTCCTCGTGAAGTCATTGGAAACGAGAATGGGCTACAAGTGGCACATTGTCAACAGAAACCAACATAAAATCTCCAAAATTGATCAAATCGGTACGACATTGAGGGAGAAGACATGTGCGAATCTGCAACTTTTCGAACGTTACTCTCGACGCGGACAACCATTCTCGCGACATTCAGTGGCAACGTTCAACCGGCCCGACGTCATCTCCGACTCGAACACCAGGGGATCTGCTCGGCACCAAGATCGCCGTGATCTTCGTACACGTCGCATTCCAGACCGGATTCTGCACATTCGTCCTGGCAGAAGACGATTACCGAAGGAACTCAGCGAAGCGGCGTCGGTCGATGGTGCCGGCGTTCTCAGACAATATTTCCAAGTCATCCTGCCCCTGACGCGTCCTGCGCTGGCGGCACTCGGGACACTTGAATTCACTTCGTTGTGCAACGATTTCTTCTGGGGTGCCAACCTACTCAGCCAGGGCGATCAGCGACCGGTCACGTCATCGATCGCCGTCCTCAACGGCCAGTACGCAACCGACTTCAATCTGATCGCGGCGGCATCGATCATCATCGCGTTGCCGACGCGCGATGAGCAGTCGGCTGTGCCCGACCCCTCATCGCTCATCGCGGTTGGCTGGAATTGTTGGGTTGGTGTCATTGACGCCATGTAGGTGGATCGTTCACGATGGACGTGTGCGTCGCCAGAACGAGCCGATCGAGATCCTGTTTCTCGTCTATGACGGCATACAGGCGCTCGATCTGACTGGCCCGTTCGAAGTTTTTCACGGTGCCAACCAGGTACTCGAACAACGTGCACCGGACCGCACTCGATACCGACTCAGCGTGGCGTCAGCCGACGGGCGAACGATTGTGACCGAGAGTGGGTTGCAACTCGGCACGATCGCCATCGCCGACGCACCGCAACGACCGCACACGCTCGTGATTCCCGGCGGATTCGGTTCTCAGGCGGCAGCCAGCGATGACGAACTCGTTGGTCACGTTCGACGACTCGGTGAGCCCGCCGAGCGGGTACTCACAGTGTGCACCGGGGCATTCGTCGCCGCCGCCGCGAGACTCACCGACGGACACCGGGTTGCGACTCATTGGGCTCGCGCCGAGGCGCTCGGTACGCGATTCCCTGGTCTGAACGTCGACCCGGACCCGATCTTCATCCACGACGGCAAGCTCTGGTCATCGGCTGGAGTGACAGCCGGAATCGATCTGGCGTTGGCTGTTGTCGAACACGACCATGACGCAGAAACCGCTCAGGTCGTCGCACGCTGGCTCGTGATGTTCCTACGTCGACCTGGCGGGCAAACCCAGTTCGCGACTCCCGTATGGACCGAACGCGCCGAGACTACCCCCGTTCGGGCAGCCCAAGACATGATCGACGCCGAACCGGGTGGAGACCACCGAGTCGGTCTGCTGGCCAGCCGAGTAGGGATGAGTGAGCGTCATTTCACTCGGTGCTTCACGGAGGAAACCGGCATCAGCCCGGCTCGGTATGTGTCAGGTGTTCGAGTGGAGGCAGCCCGCCGACAGCTAGAGATCACGTCGGACACAGTCGAGTCGATCGCCGCCCGGTGCGGCTTCGGCACTGCCGAAACGATGCGACGGACCTTCACCCGCCGACTCGGCGCTTCACCCGATCAATATCGCCAACGATTCACCGTTGACGTCACGACGACACCCACCACACGCGACACGACAAGACCCACCACCGACATCACGATGGAACGGACACACCAATGAGTTTGCAAGCAGTCATCCCACTGTTTCCACAGTTCACAGCGCTCGACGGGATCGGCCCGTATGAAGTGTTGCAGCGCCATCCCGAGATCGATGTCACATTCATCGGGCATCATCGTGGCGAAGTCCGGTCCGACAACGGCTTCCTCGGAATCACGGTCGATGCGACGTTCGAGGAGATTCCCAGGCCGGACATCATCGTGTTCCCAGGGGGCGTTGGAACCCGGCCGTTGATTCACGACGAGCGCGTGGTCGACTGGGTTCGTACCGCCCACGAGACGACGAGATTCACGACGTCGGTGTGCACTGGTTCATTCGTGCTCGGCGCGGCGGGGCTCCTGAACGGGCTGACGGCGACCACCCATTGGGCCACCTATCCCGAACTCGAAGCGCTGGGAGCAATCGCGACAGGCACGCGTGTCGTCGAGCACCTCGGCCTTCGGATCATCACCGCAGCAGGAGTGTCGAGCGGGATTGACATGGCGATCCGGTTGATCGAGATCCTGTATGACCGCACTGCAGCCGAGGCCTGTCAGTTGATGATCGAGTACGACCCGCAGCCACCCTTTGATGCGGGCAACGTCAACCGAGTCAGCCAACACGTCGTAGAGCGAGTCATCGAATACGCCCAGCACCGCAACTGACGACTGACCGTTGCGTGCAACCGACCTACAGAGCTGTCGAGCAGAACGTGTCGCCCTGGGCGAAGCTCGACTCGGTGATGATGTCGCCGATGTCGGCGTCGTACAGGGCGCTCAACATGCCGCGGACCATCCCACGGTCGACGGCACAGATCACAGGGTGGTCGGTTGCCACCTCACCGAACGGGCAATGGTTGTTGATGATCCGAAGTTGATTGTTGCGACTCTCGGCATGAGCTGCGAATCCGTGCGCCGTGAGCGCGTCGGCGACCGCCTGGATCGCCGAACGCAGAGACCGTTGCCCCGAGTCCCTGGCATCACCAGTGAGACCCGCCGCCATTGCACGGCCGTACTCGCCACCAACCTCCTCGGCCATTTGCTCGGCATCAGCCGGAGGGAGTTTGGCGAGCGCTCGACCGAGCAGGGAAAGCACGAGATCATCGCTTCGCACGGGGAATTCCTCCAAAGCAGACGGCACCGCTGTGTACCGCTTGGAAGGCCGACCAGCGCCGCCGCCAGCCAACTTGCCGCTGTGGACTTCGAGATAACCACCGGCCGCCAGCTTGTCGAGATGATGCCGAGCGACATTGGGATGCACACCAACCTCGTCGGCGACCATCGAAGTTGTGGCACCACCGTCAATGTCAACACCCGCATCGACCCCACGGTCCCTGACGAACAGGTAGATCTTGCGGCGGGTCGGGTCACCAAACGCGTCAGTGATCGCCGACACAGTGGCATTGAACCCGACGCTCGTCCCCATGCCTGGATTCTACGTGAGTTTCTCCTATCGACGTAGTGCAAACCATGAGCGTTCAGACAGAATGGGTCGATGCCCGTGACCCACGAACAGCTCGTCGAGGCCCTCCGGCCCGTTCAGGACCCGGAACTCCATCGGTCGATCGTCGACCTCGGAATGCTCCGCAAGGCAGAAGTCGACGGCGGCGGCACCGCTCAAATTTTGGTCGCACTCACCGTCGCGGGATGTCCGCTCCGCAACGAAATCACGAAACGGGTGACCGACGCTGCCGTCGCGCTCGATGGTGTCCGTGATGTCAATCTCGAGTTCACCGTGATGACCGATCAGGAGCGCGAAGACCTTCGCAAGACACTCCACGGTGATGCGGGCGCATCAGCCGGATCACATCAGGGTCACGGCCACGCCGAGGGCCGCAAGGTTCCGTTCTCCGAGCCAGGGTCGAAGACCCGCCCATTGTTGATCTCGTCCGGCAAGGGGGGCGTCGGCAAGTCGACCGTCACCACCAACCTCGCCGTCGCACTCGCCCAACAGGGCTACTCGGTCGGCGTGGTCGATGCCGACATCTATGGCCACTCTATTCCGGGCATGCTGGGCACCGACCGACCGCCTACCGTGATCGACGAAATGCTGTTACCGCCTGAACAGTGGGGCGTGCGTTGCATCTCGATCGGCTACTTCGTGCCAGAGGGCGAAGCCGTGATCTGGAGGGGTCCGATGCTGCACAAGGCGCTCGAACAGTTCCTGACCGATGTGTTCTGGGACGAACCCGACTTCCTCCTGATCGACATGCCGCCAGGCACCGGTGATATCGCCCTCAGCCTCAGTCAATACTTGCCGCGCGGCGAGGTCTACGTCGTCACGACGCCGCAGCCGGCCGCCCAAACGGTGGCGCGCCTGTCTGCGGCAATGGCCGAGAAGGTCAACTTGCCGGTCAAGGGCATCATCGAGAACATGTCGTGGTTCACCGGCGACGACGGTAAGCGCTACGAGATCTTCGGCTCCGGGGGCGGCCAGTCGCTCGCCGACGATCTCGGCGTGCCGCTGCTCGGACAACTCCCACTCCTCCCGGCGTTGCGTGACGGTGGCGACAACGGTCGTCCAATCACAGCGGTCTCCCCCGAGAGTGAAGCGGCCCAGATGTTCAACGCCATCGCTGCCAGGATCGCCACCGAGTTGAAGCCAAAGAAAATTTTCAGCCCGCTCCTGAAGGTCATCTGACCCGTGGGAGGCTGCCAGTCGATTCCGGTCACCAAACGGCCGGGCCAACCCAGCAAACTGGTGAACGGAACGGCTTGTCCGATCGGGATTGACTGTGGACGTCGTCGCTCGGTACAAGTTTGAGTTGTTGGTCGCTGAGGCGATCGACGAGCTACCCGATGAGCTGTTGCCGGTGCTCGACAACGTTGTGATCCAGGTCCACGACCGCAACCCGGACGACCCCAACCTGCTCGGACTCTACGAAGGCACACCACACACCGAACGGTGGGGCGACGAAACACCAGACGTGATTTCGATCTACCGGGTTGCGCTGTGCGAGATCTGCGCCGACCTCGATCAACTCGCCGACGAGGTGTACGTCACCGTGATCCACGAAGTCGCCCACGCAGCAGGCATCGACGACGAACGCCTCCACGCACTCGGCTGGGCGTAAGGCGTTGCGGACGCTGGGCGCAACAACCTCATGCGTTTTGCAAGTACCGTGCGGGTCCGTGAGCGACTTCTCCTCCCCGCCGCCTCCACCTCCCCCGACTCCATCCTCACCTGCTGCCCCTCCTCCCCCGCCGCCGAGTCTGACGCCACCACCTGGGTGGTTCGTGATCTACAGCCTGGTTCCGGTGGCGATTCTGATCAGCCAAGCAAGCAGCACCTTGAGCGGACTCGGCAATCGAGAACGGGCGACGGCGGAGACAATCATCTACGACGGCACGGTCACCCTGATCTCTGCACTCGTGAGCATCGCGGGGGCAATCGCATTCGGGATCATGGCCCGCGGTTTGACGTCACGACATCAGCAACTGACCGGCGAACTGACCCGCTGAGACGGATGCGCGTGATGGCTCAGCTGTATCTCGTCCGTCATGCCAAGGCCGGGGAGCGGCGCGTCTGGGAAGGTGACGACATCGACCGACCACTCAGCAAGACAGGTTGGAAGCAGGCCGAACATCTCGGTAAGCGGCTTTCCAAAGTACCGGCGTCGTTGCTGTTCTCGAGCCCGTACGTGCGGTGCATCCAAACCTTGGAGCCACTTGGCAAGCGCCTCCATTCAGCGATCGAAGTCGATCGACGGTTGAGTGAGGGCGAGCCGTTCGAACCTTTGCTCGAGCTACTCGCCGAGGTGCCGGCGTCGAGTGTGCTGTGCAGTCACGGCGACATCATTCCGGCCACGATCGCCGCGCTGCAGCGTCGCGGCACCGAAATTCGCACGCCACCCGATTGGCGCAAAGCGTCGGTTTGGGTGTTGAAGCGCAACAAGAAAGGCGAGATCGTGCAGGCCACGGTCTGGCCGCCGCCCGCGGTGTAGTTGCTTCGATCAGTTGCCGAACTGGTTGTCGCCGAAGTTGAAACTCGTGTCCCCGAACACCCACACGATGGTGCCGAGCAGGATCGAGACGCCACCGAGCGCAATCCCGGCGATCGCCATACGACGACCTTTTTGGGTGGGGTCGGCCTTGATCTGATTGATTGAGACGTAGCCGAACACCAGAGCCAACACGGCCGCGACGAACAACGTGCAGCACACGATCGACACGATCCCGAGCACCATCGAAGCGATGCTCATCCCGTTCGTCTTGCTGGCTGGCGCACCCATCGGCGGATATCCAGGGGGACCACCCGTCGGCGGGAAGTTCGGCGGCGGCGGCGGAGGAGGCGGTGTGCCTCCCCCACCAAACGGTGGTGGTGGCGGCGGCGGATCCCCATAACTCGACATCAGCGGAGCCTATTCGTCAGCACCGGTCGATTCGGCGGACCCTTGCTCATCGAGGGCTTGCGTGATGTCGGCGTCGATCGCTTCGACCAGGCCGCGTACGTCGGCTGGGGGGTTCGACCTGAGGCATCCATCGATCAGCGGCCGGGCGGCGTTGGCATCACCAACGAAACGGAACTGGACAATGCCGAGGAAGCAAAACGGGTCAGGGTAGGTCGGGTCGGTTTCGATCGCCAGCAGCAGCGACTGAACCGATTCCCCGACCATTGCCGCTGCTGTCGATTGATCCGGTGCCGTTCGCGCCGCAAGTGCCAACGTCCAGCCGCGGTACGTCAGCGCTTCGACGTCGAGCGGATCGATTTCCAACACCTTGGCGTACAACGCAGCGGCGTCGACCGGACGCTCGAACTGCAACGCTCTGGCTTGCACGATCAATGTTTGACGCTCGCTACGAGGGTCGAGTCCGGTGATTTCCTGACCGGGGAGTCGCTCAGCTGACGACACAGCCAGCGCCCACCAGACGACGACGATCGCCACTGATACGGCGGCACCAAACATCGCTCGTCGTTTCCAGTTCGCCGGCGGGCGAGCGGGGAGCGCAGAACGACCGCCGGCGATCGCACGCATCGTGGCCGCTGCGCGCACGGTGTAACCATCCTTCAGTTCCCTGAAGTCGATCTCGTCGACATCGCCGACTTCGTGCTCTCGTTCGAGGTCGGCCAACGATCGCAACAGAAAGCGTTGTTCGGCCTCGAGTTCGGCGAGCCGGTCAGGGTTCATCTCGGTCAAGCGAGTCGTCATCGAGAGCTCGGGCAACGAGCGCGTAGTCCTCGTCGGTCGCTAAGCCGAGCCGACGGGCGCTGTCTTGCCATCGCCTGAACGCGATCGTCAGCCCGGCCACGCCGAACACGAACGCCGTCGCAGGCAAGGCCCATGCCAACGCTTCAATCCCGCTGGCAGTCGGCACTAACAACTCCTCACCGTTGTAGGCGACGACGATACGTTGCACGATTTCGTCGTCGGAAAGCCGACCGTCGGCGACCTCCTGCTTGACTGCCTGACGGATCGCGTTCGAGGCTGTGTTGCGCGATTCGTACACGCTCTCGCCCTGACAAACCGGACACGCCAGGCGCTTCGAGACCGCCGCGGCGCGTTCCTGCGGAGTTTGCGGGCCACCGTCGCGCGACGCACCAACTGTCAGCAATCCGACGAAGACGAACGCCAACAACACCCAACCGGGCCATCGTTTTACACGCTTGTTCCACACCGATGTGCTCATTGGGCGGGCTCGCGCAGCGTTTGGATGTTCATGCTCAGAAACTCTGCCGTCACCTCTGAGATGATTCGCCCTCGCACGAATCCGTCGGGGTCGATGATCCAAGTTTCCGGCACCTGTGCAACCCCGAAGTCATTCTGGAACTGGTACTGATCGTCGTAGACAATCGGCCAGTCGCCGCCGCGCTCCGCGAAGAAGTCATCGACGTTTGCTTCGTCGTCGTTCTGGACGATCGAATAGAACTCGGCACCTTCGTTGCCGAGCGAGCGCTGTTGATCGACAAACTTGACCAGCTCGGGGTGCTCACGCTGACAGGGCACACAGTCAGAGGTGAAGAAGTTGAGTACCACCCAACTCCCCTTGCGGCGCGACAGCTCGAACGGCTTTCCGCCGGCGTATGTGCCTGTCGATCCCGGAGCAGGCTGCCCGAGTAACGGCGTCTCGGCGGTCTCGTTGACGCTCGTGTCGGCGGCTAACAGTAGCCAAAACAGCGACGCCATCACCAGCGCCACGACGCCGACGACGATCGGCGCAACGCGCCGCCGACGCGACGTCGTTTCAAGATCGTCAGACACTGACGACCTCACGAACGTCGTCAACGTCGATCGGTGCCGACACTGCATCGGTGGGGCGACGACGTCGCTTACCGGGGAACGCCGCCAACACGGTTCCGATCGCCATCAGGAGGCCACCGATCCACAACCACATGATCAGCGGCTTTCGAAACACTTCGATCACGATCTCGGTGGAGCCAGCGATCGGCGGATTGTTTCCGGCGATCGTGAGGTAGACGTCGTGAGTCAGCCCATTGCGAACACTCGGTGTACCGATCGTCGTGCCCATCTGCAGATAGGTCGTCATGGCCGGTCCGTAGATCCCTCCGCCGTCGAGTCGGACGTTGGCACGGGCCACGTCGGTGCGGCTATCGGTCTCGTCGACAACGTCGATCAGTTCGAACGTGTGACCCTCCCATCTGACCGTTTCACCGATCACCAGCGTGAGGTCGGCCGACTTGGTGTAGGCGTTCGACGCCACCAGGGCGACGGCAATCAGAATCACACCGAGGTGCACAATCATCCCGCCATTGGCGCGCCCGACGAGCCCGCGCCAACCCTGTCGGCGAGTCGCCAGCACGACCTGACGAAGTGCCGCCCCAGACGCACAGCCGGCTAGTCCAAAGGCAATCAGCGGTGCCCACCCGTCGGCACCGGCAACCACGGCAACGCCCAACGCGCCTGCACCGCACCAGGCCGGCCAGAACAGCCGATCGCGCAGTAACTCCTGCGACGCCTTACGCCACGGCAACACCGGTGCCACCGCCATCAGGAACAACAACGAAATCCCGATCGGCATCGAGAGCCGATTGAAGTACGGAGCACCAACCACCGTGCGTCGGTCCTGGAACGCTTCGACCAGCAATGGGAACACGGTTCCAAGCAACACGATGAAAGCAAACACGGTGAAGATCACGTTGTTGGCCAAGAATGCGCCCTCCCGCGAGATCGGCGAATCCATCACACCTGGCGACCGCAGCCGATCGCCGCGCCAGGCAATCAGCCCGAGTGACGCCACGACGACGAGACCGAAGAATCCGAGCAGGTACGAGTCGACCTCACCCGAGCCGAAGGCGTGCACGCTGCCGATCACACCGGAGCGCGTGAGGAACGTTCCGAGGATCGTGAGCGCGAATGTGGCCACGAGTAAACTCAGGTTCCAGACCCGCAACATGCCGCGTCGCTGCTGCACAAGCACCGAATGGATATAGGCCGTACCGGTGAGCCACGGCAGGAACGAGGCGTTCTCGACCGGATCCCAAGCCCATACGCCCGACCAACCCAGCACCTCGTAGCTCCACCAGCCGCCGAGCAGGATTCCGAGCGACAGGAAGCCCCACGCGAACAGTGCCCAGCGACGCGTTTCGAGCAACCAGCCCTCACCCACGCGGCCGGTGATTAGAGCGGCAATCGCGAACGCGAACGGAACCGTAAACCCGACGTAACCGAGGTACAGGATCGGCGGGTGAAACAGTACGAGTACGTGGTTCTGAAGCAGCGGGTTCGGGCCAGGCCCATCGAACCCGACAGGCACCGTTGGCCCGGCCTTGAAGGGTGACGCCGGGCCGAAGCTGACGATCGCAAAGAAGGCGCACACCACAAACATCACAACCAGTGCCCAACCGACCAGCGGATCAGCGGCTCGCTTGCGGAACCGCCATGCAATCGCGCCGGTGAAACCCGCCAGCACCACCACCCACAGCAGAATCGAGCCTTCGAGGGCACTCCACATTGCTGCCACGTTGTAGAGCGCCGGCGTCGTGTACGAGCCGACCTGTTGAACGTAGGCCAACGAATAGTCACGGTCGATCAGCGCTCGCAGCATCGCCAACACCGCCAGCACGGCTCCCACCAGGATCAGGGCCGCATAGACCGGCGCTTGGCGAACTCCTTTGTTGTTACCTGTCACGATTGCCAGGCCGGTTGTCAGCGCGCCAATCAGCGAAGCCGCCAACATCAGCAGCAGCCCGGCGTTGCCGAGTGCCCCATTCACGCCGACAGCGACGATCATCGATCAAGCACTTTCAGTGCCGCACGCTGCTGCTTCAGCTTCGGCGTCGGTTAATCGATCGTCGTTGACGGCGACGTACTCATCGGAGTGTTTGACCTCGACCCGGTCACCGACGAACACGGCAGAAGCGCTGTCGAACCGACCGTGCACGACGACCGGAATGCACTCCTTGAAGATCCCGCCTGGTTGACCGTCGTAATGGACCGGTAGCGAGACTCCGTTGTACGAAATCACGAAGTCTGTGTCACCTCCGACGACTTCGACAGTGCCCTGCTCGACCAGACCCTGGATCCGCAGCCGACGATTCTCGTCGCAACCAGCTCGGACGCCGACCTCGTCGACGTTGCAGTAGTAGTCAACCGCCGACCGCAGGAACTGGGTCACAATCACGCCGCCGGCAACCAGCACAACCGCCAGTACGATCATCGGGAGCCACTTGCGGCCAGGCTTGGAGGGAGCCACCCCGCTGTCTTGGCCAGTGCGTGGTGACAAGTCGGTCATAGTCAGGTCCAGTACTTGTCGGCGTCGTCGACCTGTTCGGCGAGCCGCCGACCATGGCGAAGGAGGCGCCAAGCGAACCCACCGATCACGGCGAACGTGACGGCGTAGCTGCCGAGGATGTACCCGGCGTGTTGCATCGCCAGAATCGCCATCATGAGATCGCCGCTTCCGCGCGACGAGCATCGAGGGCACGATCAAGACCGTGATCGTCGAGGATGTCTTCCATCGCCATCGAACGGCTGCGATGCAACAGCAACCAGACGAACAACAACGTGAACGCGATCAGCCCTACGAACAGGCTGAACAACATCAGACCGTCCATGTCGATGTCGCCGTCGGTGTCGAGCACGGTTGCGGTCTGGTGCAGGCTTCGCCACATCCGGACGCTCCAGTGCACGAGCGGAATTTCGATAACGGCAAGCAGCCCAACCACCGCGCTGCGCTTGGCCCGCTGGTGATGATTGCCGCCAAGCCCGCGCACGGCGAGATATCCGACGTAACTCACGAACAGCAGCGCAGTGGTGGTCAGCCGTGCATCCCACTCCCAATACACGCCCCAGGTGATCTTGCCCCACAGCATTCCGGTCACGAGCGTGAGTCCCATGAACACGACGCCGATCTCGGCGCTCGCACCAGCAAACCGATCGAACCCAAGCGAGTGCTTCTTCGAAAATAGATACAACCCAGAACACAGTGCCGTGACGGTGAACGCGAGGTAGGCCAGCCACACGGTCGGGACGTGTACGTACATGATCCGAACGGCTTCTTTCTGATCCCGATCGGCTGGCGAGAATCCCAATCCAAACGCCACCAACCAACCCATCATCGCCATCGTCAGACCACCCAGGATTCGTGTCGCCCGGGTACCCGTCGCCGCGCGACGACGGATCGGTGCGTCAAGATCGGTCGAGGTCGTGCGGCTCGTCATTGATTTCGTCGTCATGGCTGAGAAGTCACCGTTCGTTACGTAGCTTCCTCGATCAGGGGACCGAACGCCAAAGCCCCACCGGCACAGAACGCAACGGCGAACACGGCCAGCAGGCCGATCCACGGCCAACCTTCCGATACCACCGCTCCATCAGTGCCGAGCGCCGACTCCATCGCCCGGGTTGCCCCGATCAGAACTGGCGCCACAACCGGGAGCACCAGTAGCGGAAGCAACGTTTCGCGACCACTAAACCCGGCTGTGAGGCCTCCGTACAGCGTACCGACGGCGGCCAGCCCGCAGGTCGCGAGAACCACAGTTGTGGCGAGCAACACCACACCGCCCAGCCGCAGTTCGGCCCCGTACAACAGCACGGCGACTATCACCAGCACGACCTGTAGCACTACCAACTCGACCGCCAGCGCGATCGACTTACCCCAGAAGATCGCCACCGGGTCAACACCGGCGACTCGCAGGGCATCAAGAGCACCATCAGATGCCTCGACCGCGAACGACCGCTGCACCAGGATCAACAAGCTGAACATCGTCGCCAACCACACCAGGCCAGGGGCGACCCGTTCCAACAGGTCCGAGGCATCGAGTGCGAAGGCGAACATCACCATGGTCACAGCCGCAAACGGGAGCACCTGATTCGTCACGACTTTGCTACGACGCTCAATCTGCAGGTCCTTGGCGGCCACAAGTCGAGCAATTCGCCAACGGCTCATGAGCTCAACTCCTTGACCTGACCGGCGATGACCTCGAGAACGCGATCGGCCAACGAACCGGCGCGTTCCAGTTCATGGCTGGCGACGATCACGGTTGCGCCCGAGTCGACAGCTTGACGAAGCACCGAGTCGAGTTCGTCGCGACCATCGGCGTCGAGCCCGGCGTGTGGTTCATCGAGCAGCCACAACTCGGCCCGACGGGCGACCAGACATGCCAGCGCCGTACGACGCTTCTGACCGGCCGACAGCTTGGCGACCGCAACACCAGCGAGCCGGCGATCGACACCCAGTCGCCGCATCGATGCCGATACTTCTTCGTCAGTCGCCCCAACCGTCGAACCCCAGAACTGCACATTCTCGGCAACGGTGAGATCGGCGTACAACCCGTTGCGATGCCCAAGCATCCCGACCCGCGGGCGAATCGCCTCACGCTGAGTGGCAAGATCGAGCCCAAACACACGACCGATCCCGCGCTCGATCGGCAGCAGGCCGGCACAGAGCCGCAACAGGCTGGTCTTCCCAGCCCCATTCGGGCCACACAACAGCACAATCTCACCAGACCGAATGGTCAGCGAAGCTCCTGCCAGGACCGGAAAGCCGCCGAGCACGGCAACGGCGTTTTCCAACGCGACCACCGTGTCGAACCGTGAGTCACCATGTGCCTGATTCTGAATGTCACTGCCGTGGTCCATGAACGGATCACACGCTACGCGCCGAACGACCGGAAGCGTGAGGGCTCGACCAGTATCGTGCACGCCGTGACCGAGCACATATTGGCCGACACGGCTGAAGCGAGTCACGATGTGCCGGCTTCGCAGCATCCGTGGTGGGAGCGGCGTCGGCAACGGGTCAGCAAATGGGACCGGCCACCCGATCCACACGACTGGCGTTACGTCGTTGGGATGATCGGCAAGATCCTCATCACAACCGGCTTGTTGATGTTCGGGTTCGTGGCCTACCAACTCTGGGGCACCGGGATCGAAACCGCCCGCATTCAAAGCAAGCTGGAGAACCAGTTCGACGAAGTGATCGCCGGACAACAGGTCGAGAACGACGACGACGGAACTGACGTCACAACCAATCCTCCATCCTCGGCAAGTCAAGTCGAGAACAGCGAGCCGGCCGAAGCGACGACGAGTCCTGACGCATCCGCGTCTGCTGACGAGAGTCGCCCGGCCAACGACGACGACGGACCCCAAGCAGTCGCTCGCGATCTTCCACCGATTGTGCGCGGCGATGCATTCGCCCGGCTCGAGATTCCCAAGATCGACAAAGAGCTGTACGTGCTTCCTGGGGTCGATGTCGCCGACCTCAAGAAAGGTCCAGGCCACTACCCGGCCACACCGCTTCCCGGCCAGCTCGGGAATGCCTCGATCGCAGGACACCGAACCACGTGGGGTGCGCCGTTCGGCGACCTCGACCAACTCGCACCCGGCGACGAGATCATCGTGACGATGGCCAACGGTGACGTATTCGTGTACGAGGTGACGTCCACCGAAATCGTGTCGCCCGACGACTCGTGGGTGATCGCCACTACCGACCCTGCCGTTGCCATGCTGACACTCACGACCTGCCACCCGGAGTACACGACCAAACAGCGGATGGTGGTCCATAGTGTGCTCAACGCCGACAAGTCAGCTGCGGCCGGTATCGCCACGTACTACGAACTCGAACCTGCCGAACCAGGCGCCGCTGGATCGACAGAGGCGGAGACTGCAGACCAACCAGTCATCAGCCTTGTCCCGACCGACGAGACCAATCCGTCAGCCGATTCGACACCGAAAGGCGATGGAGAGGCCACGTCGGAAACCAGCATCGACGAGTCGTCAACCATTACCGCGCAACATGACGAAACCGCAGACGCGTTTGCTCGTGGATGGTTCCACGATCGCACAGCGCTCCCTCAAATCGCGCTGTGGGCACTGGCGTTGATCGCGATCGCCATCATCTATCGCAAGGTCAGTCGCAAGACACGTCATGACTCATTCGGAATCCTGATCACGATTGCACCGTTCGTCGTCGCCCTGTACTTCTTCTACCAAAATGTGAACCGGCTGTTGCCGCCCGGTCTGTAGCACGCGTTAGCGCAGGGCGTCGCGAATTCTGACGAAGCTGAACGGCAGACCTGAACTCAGGACTCGATCCATCAGTGATCCAAGCCGGGGGGTGAACCGCAACTCGATTTGGGCGGCGGCGTGGAAAGCCAGCAGATCATTCATCGGTTCGACGCGGGTCGGAAAGACGACGTCGTCGCTGATGTACTGGCCGTCGGCGTCGGCCCACGGTCTGAACTGGTTAGCGTCGAACTCATACCGGTAGATCTTGGCGTCTCGAACGGCTAGCAGCCAATGTGTCTCTGCGGCGCACAGGCGAGTTGCTTCGGTTTCGAACATTTCGGTGAGCAGTTCCTGCTGTTCGGCGTTGTGAGCCCACACACTGATCCTCGGACAGTCCCTGGGAAACCAGTACAGCGGCGAGTGCCGCTCGTCAATTGCCCAGACAGCGGGCGGGTGACCGGGGTTGGTAGGGGGCACGTGTGGCGCGAACCGTTTCAGCGTCCCATCCTCGCTGTAGTGGTAAACGGTCGTGACGGATGAATCGTGCACTGCGGGTTCGGCATTCGCACGTTGCACCAGTTCCATTCCGTTCGCTTCGCTCAGCACGGCGCGAGTATCGCGCATCAGCGCCCGACAACCAGCACATCTCCGCTGCGCCGCGACACCACCAGGTCATACGATCAACAGCGAGCTATGGTCCCGAACTTGCCATCCAACCGAGCATCCGACGACCCGGTCCGCCAACGCCGTCAACAGGTCGCCAAATGGACCCTGCTCGCGAACCGGATCGGCTACCTCGTCCTGGCACTGGCAGTCGCATTGTTCGTGATCGCGTTTGCGTTCGGATTCACCGCCACGATGGCAACGCTGATCGTGACCTGCATGGCGATCTCATTTGCCCTGCTGGCACCCAGCATCGTGCTCGGATACGCCGTCAAAGCCGCAGAGCGAGAAGATGTGGAACGAGGGTTGTAGTTCGGTTACCCTTGGGTAACTCCATGAACGCCCCTCGCCTATCTGCAGACGCTCGCCGCCAACAAATTCTCGATGTATCGATCGATGTGTTCGGCCGCGCCGGTTACTACGGCGCATCGATGAACGACATCGCCGATGCGGCCGGCGTCACGAAACCCGTTCTCTACCAGCATTTCGACTCGAAGAGCGATCTGTACGCGGCGCTCCTCGACGAGGTCGGCAACCGGATGATTTCAGCGATCGCCAAGGCAACAGCCGACGCCCGCGACGGCCGCGAGCAAACCGAGCAGGGGTTCCTCGCGTACTTCCGCTGGGTCTCGAACCGCCACGACGAGTTCATGCTGCTGTTCGGTGGTAGCGCCCGGCACGATGCCGACCTGAGTGCCCAAATTCGGCGCATCACCGACGAGGCCGCGGCCGCCATCGCTCCACTGATCGCGATCGACATCGACCCCGAGCATCGTCGAACGCTGGCTCATGCACTGGTTGGATTGGCCGAGGGCGCTAGCCGCCGACTGGTCGGGCTCGGGCAACAATTCGATCCCGATGAGATCGCCCGCGAGATCAGCGCACTTGCCTGGGCCGGTCTCCGAGTCGTCCACCGGATTGCATGAACCATCGAGTCGACGATTAGACCTCAAGGATCGGCCAATCTGGGCCGATCTGTTAGGTGATGAAACTACGCCTCGCCCTCGCAGCTACGGTCACCGTGGTCCTCAGCCCTGCGGCGACAGCTGTTGCGGTAGCTGATTCTTCTGACACCGTTCGACAGTTGGCAACCAGTGCCGCACACCTCGTCGCTCAGGAACAAGAGCTCCTGATTCTCATCGCACCGGAATCGAACGTCGGCCCTGCCGACCTGGCCGAAGCACGAGCCCAACTCAGGAAGATCGATCTCGAAGGTCAGAACACAATGATTCGGTTCGATCAACTCGGCATCGAACTGTCCGAGGCAATCCGTACCGTGCTCGACCCGTTGCCGCGACCGGCCAACACAAGCCCCGAGGAGCTCGGGCGGTTGATCCCGCCCAGCGTCGTGTATGACGCTGCGATCGACGACCTCAATCGAATCGCCAGTACGCGTGGCGTGATTGCGCCGACGATCCAGAAAAGTGATTCGGACGGCAGCAACTCGATCGGACTGCTGGTCGTCGCTGGCGGAGCGCTGCTCATACTTGCGATCGCCGCGTTGGCCAACAAGCTTCGCCACCAAACCGCTGCACCTGACCTCGCCGCACTTGCGTGGAGCGACGGTCTGACCGGCCTCGCAAATCGTCGACGACTCGACCACGACCTCGATACGCAGCGGCGATCACGCGATGAGCGCGCAGCAGTGATCATGATCGATGTCGACCACTTCAAGCGGGTCAACGACACGTTCGGCCACCAGATAGGCGACGAGATTCTTCGCCAGGTCAGCACGGTGTTGTCTTCCCACGTTCGTCAGTCGGACGTCGTCTACCGATATGGCGGCGAAGAGTTCTGTGTTCTACTTCCCGGTGCCTCGACGACTGAGGCACGCTGGGTCGCCGATCGGATTGTCGATGCGGTGCGCCAGATTCAGCTCCCTGACGGCTCGAACGTCACCGTGTCGATCGGGATCGCCCATGGTGCCAGCGAACACGTCAACACGACCCTTGAATCGGCTGACCGAGCGCTGTACTCGGCGAAACAAAACGGTCGCGACCAGGCCGTCTCAGCCGAACTCGCCCCCGTCTGAACCGCGTTCATGTCGCGCTCAGCGCGGGATGGAGGGGTTGAGCGCGACTTGAACGCGGGGGTTGGCGGCGGGGGGTTAGCCGCGCAGGATCGGGCCACGGTAGCCATCGGCAAACCCGACGGATCGCAACAGTGCGAGGATCTCGGGCGGCACCGGTTGACCATCGACCTTGCGAACCTCGACACTACGTTGACGCCCATTCTTGACGAGTTCGACCAACGCTGCGGCCCAACTCGGGTCAGAGAGCGTCGTCGGGAATGTGACCAAATGGTGCCCGCGCCGGTCGAACCAAGCGACTGGAATTCCTTGATGCAGTACGACGAGGGCGTTCGCCGAACGGGCTGGGCGACCGGGTGAAGGCGGCCACGCCAGCGCCGCGCCGTAGGGCTGAGCCGGATCGGTAGCCGCCAACACGATCGGTGCCGGAACTTGATCGGGATTGATCCGCTCGTCAACGGTTTCCCGTGTTGAACGCAGTCGGTCGACCGCGCCGGGGAGCGCGAACTGCGCCGCCCCGAGCCCGGCCACGAAATATCCGCGGCGGGCGCGACCACGTTCTTCCAGCACCTTGAGTACCGCATACACCGAGGCGTATCCGCCAACTACCCCTTCAGCCAGCACCGCTTCCCGAGTGACCACGCCGTACCGCTCGAGCAACTGCAACGCCTGGGCGTGGGCTGCCTCGGTCGAGTTCGGAACCGGTTCCAGGAGTGGTTGTACCAGGCTCCACCGGCCGGCACCAGCTGGTGGGCCTAGTCGACTCAACCGGCCGGGCCGCGGTCTAGAACCAGTCCTTGATCGTTTGGGCGGAGCGATTCCCCCACCCGCCAGCACCGCCCGAAGAGGGGCCAACGAATCGTTGGTCACCTCCCCTGCCCAAACCAGATCCCACAGCGCCACGAGCAGTTCGGCATCGTTGGCGTCAGGCGAGGCATCGCGGACCTGGCCCCAGAAGCTGGCACCGCGCTCAGCAAGCACCACCCGGAGCGCATCGTGAAGCACACCTTCTGGGCGATCGACCGACTCCCAACCTGGAGCGAGTAAGCCAACCTGGTCTGCGAAACAGAGCCGGACTCGGCCGTCACGCGACCCGATCGCACCGGCCCCGACCCAGACCACTTCGCCAGCGGTGCAGAGTTCGTCGAGTGCGTTGGGCCGATACCCGACGATTCGTGCCGGCAGCACGTCACGCTCGATCGTGGACGCAACCAGCGCCGCTCCCGACAACATGCCGAGCGTGTCGACCAGCGAGTCGAGACCTCGCCGCTCGCCGGGGATCGAATGCCAAACCGGAAGAAATCGACCGAACGCCTCCGGTTCGACCGGCTCGACTTCACGACGCAATGTCGCCAGTGACCGCCGCCGTAACTGTCGCAGCACGTCGACGTCGCACCACTCACGAAGCACGCCCTCTGGGCGAAACTCGCCACGAACCACCCGATCATCGGACTCGAGCGCCGCCAACGCTCCGTCGATCCGCTCGGTCGACGACCCGAACCTTCTCGCAACATCGGCTGACTGGAACGGCGCATGGGTGCGGGCGTACCGGCCGACGAGCTCCTCGAGCGGGCGTGGCACAGGATCGATGAAGGCGATCGGCAAGCCGAGCGGCAACGAACAACCTATGGCATCGCGGTAACGGGCCGCATCGTCAGCGGCGGCAAACCGAACCTCGCCGCCGATCCCGACCTCGATCACCCGACGTTGAGCGATCAACTCAGCCAGCCAAGCCGCTCCGGTATCGCCCTCGACACGGAGCTCGAGCTCGGTCGACGTGAGTTCACCAACCTTGCGCAATACGTCGTGCAACTCGTCGGTCGAGCGAGCCCGGCGACCATCGGCAAGGCACTGCAACTCCAACTCGACGTCGGCCAGCACGCCAGGATCGAGCAGTTCACGAAGCTCCTCGGCACCGAGCAATGCTCGCAGCAGGTCGCGGTCGAGAGACAAGGCAGCAGCACGCCTTTCGGCGAGCGGAGCGTCACCCTCGTACATGTAGGCGGCGATCCAGTTGAACAACAGACTCGACGCCATAGGACTCGAACTGGGTGTGTCGACCTGTATCAGCCTGATCTGGCGCGATTGCAACTGCCCGAGCACCTGACGGAGGGCGGGCACATCGAACACGTCTTGCAGACACTCGCGGGACGCCTCCAGCAAGATCGGGAACGTCGGATACTTCGCCGCAACCGCCAGCAGGTCGGCGGCACGTTGACGTTGCTGCCAGAGCGGCGTTCGCTGGTCAGGCCGCCGCCTGGGGAGGAGTAGTGCGCGGCCGGCGCATTCCCGGAACCGGGCGGAGAACAACGAAGTCTGCGGCAACGTCGACATCACGAGTTGATCGATCTCGTCGGGATCGATGAGGAACACATCGAGGTCGAGTTGATCAGCCGCCTCCGGAAGCCGGATCACAATCCCATCGTCGCCCCACATCGTTTCGACTGGCACCTCGTACCGGTCGACCAATCGGCGTTCGATCGCCATCGCCCAGGGGGCGTGCACCGGCGTGCCGAACGGACTGAGAACGCACACGCGCCAGTCGCCGATCTCGTCACGGAACCGTTCGACGACGATCGTTCGATCATCAGGCACGGCACCTGTCGACTCGGCCTGATCGGCGAGATATTGCACGACGTTTCCCGCCGCCCACTCGTCGAGGGAGTAGTGATCGTGCAGTCGGGTGAGTGCCCGATCCTGCGGCATAGCTCGGATCTCACGCACGAACGCACCGAGCGCACGGCCCAACTCGAGCGGACGACCCGGCCGGTCACCATGCCAGAACGGCATCTTGCCGGGTTGGCCAGGCGCCGGGGTGACGATGACGCGTTCGAACGTTATGTCTTCGATCCGCCACGTCGAGGCCCCGAGTACAAACGTGTCACCAGGTCGGCTCTCGTAGACCATCTCCTCGTCGAGTTCGCCGACCCGTTTCCCATCGGGAAGAAAGACGCCGAACAGGCCTCGGTCAGGAATCGTTCCACCACTCGTGACGGCGAGTCGCTTCGAACCCTCGCGTGCACGCACCACATCGTTGACGCGGTCCCAAACGAGGCGCGGACGCAACTCGTTGAACTCCTCGCTCGGGTACCGACCGGCGAGCAAGTCGAGCACGTTGGCGAGCAGCTCATCGGACAAATCGTGGAAGTTGGCACATTGCCTCACGAGTGCCGCAAGGTCAGCGACGGCAACGTCACCGGTTGCGGCAACATGGGCAACGATCTGTTGGGCGAGCACGTCGAGCGGGTTACGCAGGTAGTGAGTGTGTTCGATCTCGCCGTCGATCATCCGTCGGGCGACAACCGCCGCTTCGATCAGGTCGCCGCGATGTTTCGGGAAGATCGAGCCTTTGCTCGGCTCGCCAACGTTATGCCCAGCGCGTCCGATCCGTTGAAGGCCGCGGCTGACCGCACCTGGCGACTCGATCTGGATCACAAGATCGACGGCACCCATGTCGATCCCGAGTTCGAGCGACGACGTGGCGACAATCCCTCGCAACAGGCCGCGTTTGAGTTGATCCTCGATCACGACTCGCTGCTCACGCGCCAACGACCCATGATGCGCTCTTACAAGATCGACTTCTTGATCACCGGCTTGCTCCTCGTAGAGCTCGTTGAGTTTGGCGGCCATCCGTTCGGCGGCCCGACGGGCGTTGCAGAAGATGATCGTGGAGCGGTGAGCGAGCACGAGCTCCAACACTCGCGGATAGATGCTGGGCCAGATGCTCGAACGGCGTTGGCCACTGCCTGGCTCGCCGATCGGTGTTTCCTGGCCAGGGGAACTCATGTCTTCGACCGGTACGACGACTTCGAGCTCGAGACGCTTGCGCACGCCAGTGTCGATGATCCGAACCGGGCGCGGTAGGTCACCAGCCGAGTAGCCGCCCAGAAACCGAGCGGTTTCCTCGAGCGGACGCTGAGTCGCTGATAGCCCGATCCGTTGTGGAGGCCGATCCGTGACTTGCTCGAGCCGTTCAAGCGTCAATGCCAGATGGGCACCGCGCTTGGTGGTTGCCATGGCATGAATCTCGTCGACGATCACAGTCTCGACACCCCGCAGAGTTTCACGTGCGGACGACGTGAGCATCAAGTACAGGGACTCAGGAGTCGTGATCAACAGATCCGGTGGACGTCGAATCAACTTCTGACGATCGTTGGCAGCAGTGTCGCCGGTCCGGATACCGACCTCTGGGGCGGTGAAACCGACACCGAGTCGCTCGGCTGCCAGGCCGATCCCGACGAGCGGCGCACGCAGGTTCTTCTCGATGTCGAACGCCAGCGCTCGAAGCGGCGAAATGTAGAGCACCCGAGTTCGGTGCGTGCGCTCGTCAGGTCGGCGCGAGGTCACGAGGCGATCGATCGATGCGAGAAATGCTGTGAGTGTCTTGCCGGAGCCTGTCGGGCTGCAAATCAGCGTGTGTTCACCCGCAATGATGTGCGGCCAGCCCAGGATCTGAGGCGGAGTAGGTTCAGGAAACGACGACGCGAACCACTCCCGTACGGCGGGCGAGAACGCCTGAAGCACCGGATGATCAGCGATGACTCCGAGGCTACTCAGGGGGTGTAGCAGCCGAGTTACGGACCTGCTGGACCTCCACCGTTCCCGTTCCCAGCTCCGGGTCCGTTTGCCCGCGGTGGCAGCGTCGGGACGACCGACGTGCGTGGGATCGTCGCAGTGGGTGGAACGGTCACCGTCGGAAGCGTAGTGGTCGGTGTCGTGGTCGGTGTCGTGACCGGTGTCGTGGTCGGTGTCGTGGTCGGTGTCGTGACCGGTTCTGGCGGAGAAGCCGTCACCGGAGAGTCGGCGGGAG
>JANMTV010000373.1:0-22243 GCA_031390905.1 Ilumatobacteraceae bacterium | reverse complement strand
ACCGGACTGGCCTTGGCGGCCGGCACCGAGGATCAGAAGCGGGTCGCCATCGACGGCATGAAGACTCTCAACCGCGCCGCCGCCGAAATGCTGATCTCGCTCGGCGACGCAGTACATGCCGTCACTGATGTCACCGGTTTCGGACTTGCCGGTCATGGTTGGGAGATGGCCGAACGGAGCGGTGTCCGAGTGGTGGTCGACACGGCCAACTTGGTGATCTACCCCGGCGCGCTCGACGCAGCCAACCAGGGGAAACGGACCGGAGGCGACCCGCGCAACCGTGACTATCTCGTTGGGCATCTCGACTCCACAGCGCCTGACGGGCCGGAGGCGATCTGCTTCGACCCGCAGACATCGGGTGGCTTGCTTGCATCTGTCTTACCCGATGCCGCCGAGACGCTGGTCGCTAACGGGTTCTGGCAAGTCGGCACGGTCGAAGCGGGCGACGCCCAGCTCGTGCTCCGGTAGCGCTCTCACTATTCGCTGATTCGTGATCGGTTCGACGTCGGTCGACGACGGGTCGAGGGTAGCTCAGGTAGGTTCAGGTCGATGGCTGCACGCGGTCGGGCGCCGACCCGCAAGATCGAACAGGAACTCTGGGCGGCCGGATACGAGTCGATCGTGGGCATTGATGAGGTGGGCCGGGGTGCGTGGGCAGGACCACTGATGGTCGGGGCGGCGATCCTGCCGAGGGACACGCGCGTGCTCGGCGTTCGCGACTCGAAGATGCTGACAGAGAGGGATCGTGAGCGACTCTTCGATCGAATCGCCGACTGGTGCGTTGCCTGGTCGATTGGTGCTGCTAGCCAGGAGGAATGCGACGAAATGGGGATGGCCGACGCTCAACGGCTGGCATGCAAACGAGCGATCGACGGACTCGGGATGACGCCGGATGTTGCGGTCAGCGACGGCAAGTGGAACTTCGTATCACCGTGCGTACCGCGGGTCGAGATGCGGGTCAAAGCCGACATGCACTGTTTGAGCGTCGCCGCCGCCAGCATCCTTGCCAAGGTCGTGCGCGATCGCCAGATGCGTGAATTAGCGGAGAGCTATCCGGAGTGGTCGTTCGACACGAACAAGGGTTACCCCTGCCCAGTTCACAAGGCAGCCCTCCAGGGCTACGGCCCGTCGGCGATCCATCGCAGAACGTGGATCTTCATGGACCATTTTGTCCCCTGGCCAGGCGTCCAACGCGTCTACCGACCCGAGCAACCGACCCTGTTCTAAAGGCTGTTCTCGAGGTGTGAGGCGGCGAGTACCTGGTGACTATCAGGGTGGCGTGAAGCCGGTCGAACGTTGTGTGACCGGATCGGTCCCGGCGAGCCAAGCCATGACGGCGTTGCGTGAGCAGCGCCACACCTTTCCGAAGCGGCGCGCAGGAAAATTGCCGTCAACGATCCGAGCGAGAACGTCCGATTCGCTGACCCGCAAGAGCGCTGCAACGGCCATGAGATCGAGAATCTCTTCGTCATCGTGACCGGTCGGGGTATCGAGTTGGGTCGCCAGAAGGTCAGTCACCACCGCCTGCTTGGTGCGGCCGTCTGCCTGGATGTGGGCATCGAGCTGCAACGCCAATCTCGACGGGAGCCGAACGAACAGTGCCTCTCGATCACTCATCGTCCCAAGTGTAGCGTGTTGATATCTCATCGATATCAACTGCTAGCGTATGGGAATGACCGCTCCGTCAGCGACCCGTCCGTTTCGATTTGCGGTTCAGAAGATGGGATTTGAGGACCCAGCCGAACTCACCGCATTCGCCCGACGCGTCGAAGCGCTCGGCTACGACGAGCTCTACTCGTATGACCACTTCGGTGCTGACGATCCGTTCGCACCGCTGATGGTTGCCGCGCTGGCGACCGAACGGCTACGAGTCGGCCCGCTTGTGATCAACAACGAGTTCCATCATCCGGCACTGCTGGCGAGAACGGCAGCGAGCGTCGATCGGATGATTGCCGGCCGGCTCGTACTCGGCCTCGGGACCGGGTATGACCAAGCCGAACACGACTCGATCGGGCTCACGCTGCGCCAACCGAAGGAACGAGTCGATCGCTTCGGCGAGTCGTTGAGGGTGCTGCGCTCGCTGCTCGACGACGGAACGTGCGAGTTCAACGGTGAACATCATCACGTCGCCGTGACTGAAATGGAGTCGCGGGCATCGCAACCGCACATCCCGTTCTTGATTGGCGGCCACGGCCAACGCGTGGTGGCGCTTGGCGCTCGGTACGCCGACATCTTCCAGTTCACCGGTCTGACACACGGCGAGGGCGGAAAACCGGGGCCGGGTGGATTCGCAATCGACCAAGTGATCGAGCGGTCGCGAAGGTTGACGGAAGTGGCGGGTGATCGGGACGATCAGATCGAACGGTCGACGTTGGTGCAGTTGGCGGCCGTGGGTCCTGACGCACTGTCGTCAGACGTGGCCGGAAGTCGATTCGGACTCGACACCGACACGATCGACGGCACGCCGTTCGTATTGATCGGTTCCGTCCAGCAGATCGTCGACAAGCTCGAACGGCTTCGGCAGTTGATCGGCATCAGTCACGTCGTGCTCCGTGACCCCGATTCCTTCGCCCCGATCGTCGACCAACTTCGCGGTCGGTAACAACCCACCGTCCTCACTGCATCGATCCTTCGACATCGATCCTTCGACGCAGCCGTCCAATTCTGCGGCAGGAATCACGACGTTCCGTGTCCAGATCCCTGCCACAGAACTCGGGTCAAGAGTTTGCGGCAGGAATCACGACGCTCGGTGTCCAGATCCCTGCCGCAAAATTGGCGTGGGGCTTTAACGAAGGGTCGGTGCCAAGACCTGGTGAGGATTCGATTTGGCGGGATTTACCCGGCTTCGAGGGCCTGGTTGAGGTCGGCTACGAGATCGCCGGCGTGTTCGATGCCGACCGATAGCCGGATCAGATTGGCCGGCACTTCGAGCGGGGATCCTGCTGCTGAGGCGTGGGTCATCGCACCCGGATGTTCGATCAAGCTCTCGACCGCACCCAGCGACTCGGCAAGCGTGAACAGTTCGGTTGCCGCCGCGATTCGGCGGGCGGCCGCTTCGCCACCCTTGACCGTGAAGCTGACCATCCCTCCATAGTCCCGCATCTGCTTGGCGGCGGCGGCGTGACCGGGATGATCAGGGAGCTGCGGATACAGCACACGTTCAACCGCTGCATGTCCGGTGAGCAGATCGACGATCGCTCGGGCGTTCTCACAGTGGCGGTCCATCCGCAGCGCCAACGTCTTGACCCCACGCAACACGAGATAGCAATCGAACGGCGACGGCACAGCGCCAGCAGCGTTCTGAGTGAACCGCAATCGTCGTGCCAGCTCGTCATCGTCAACTGCGAGGAAACCGCCGACGACGTCGCTGTGACCACCCAAATACTTGGTCGCCGAATGGACGACGATGTCGGCGCCCAACGCGATCGGCTGCTGTAGGTACGGCGTGGCAAACGTGTTGTCGACGACGACAAGTGCCCCACGCTGATGGGCAATCGCGCTGATCGCTTCGATGTCAAAACAGGTCAGCAGTGGGTTGGTCGGTGTTTCCAACCACACCATGCCGGTGTCGTCAGGCCAATTGGCGACCAACGCATCGAGGTCTCCGAGATCGACTGCCGTCCACGGGAACCCAAGCGGTGCCCAAACCTTGGAAATCAATCGAAATGTTCCGCCGTAGGCATCGTTGCCGAGCAATACTCGCTGACCTTGACGGAGCAGCCGTAACACGTTGTCCTCGGCTGCGAGACCGCTGGCAAACGCCAAACCGTGGCGTGCCTGTTCCAGTGCGGCGACTTGTGTTTCCAGTGCGGTTCGGGTCGGATTGCCAGACCGCGAGTACTCGTACCCGAGGTGAACACCGACTTCGCTCTGGGCGAACGTCGTTGCCAATGAGATCGGCGGGACCACGGCTCCGGTCGCCGCGTCCGGTTCCTGCCCGGCATGGATTGCCAACGTTTCGAACGCCCAACCGCGCTGCTCCTGTTCCTCACCCATCGGTCACCCCTGCGCTCGCGCTTCGAAGTAAGAAAGAATGTCGGTGCGGGTCAGCACGCTGAGCGGCCGCCCGCCGGACAGCACCAGTAGCGCCGGCGAGTGGTGCAACATTTCGATTGCCAGATCGAGCTTCTGCCCGATCCCGATCGTCGGCAACCTCGGCCCCATCACTTGCTCGACCGGTACGTCCATTGCCGCCGGATCGTTGGCGATCGACTCCATCAACTCGAGTTCGTCGACCGAACCGGCAACCTCGGCAACAGCGAACGGCGGCGTGTTCTTGCATACCGGGAGTTGGCTGACACCATTGGCCCGCATCGTGTCGATCGCCGACCGAACCGTCGTGGTCGGACTGACATACAACAGGTTGTCGAGCGTGGCGTTGCGGGCGTCGAGCACGGCACCGATGCACTGATCGCACTCGGTGAGAAATCCGTAGTTCGCCATCCAGGCGTCGTCGAACACGCGAGAGAGGTAGCCGCGGCCGGAGTCGGGGTTGAGCACGACGACGATGTCATCTGGCGCGGCGCGACGGGCCACCTGGATGGCGGCGGCCACCGCAAGACCACCGGATCCGCCGATCAGGATCCCCTCGACCCGACTGACCGCACGGGCGGTGAGAAAACTCTCCTCATCCGAGATGGCGATTACTTCGTCGTACAGATCTGGCTGCCAGGCGGCCGGAAAGAAATCCTCACCAACACCTTCCACCAGATACGGCCTCCCAGAGCCGCCGGAAAACACCGAGCCGGCCGGGTCGGCGGCGATGATCCGCACCTTCGGATTCCGCTCCTTCAAGAACCGGGCCGTACCGGTGATCGTTCCGCACGTGCCGGCCCCTGCAACAAAATGAGTGATTCGCCCATCGGTTTGACACCAAATTTCCGGCCCGGTCGTCTTGGTGTGGGCGAGCGGATTGTTGGGATTGGCGTACTGATTGGGCCGGAAGGCGTTGCGTTCGTGAGTCAGCCGCTCGGCGACCTTGTAGTAACTGGTCGGATCGTCGGGAGCGACAGCAACCGGGCAGACCACAACCTCAGCACCGTACGCCTTGAGCAACGACACTTTCTCGGGAGCCACCTTGTCGGTCATCACGAACACGCAGTTGTACCCGCGTTGGGCGGCGACGATTGCCAGCCCGACTCCGGTGTTGCCACTGGTCGGCTCGACGATCGTTCCGCCGGGTTGCAGCGAGCCGTCGAGCTCGGCGGCGAGGATCATTTCGAGCGCTGGCCGATCCTTGGCGGACCCGCCGGGGTTCGACGTCTCCATCTTCATCGCCAACACGGCAGGTAGCTGCTCGGTCTCCATGATCCGTTTCATGCGGACCAGCGGAGTGTCGCCAATCAGCTCGATCACCGAATCAGCGATCGCCGTTCCCACCAGTCGCCCATCAGCCATGAACGGAGCGTACCCGGGCCCGTCAACGAGTGATTCCGCGGAACCCTCGCTGGACGAGCAGCACCGTCATGAACACGATCACGGTGACGAGAGCCATAGTCGCGCCGGTCGCCGTGTCGTGGTGGTAGCTCACCAGGATTCCGATCACAGCGCTGATCGCACCGATTACGACGGCGGTGATCATCATCAGCGACACGCGTCGCACCATCAGCGATGCAGTTGCCGGTGGCGCGATCAGGAATGCGAAGACCAGCAGGCTGCCGACCGTCTCGAACGAAGCCACGATCGACAGCGCCAACAAGACGAGCAGGACGAAATGCGTCAGCTCTGGCCGAAATCCGATCAAGCGGGCCTGGACCGGATCGAATGTACCGACCAGCAGCGCTCGGTGTAGCACGATCACGGAGCTGACCGTGATCGCCGCCACGATCATCAACGTTCGCAGATCGCTGCCGTCGACAGCGTTGATCGAACCGAACAGGAATCGCGTGAGATCGCCGGCGCCGCGCCCCTCCTGCGCAGACATCACGACAACCGCCAGCGCCAGGAATCCAACGAACAGCACACCGATCGACGCATCGTCGGGCAGTGGCGAAGCGTTGCGGATCAGGTGCACACCGGCGACCATCGCCAGTGCTGCCACGAGGGCGCCAATCGTCGTGTTACCCCCGACCACAAACGCGATCGCGATGCCAGGTAGCACGCCGTGCGAGAGCGCGTCGCCGAGAAAGCTGAGCCCGCGCAGTACCACCCACGTGCCGATCACGCTGGTGCACAGCACGCTCAGCAACGCCGCC
Organism: Ilumatobacteraceae bacterium; assembly: GCA_031390905.1. Lineage (GTDB taxonomy): Bacteria > Actinomycetota > Acidimicrobiia > Acidimicrobiales > Ilumatobacteraceae > Ilumatobacter. The sequence goes on along the minus strand of JANMTV010000373.1, from coordinate 16,049 downwards.
CACAGCGCATCGCGAAGAAACGGATTGTCGACGAACGGAGTCAGCCACCAGGCAATCGGGTGTGTCAGCCAGCTCACGTGCCCATCATCCCAGGATCATCCAAGTGCGTCTGCGATCGCCTCGGCATTGGATCGCAGCAGACCGACGTAGGTGGATGCTGCACCGTCAGCAGCGAGCGAGTCGGTCACGAGAGGAATGATGGCGACATCCAGTCGCGAGGCCAGCGCTTTGGCGTCAGCCGACGATTCGAACTCCTCCACGAAGATCGCCGGAACGGCGTGGTCGGAGATCGCATCGGCAAGCCCGGCCAGCTGAGCGGCGCTGGTCTCGGCGATTGTGCTGGTCGACGGAAGTACGGTACCGACGATCGTGAACCCGTATCGATCGGCGAAGTAGCCGAGCGCATCGTGGCTGGTGACGAGGACACGACGCGCCGAAGGGATCGGCTCGAGGATCACCGTGATGTCAGCGTCGAGGTCTTCGAGCTCGGCTCGGTACACATCGGTGCACTCATGGATCGCGTCAGCGTCACGACCTGCGGCGATAACGGCAGATGCGATCACGTCGAGTGCGCCGGCGATGCGAGTCGGGTCCTGCCAGATGTGTGGGTCGCTGCCGTCGACATCGCTGTGACCGTGTCCGTCGTCGGGGGCTTCGTCGCTGCGTTGATCGTCACTGTGTTGATCGTCACTGTGTTGATCGCCGTGTTCTGGGTCGCCCGTGAGTAGATCGACATGCGTGGTCATCTGGACGACGTTGACGCCGTTGGCAGCGATCGTGTCAAGCAGATCGACAAGGCTCTCTTCGAGATCGCTGCCGTTGGCAATCACGGTTGCTGCAGAGTCGAGAAGTTCACGATCCTGCAGTGATGGTTCGAACGAGTGCGGGTCTGCTCCAGCTGGGACGATCGCCGCTACGGCCTCACCGCATGCCACGTGCGATGCGATATCGGCCCAAATGCTGGTGGTTGCCACCAGCGGAGCCGATTGAGTTGTGCCGGCCGATTTGTCAGGCGAGTTGCCGCAGGCGTTCAATGCGACGACTGTTATGACGATCAACGGGATTCTTGTGAGAATCATTCTCACATGCTAGACTGGGAATCATTCTAACCGCAACCTCATCGCCCCCAGGCGTGCAGCCAAGCCTGGCAACGACCACGGATGTGTGCGTCCACTACGGGAGCGTCGTAGCACTCGCTCCAACCACCCTCAAGTTCGAAGTCGGCACATCGGTTGCGCTGGTCGGGGCGAACGGCAGCGGAAAGACCACGTTGCTGTCCGTGCTGGCCGGGCTGGTCGAACCGGCGGCGGGTGCCGTCACCGTCAACGGTTCCGTCGCCATGGTGACGCAACACCACGACCATCACCGCTGGATGCCGTTGTCCGTCGAGGAGGTCTTGCGGATGGGGCGGTACACGCACAGCGGTCTCTTGGGTCGGCTTCGTCGTGATGACCGCGACGCGATCAGGCAGGCGGCAGTGAGGCTCGAGGTTGAACACCTCCGAAAGCGCCCGTTTGGCGATCTCTCCGGGGGACAACGTCAGCGCGTACTGGTCGCGCAGGCAATTGTCGCGCAGCCCGATTTGCTACTGCTGGACGAGCCGATCACTGGGCTCGATCTACCGAGTCAACTTCGGATCCTGGAGGTCATCGAACAGCACAAGACGGCGGGCGGCACGGTGGTGTTTTCTACCCACCACCTCGCGGAAGCGAAGCGAGCCGATCGTGTGATGTTGATGGCGGGTTGCATCCTTGCTGATGGCCGACCAACCGACGTGCTCGTCCCGCGCCTACTCGCCGAAGCGTTCGGGGGCCGGTTGATTCGCGACGACGGCCTGTCGGTCGTGATCGACGAGCATGGTCACGACCACGGCGAACCACGCGCACTTGAACTACTCCCACATCATGGCTTGCATCACCACGGTCATGATCACGATCCTCCCGAGGTACAGGTGTGATCGCCGACATCGACCGCGATCTGCATTCCGCCGTCGCCGCACGCCTCGCAGAGGTCGAGCAGCAATACACAGCGAATCGGCGTTCCGTGATCGACGTTCTCGTCGCCGCCGGCGCGCCGATCACGCTTCCCGACGTGCTCGGTCGCGACACGGGGCTTGCCCAAAGTTCGGCGTACCGGACCTTGGCAGTGCTCACGGATGCGGGGGTCGTTCGCAAGCTGGTACACGTCGGTGACCACGCCTACTTCGAACTCGCTGAGCACCTCACAGAACATCACCATCACCTGATCTGTGAGGGATGCGGCACGGTCGCTGACGTCACGTTCCCCGACCCAGTCGAGTCGGCGATGGATCGATCGTTCGAGGATGTGGCGGCGATCACGGGCTTCAGTCCGAGCCGTCACGCGGTCGATATCTACGGCACGTGCAGCGAGTGTCAGTAATGGGGGTCGGTGGGCACCCACACCAACACGCGGCCGACGATCGCGAAACGCCGCCGCTCAACGCTACGGCGGCGCGCTGGTTATGGCCGATCGTGGTCGTGTGTGGCATCGCAACGCTGGTGGCGTTGATCGTGATGTGGCCCAGCGACGACGACGTGTTCGACGATCCGCTCGCTCTCGATGCTGATCCGATCGCAGCCGACGTGCAAGTTGACGACATCGTCGCATGCAGCTACGCCGCTGATGTGGAATGTCGTCTGATCGGATTCGTCATGCTCGACGGACCCTACAAAGGGGACTTCGGAGCAATGGAGCAGAACGTCGAGACATCGATTCGGGCAGGCGACGAGATCTCGGTTGTCGTCTTCGTGTCAGAGTCCGGCGACCGTGTGTACAGCTTTTACGAGTTCCGCCGTGGTGGTTCGATGCTGGTGCTGTTGTTGTTGTTCGTCGGCGCTGTCTTGGTGCTCGGGCGATGGCGTGGACTCGGTGCCCTCGCTGGCCTCGGCGCCAGCCTGCTGATCATCGTCGTGTTCACGCTCCCCGCGATCCTCAATGGGTCGAATGCACTCACGGTCGCGATCGTGACGGCGTCGGTGATCGCGTTCATCGCTCTGTTCCTCGCTCACGGATTCGAAGTCGCCACTGCTGTGGCACTCGTCTCCACACTGGCGAGCCTCGTGCTTACAGCGCTTCTCGCTTGGGTGTTCGCGACAACCAGTAATCTGACCGGCCTCACGGATGACTCGAGCTTTCTGCTGGCTGGTTTGCGCACCGGAATCGACGCACGTGGAATAGTGCTCGCGGGAGTGGTGATTGGTGCGCTCGGTGTGCTTGACGACGTCACGGTGACCCAGGTGTCCGCGGTGTGGGAGTTGAAGCGAGTGCAGCCGGAATTGACGCTTTCGGGTGTGATGAGACCGGCGCTCCGAATCGGGCGTGATCACATTTCGTCGACGGTCAACACGCTATTCCTCGCGTATGCCGGGGCCGCGCTTCCACTGCTGCTGCTGTTCGTCGAGGCGGGTCAGTCGATCTCGAACGTGGTCACACGGGAGATTGTCGCGACTGAATTCATTCGTGCGATGGTCGGATCGATCGGCTTGGTCGCGGCGGTCCCGATCTCGACATGGCTGGCAGCGGTGGTCGTTTCTGATCCGCCTTGATTGGTGTTGCTGCCCAGTTCAGCTGCCGAAGAGGCGGCTGAAGAAGCCTTGTGGTTCGGGTTCGTAGTCATCGGGTAAGAGGTGCGGGGCGATGTGTTCGAGATGTCTGGCGACGTCGTTCGGTGTCGGGTTGATGAGTCCGATCTCACCGATCACCACCGTCGGCACGGTCTCGTTGCCGCCTGCATGTGACCGAACGATGGCGGCGGCGTCGGCGTCGTCCCAGATGTTGTGATCAACGGTGACGATCCCGAGGTGGTCGAGTCCGCGCCGCAACGGCGAACAGAATCCGCAACCAGGCCGCCAGTAGACGTGGACTACGTCGATCGGCATCGTCAAATCAGCCCTCGACCAATGTCGCCAGGCGTTCAAGTGTGGCCCTCATGTTGGCCGGGTGCTTCTTCGGGTACCGGGCGATCTCGATCAGCTTGGGGAATCGAGACGTCGACCAGTCGAACGATTCGGTCACGCGTGTTCCGCCCTCGACGGGTTCCAATTCGTACCGCCAACGGTGCTTGCCAAGGTGGGCCCAGGCGATTAGGCGATTCTCATCGAACTCGACGACCGTACTGCTGATCCGGTACGGCAGCGGACCGATCTTCATGTCCATCCCGAACTTGGAACCGAGTTTCAGTCGCTGGTCGTTACCTCGAAGATTCTGGACTGTGCCGGAACCATCGAAATCGCCATGGCGGGCAGGATCGGCGATCACATCGAAGATCGCCTCTGGCGATGCCTTGATCAGACGTGACTCAGAAACAACTCGTGCGTTCATCGCAGCGACGGTATCGCTGCAGGGATGACTGTCACACCGGATGACTACCGTGGGTCATCGTGATGGACGCGGCACGGTGGACGATCGAGCAGGTGGCCGCGGTTGCTCCGACACCGCGGGCAATCGTCGCTGCCGAACCGTTGGCAGTTGACGCGCGATGGTCGGGATTGGGTTGCGATGCCCGGGCGTTGTGGGGTCGCTGTCGTGGAGGTGGTGCCGAGCCTTACGAGGCGATGGTCGATCATGTCGAGGTCGCATGGCGATGCACCTGCCCGAGTCGCACGTTGCCGTGCAAGCACGCGTTGGCGTTGATGTTGATCTGGGTTCGGGGGAGCGTTCCCGAATCGGCACCACCGGCGCGGGTGACGAATTGGGTTGACGCCCGCAATCGTCGGGTCGAACGCGCCCCAGTTCCCACCGCCTCGCCGGGAGATCGAGAACCGGCAGGTCCTGGCACCGATCCGCCAGCCGGTCTACCGGCTGAGCCGAGCGATCGAGATGAGATCGATCGGTCGCGAGATGAACGCGTTGCCCGCATGATGGAGGGTCTCACCGAGTTGGACCGATGGCTGGAAGACCGGATGCGGACCGGCCTGGCTGATCCCGCGCTGTCGAGTTACACCACCTGGGACTCGTTGGCGGCGAGGCTTGTCGATGCTCGCGTCGGTTCGCTGGCGAATAGGGTCCGTCGGCTGGCCGGCCTGGTGGGTGCCAGCCCTGATTGGCATGCCGATGTGCTTGCGGAACTCGGGATGTTGCACCTGATTGCTCAGGCAGGCCGACGGCTCCAGTCGTTGCCCGGCCCGCTTGCTGACGCGGTGGCGACAGCGTCGGGTTGGCAGGTGCGCCAGGCCGATGTTCTGCTTGGTGTGCCCGAAACGGACGACTGGTTCGTGGCGGGTCGCAGCGATGTCAGGGAGGACCGGATCGAGGTGCGGCGGGTGTGGCTGCGCGGAATTGCATCGGGTCGTTGGGCGATGTTGCTGTCGTTCGCGGCGTATCGGCAAACGCTCGATGACTCGTTCGGCGTCGGCACCGTCGTGCGGGTCGATCTACATCGATACCCTGGCGGGTCGTTGCGAGCGCTGGCTGGCCGTCAACACGCTGAAGCGCTCCCGATCTTGATCCCACCTGCTGCGCTGACGATTGCCGAGGCATGTGACGAGATTGGTTCGGCGATCGCTGCCGAGCCATGGTTGGAGAGGTTCCCTGCGACGGTCAGGGCAACCTCCACGATCGTCGATGGGCGTTGGGTGCTGGGTGATCAGACTGGCTGCCTGGCCTTGCTTGGGAGCGTTCGGGCGGTCGGGACGTTGGCGGCAGCGACGGCGGGAGCGCAGGTGACGCTCACGATCGAGTGGACCCCGCACGGTGTCACACCGCTTACCCTGCATCTGCCGGATCGAACACTCGACGTCGGTCCGCGCGCCGACTCATCGTTTATCGGTGCGGCATGACGATCTTGACGATCGATGGGTACTGGCGCGACTTGGTTACCGCGGCGTTACTCGGCACGGATCGACGAGAACCGCCAGTGCCACCGGAGGGTGTGCTGGCTGACCTCGTTGCCGATGCGGTTCGACCGGACGCAGCCTCACGCATGTTGGCAACGGTCGGCGCTGTGGCGGCGGCTCAGCGGGCCTCGTTCGTGCCGCTTCCGACCGCTGATCCGCTGCAGCCACCGGAAACCGACTCCCGTCCGTTCTGCCCCCCGGCTGCGACTGCGACCTGGCGAACGGTGGCCGCCTACTGGTCGGTGCTCGAAGATGAATGGGTGCTCACGGTGATCGAACGCGGATATCGGTTGCCACCGGACGTGCTCGTCGAGTTATTGATGCGACATCGCAACGATCCGGTTCGTCGGGCGCGGATTGCTCTTGCGGGCGGGCCATTGACGGGCTGGTTGATCAACCAGATTCCCGAACTGGCGGCGATCGGTGGCCGCATCGCTGCCGCCGAGGCGGTCACGGCGTTGCCCGAGTTGGCGATTCCACCGGAGCTCTCGGCGTTGGTCGGCACCGATCCGCACACGTTCACTGAACAACTCATGGCAGGCTTCCGGGCCGGTGCATACGGAGCGGCCCACCGAGCCGTGTTAGTGAACCTGCTCGCCAGATGCCGCCCGGCCGTGCTGGTTGATGCCGCCAAAGCACTCACGACGTTCGGGTACGGCCAAGCGCTCGCCCTGGCCGACCTCGCCAATCTCCGCCATCGAATGCTCACCGAACTCGGCTCTTGAGTCATTCGTGGGCATCGAGTTGCTTGATCATTGTTTTCGTGGCGATGGCTCGGTAGCTCTCCTCGATGAAGTCGTACAGCACCTCGATCTCCTCATCACGAACTTCGTTCACCCAGATCGTTACCCAGCCATGCTTGCCGAGCCCGTAGCCGGTCGGTGCTGCGCGAGGGAAGCTGAGCGCGTGATCGTGTGACTCTGGCAACTTGACTGTCAGCCCCGGGTCGTCACTCGTCCCGAGAAACACGAAGATCTTTTTGGCGACCTTGACCACCGAATCACCCCATGGCGTGTCGTGCCAAGCCCCCGGAAACCCCAGTGCAAACTCCTCCAGTGAAGCCATCACCATCTTCCCTGTGTTCGGGTCGTGCGCCATGCCCCGACATCGTGTCACGTCGCGCCCTCGCGCCCGGCCGCCGGGTTGGGCGACCGCTTGTGTCACAGCCCTTCTGTAACGTCTCGTGGTGATGGCTGCACGTGCGACCGCTCCTGAGATTCTTCGGCCTCATGCCGAAGTGCAATACGCCCACGAGTTGGCAGCGCTGGCCGAAAGCGATGACCGTGAGCGACCGCCGAGTTGGGAGTTGTCGCCTTGGGCGGTCGTGACGTATCTCATGGGCGGAACGTTGGCCAATGGGACCATGATTGTCCCGAAGTATGTCGGGCGTCGGCGGTTGATGGAGATCGCTGTGGCGACCTTGGCGACCGACCGTGCGCTGCTGCTGCTCGGCGTCCCAGGCACAGCCAAGACGTGGGTCAGTGAACACCTCGCGGCTGCGATCAGCGGTAACTCCACGCTGTTGATCCAAGGCACTGCGGGCACCACCGAGGAGACGCTGCGGTACGGATGGAACTACGCCAGGCTGCTGGCCGAAGGTCCCAGCGAGGCGGCGATCGTCCCGAGCCCTGTGTATCGGGCGATGCAGGCCGGCTCGATCGTGCGGATCGAGGAGATGACCCGCATGCCATCTGACGTGCAAGATGCTCTCGTCACGGTCCTGTCCGAGAAGTCGCTGCCGGTACCCGAACTCGCCACCGAGGTTGCGGCGACCCGCGGGTTCAATCTGATCGCCACCGCCAACGATCGTGACCGAGGGATCAACGAACTCTCGAGCGCGTTGCGGCGACGATTCAACACAGTCCTACTGCCACTGCCCGAGTCTGCGGAGGAGGAAATCGCGATTGTCGCCCAACGTGTCAATGAGATGGGTGCCGCTCTGGCGTTGCCGCCGATCGCCCCGGCGGCCGACGAGATTCGTCGGATCGTGACCGTGTTTCGCGAGCTGCGAGCTGGTGTCACATTTGACGGTGGCACGAGCCTGAAAATCCCGAGCGGCACGCTCTCGACAGCCGAGGCGATCTCGGTCGTCACCAACGGTCTCTCGCTGGCAGTCCATTTCGGCAACGGTTCGCTCTCGGCTGACGACGTCGCCGCCGGTGTGGTGGGTGCGGTGGTCCGCGACCCAGTTCACGACGGTGTCGCCTGGCGTGAGTACCTCGAAGGCGTGATTGCTCAGCGGGCCGGCTGGGATGATCTCTACGAAGCCTGCCGGGCGCTCGACTAACACTCGTGACCGGTCAGCTGGCTGTTCATTTGCTGGGCATCCGGCATCACGGTCCGGGTTCTGCGCGGTCGGTCGTGAAAGCGCTCGACGAGTTGCACCCGTCGATCGTGCTGATCGAATTGCCTGCCGAGACCACGACCGCGTTTCGTTGGATCGGCGACGACGGGCTCGTACCACCAGTTGCCCTGCTTGGGCATGTCGTTGAGGACCCACGTCGTGCTGTGTTCGCTCCACTCGCCTCGTTCAGCCCCGAGTGGCAGGCCGTCTTGTGGGCCAACCAGCACGGTGTTCCCGTCGAGGCAATCGACATACCCCTCGCCAACTCACTCTCCATCACTGAGTCGTCGCAGCCAGAATTGTTACAGATGGTGTCAGACACCGTTGGTGACAACCCGGTTGATCCGCTCGGTGCGCTGGCTGCGGCGGCTGGTGAACCAGATGCGGAACGGTGGTGGGAGGACGTGATCGAGCACCGAGGCGACGGTGTGCCGGCGTTCGAAGCAGTCGGAGAAGCGATGACGGCAGTCCGTTCGGGAACCGTTACATCGGCATCCGAGGAGCGACGCGAGGCGCACATGCGGCGTTGTATCCGCAACGCGATCAAAGCCGGACGCGAAACGATCGTCGTGGTGTGTGGGGCTTGGCATGTGCCCGCACTCGACGTCGCTGCGGTGCCTGCATCCGTCGACACCGCCACGTTGCGCGGCCTGGCAAAGGTCAAGGTGGCGGTCAGTTGGGTGCCGTGGACCCACGAGCGGCTAGCGGCGTCGAGTGGGTACGGCGCTGGGGTACGCAGCCCGGGTTGGTACGACCACGTGTTCCGTCACCCTGGGCCTGATGGTGTTGCCCGCTTCTTCGTCGATGCCGCGCACGTGCTGCGAGCGGCCGATATGTCGGCCTCGCCCGACCATCTGATTGCCGCTACCCGGATGGCTGACGCGCTGGCGACGATGCGTGGTCGGCCTCGCCCGGGGCTGGATGAGATGCTCGATGCGGCTGACGCCGTGATGGGTGGGTTGCCGTTGGTGCGGCGACGGTTGGTGGTCGGGCGAGCAATCGGATCGGTGCCTGACGGCGCTCCGCAAGTACCGCTGGCGCGTGACCTGGCGCTGCGCCAGAGGGCGGCGCGGGTCAAACCGGAAGCCGACGATCAGACTCTCGAACTCGACCTGCGGACACCCAATGGGCTGCGTCGCTCGCACCTCCTGCATCAGCTGGTTGCGTTGGGCGTGGCCTGGGGTTCGCTCGAGGAAGGTCGCGGATCGAGCGGCACATTTCGTGAGACGTGGCGGCTTACGTGGCGGCCCGAATGGTCGGTCCGGATCGTCGAATTGGCGGCGCACGGAACCACCGTCGAACGAGCCGCCACCAGCCGGTTGATCGAGCGCGCTGACACAGCCCCAGGTTTGGTCGAGGTCGCCGGAGCACTCGATCTTGCGCTGCTGGCCTCGCTTGGTGACGCTGTCGATCCGGTCGTTCGGATTCTGTCGGCGAGGGCGACCAACGATCCCGACATCGGGCAACTGATGGCGGCGCTCGGCCCGCTCGGCCACGCCCAACGCTATGGCGACGTGCGTTCCACCGATGCCTCAGCGGTTGCGGCGGTCTTCGACGGGCTCGTTGTGCGGGTGCTGGCTGGGTTGATTCCGGCATGTGCGTCACTCGACGACGAAGCATCGGCGGTGATGGTCGAGCGGATCAGCAGCGTGCAGCAGGCGCTTGCGCTGGTCGACCATCAGGCCCGTCGCCGAGGGTTTCCTGAAGTGCTCGAACGTCTCGCCGACAAGTCGGGCGCGGGCAACGGCCATGGGAGGGTGCACGGCCGCGCGACACGCCTGTTGCACGACAGCGGGTACTGGACTTCGACTCAGGTCGAACAGCGGCTCGGGCGAGCACTGTCGGCTGGCACTCCACCGGCCGTCGGCGCAGCGTTCGTCGAGGGGTTCCTCGCCGGGAGCGGCACCGTGCTCGTCCACGACGCCGATCTGAGAGCCGTGATCGACCATTGGTTGTCGTCGCTCACGCCGGTTGCCTTTGACGAAACGATCCCACTCCTGCGGCGCACGTTCGGTTCGTTCGATCCTGCCGAGCGGCGTCAACTCGGTCGATTGATGGCCGGCGAGCAGCGCGAGGTGCTGACATCGTTCGGTGCAGGCCTCGACCAACGTCGCCTGTTGGAGAGTCTGCGCACGGTCCGCCACATGCTCGGCCTGCCCGACAACACGCTGATAGACAACACACCCACAGAGGTACGAACGTGACGGTGGGGCGGGTTTCGGAGGCTGAGCGGTTACGGCGGTGGCGGTTGGTGCTTGGCGGGGGAGACGCCGATGGCACCGGCACCGATCTTCACGGCGACGATGTCCGGGTCGATGCGGTGTTGGCCGCGGTCTATGACTCGTCGGGTGCTGATCGGCGATCGAGCGGCCGCCGCTCTGGTCGTACGGGAGGGCTTGGCCGTTCGGCGCCCAAGGTCGCCCGTTGGCTTGGCGACGTCAGGAAGTACTTTCCCCGCGAGGTGGTCCAGGTGATGCAGCGTGATGCCATCGAGCGGCTCGACCTCCGCCAACTCCTGCTCGAACCAGAACTGCTTGAGTCCGTCGAACCCGATATTCACCTCGTCACGTTGCTCGTCGAGCTCAACCACTTGCTGCCTGACGAAACCCGAGCAACCGCCCGACTCGTGGTCGCCAAAGTGCTCAACGACTTGGAAGCACGACTGAGCGATCAGACGCGAGTTGCCGTACATGGTGCCCTCGCTCGGGCCAACCGTTCCCGCCGCCCGCGGCCGGGCGACATCGACTGGTTGCGGACCGTTCACGCCAACCTCAAGCATTGGCAACCGAAGTATCGGACCGTGATCCCCGAACGGTTGATCGGATTTGGCCGCCGTCGTCACAGCCTCGCCAAAGACGTCATCATCGCCGTCGACCAGTCCGGGTCGATGGCCGACAGTGTCGTCTACGCATCACTGTTCGGTGCGGTGCTCGCTCAGCTCCCGGCGTTGCAAACTCGGATGATCGCCTTCGACACGGCTGTGACCGATCTCACGTCGGTGCTTCGTGATCCGGTTGATGTGCTGTTCGGTGTGCAGCTCGGGGGTGGCACCGACATCGCCCAGGCGTTGACCTATTGCCGCCAGATCATCAGTCGACCAGCCGACACTGTGTTGATCCTGATCTCCGATCTGTTCGAAGGTGGCAACGCTGATCTGATGCGAGCCAGGGTGCTCGACTTGATCCGATCAGGGGTCACGGTGCTGTGTCTGCTGGCGCTCAGTGACGAAGGTGCCCCTGTCCACGACCGATCGATGGCTGCCGACCTCGTCGCTCTCGGAGCCACCGTGATGGCGAGCACCCCCGGCCAGTTCCCCGAAGTCCTGGCGACTGCGCTCGCTCACTGATCGCCCGCGGCTAGGTTGACGTGGATCGGCCGGACCAGCATCTCGACCACTACTACTCGCGTTCTGATCGGCGGTGCGCTGGCGCTGCTTGCGGTGATATGGTCTCCGACGGGCGACTTGCGATCTGGCGCGCCTTCGCTGGCGGCTGGGCCGACGGCTCGGTTCGAGACCGGGTCTCCGTGTCGGCTGGCTGACGTTCGCGATCGCACCGGATTCGAGCGTGTCGACACAAAGATTGTGCGTGTAGTCGTGGCCGGCCGGTGCGGTGTTCCTGTCAACGCCACGGCGGTGGCGCTCACCGTTACAGTCGACAACGGATCAACGCCGGGTCCCGGACATGTCACGATCTGGCCCGACGGGGTTGCGACCCCCACGGTGTCGGCGTTGAACTACTCGGACCGGCAGGTGCGTGCCAACGGCGTGATCGTTGGGATCGGTTTCGGTGGTGCAGTCAATTTGCTCAGCCTGAACGCTGCCCCAGTCATTGTCGACGTCACGGGCTGGTTCGTCCCGGCGCCGGTCTCGACGAGTGGACGATTCGTCCCAATCGCTCCAACTCGTGCGATCGACACGCGTGAGGCACCCCGATCGCGCCCACTGGGTCAGGGTGAAGTCATCAACGTGCCGTTGCCGCCTGGTGTGCCAGCCGACGCGTCAGCGCTCGCAATCACACTGACCACAACCCAGTCGGCAGGTCCCGGGTTCCTGACGGCTTTCCCGGCCACAGCGCTGCTCCCCCCGACATCGTCGCTGAACACTGACGCCGCAGGACAGACCCGCGCTGCTGGATTGATCGTCGCCGCCAGCCCGGCAGGGCTGAACGTCTACTCACTCTCCGGGGGGCACGTCATCGTTGACGTCGCCGGCTGGTTCACGGGAGCATCGGCAATCGACGACGACGATGGCTTGTTCGTTGCCGAGTCGGCACCGCGCCGATTGATCGACACGCGCCGTGGAGATCCGTTGTGGGCCAACGGCGGGATCGAGATCGCCAACGTCGCGATCGACGCTGCAGCCCTGGTAGTCAACGTCACGATCATCAATCCATTTCACCCAGGGCACCTGATCGCCCATCCCGCACGCCAACCGATTCCTCTCACGAGCACTGTGAATGGGATCACCAGCGCTGAGGTAGCAGCAAGCATGGCGGTCGTGCCAACGTCGACGGCGGGGATCGGCGTGTACTCGTCAGGCGGCGCAGATCTCGTCGTCGATGTGACGGGATGGTTCGTCGGAACACCACCCACGCCGATCGGCGGGCCGCCAACCAACCGTCGACCTCCAGATTGCACGTCAACCACCGATCCGGGAGGTCTCAACGACTTCTTTCGCGGCGGTGCCGCTCTCACGGGTGCCGACTATCAGCGTGCGTTCACGTTGCCAGACGGGCGGATTCTCTGGTTCTTTCAGGACCCCTTCATTCGTGGCAGGTACGGCTCGTCGACTCGACTGCACAATGCCGCGCTCGTGCAGAGCGGAACGTGCTTCACGCTCTTGCAGACCGGCACCTTCGCGGCGCCACGCGACTATCTGTTCGCCGATCAAACCCAAGGCGACAAGCATTGGTTCTGGCCGATGTCGGGCGACATGGGCACCGACGGCATGTTCCACGTGTTCGTTGCCGAGATGCGCGAAAACGGGCCTGGTTACTTGACGCAGACTGAGCCGATTGCAACATGGGCCGTCACGATCGATCCTGCGACGTTGCAGGTCACTGACCGCCGACCGGCAACCAACTCGTCGGCGGCGCTGTACGGGTGGTCGGTCACATCTGCCGACGATTACACGTACCTGTATGCCCACTGCCACCGCCAGTTCGGATACGACCTGTTTCCGTTCTCGTTTCCGCCCGTCTACGTGCACGACTGGGACTGTGCCGACGAGCTCAGGGTGGCGCGTGTGCCAAAGGGTCGTTTCGATCTTGCGCTCGAGTACTGGACCGGTTCAACGTGGAGTTTGGACTCCAGCGTCGCCGCCAACGTGATACATCCAGACCGACTGGTGAGTGCTAGTCAGATCTATTGGGCGAATGGTAAATGGATCGCCGTGACGAAGGTCGACGACTGGTGGGGTGACCGGGTCGAGATTGACGTAGCGAGCCAGCCGCAGGGTCCGTTCACGACGGTTCGCACGATCCCCGCACCAGCGAAGTGCTCGAACTGCAACACGTACTTTGCGTCGCTGCTCCCGTACCGGGCGAGCGATGGTTCGATGATCATCGGACTCTCGAACAACGTGTTCGGAGTTCCGGATCTGTCGCGCTACGACCCGACATTCTTTACGACACCTTCGATCTGAGAGTTGTTCGCTAGCGCTGTGTGCCGACCGTCAGGTCCTTGAACGGGCTCGTGGTGTCGATGCCGGTGTCTTTCTGGAGTCCGAGCACTCGTTCGCCGACGATGTTGCGCATGATCTCGTCGGAACCTCCGGCGATCCGGCCGCCGGGATGACCGAGCACCATTTGACTCCATGCGTAGGTACCCCACTCGCCGGTATCAGCGATCAGCTTGGGGCCGAGCACGTGGGCGACGAAAGCGCACAACTTGCCGAGGTTGATCGAGCCGGCCAGCTTGGCGATGCTCATCTCAGGGCCGGGGAGCTGACCTGACCGAATTCGATCCATCGAACGCTGGTTGGTGTACTGCTGGACCCGGAACCGCACCACGAGATCGGCCAGTTCCTGACGGGTGACCGGATCGTCGTTGAGTTCGAAGGCCTTGACCATCCCGATCGTTCGCGACAGCAAGCCCACGCTGAGGCCGCCTCCGCCGCCGGCGCCGATCGCCGCCCTTTCGTTCATCAGGGTGGTGAGGGCGACCCGCCAACCTTCGTTCAACTCGCCGAGCCGGTGATCGTCTGGCACGCGTACCTCGTTGAAGAACACTTCGTTGAAGTTGGCGCCACCGGTCATCTGTCGCAGTGGGCGGATTTCGACGCCCGGAGCGTGCATGTCGACGATGAAACCGGTCAAGCCCTGATGCTTCGGCAGGTTGGCATCGGTGCGGGCGATGATCTCGCCGATGCTCGAGAAGTGGGCGCCGGATGTCCAGACCTTCTGGCCGGTGATCACCCATTCGTCGCCGTCGCGTTCGGCCTTGGTTTGCAAGCTGGCGAGGTCGCTTCCAGCCCCCGGTTCGGAGAACAGTTGGCATGCCACGCTGTCACCCCGATACATCGCGGTGAGGTAACGCTGTTTGGTGACGTCGGAACCGTGAGCCAGAATCGTCGGGGCGACCATCCCGAGTCCGATTACGAAGAAACTTTGGTTGGGGATCTCGTACTTGCCCTCGAGCGAGTCGTAGGCGCGCTGATGGGCGGCGCTGAGGCCGCGGCCACCGTGTTCGACGGGGCCGGTGATCCAACCGAGCCCAGAGTCGAAGCGCGTTGCTCGCCAGGCGCTTGCCTGTTTGAGTAAGGCCCCTTCGCTGTCGCGGTCACGCTCTTCGAACATCGCCACCTTGTCGGGTCCTTGGCCCCAGACGAACGGACCGGCCGCCTGCCTGAGTGTGGCGTGCGCATCGAGAAACCCACGAACCTCGGTCTGAAACTGATCGAGGGTCAGGGATGTGTCGTGACTCATGCTCCTGAACGTAGTAGCAGCGCAGGCCAGAGCACGGGGTGAAGGTCCGGCAAGACCCGTCTTCCGGCGCGAACACGCGCTCACACGAGTGATCGCGTCGGCAGAACCTGCGGGCGTTAGTCTGTCGGCTCTATGGGTCAGCTCGTGGGAGTCATCGAAAAGCCGTCGACAACGCCTGGTGTGGTGCGATTTGAGCTGAACCGATCGCTCTCGGGGATGGGCCACGAGCGGTTCACTTCAGTGCTCGACGCGATCGGGCCGCGTCCCTCGGCGGCGCTGGCGCGTCAGTTGTTCGAGACCGGCAAGGTTGCCGGGATCCACATCTACGGCAACATCGTCACGGTCGACGTCGAAAAAGGCTACGACTCGACCGGACTCGCCGATGTCGTCCGCGAGATGTACCGCTACTGGAAGCCGGGCGTCGAAGCGCCGGTTTTCGAAGAAGTCGAGGCGGTCGAGGAGTCGGTCAGCCCGGCCGTCAGCACCGGCGATTCAGCGGCCGATGCAGCACTGAACGAGGCCGCCAAACGAGTCCCGATGGCCTTGCTACAAAAGAGCCGGGCAGCCATGGAACGCTGGAGAGCCAACCACACTGACTGATCGTTGCTGGCGGATTCGCCGATTCGACAGCTCTCTGGATTTGCGAACGTTTGTTCGATAAGTTGATCACATGAAATCTGTGTTGACGACGGTGATATCGGCTCGGGATCGGTGTTTGCCGGTCGATGAGGTGTTCGCCTCGATGTTGCCTGACGCCGGGTTGCTGCGTGGACGAACGATTGGGTGCGTCGGACCTGCTGGGATGTCGCTGGCACTTGCTCTTGCTGCCCGAGCAGTCACTGCCGGATCGTGGTTGGCGGTGGTTGGCGTGCCGATGCTTGGCATCGATGCTGCGATCGAACTCGGGGTGTCGCCGTCGCGATT
>JANMTV010000370.1:0-6899 GCA_031390905.1 Ilumatobacteraceae bacterium | reverse complement strand
GTTCGGCGCCCGCTGGTCAGCTGTCGCGTTGGTGCGCTGCCAGCTGCGTGGGTGTCCGGTGACCGCCTCGAGGAACACGTCGCGGTCGAGCTCATACAGCACGACATCGCGGTCGGCTACGACGGTTGCGTTACGTGGCTGATCGAACAGCAAAGCGACTTCACCGAAGTAGTCGCCTCGTCGGCATCGAGCAACTTCGATGCCGTCCCGACTGACGATCAATTCACCTGCCGCGACGAGAAACATCGTCGAGCCGCGCGCCTGCTCTTCGATCACGATCTCCCCGACCACTGGTTCGACCGGGCGCATGTTGATCATCAACTGCTCGAGCGCGTATGCCGGAAGCGGAGCGAAGATCGTGGTGGCTCGCAGCAGCGCGAGGAGGTCCTCGTCGGGCGCTGGGCGGGCACGGTCGATGGCAAGCAGACCGGGTGCTGACAACCACACCAGCACGGCGATCGAGAACGCCATGATTGATAAGCCGGAGCGAATTCCGAACTGGTCGACGAGTGTGGAACACACGATTGAACCAATCGCGATACTCGCCATCCGGAACCCCTCGAGGCATCCGAACACTCGCGCCATCACGTCGTCCGGCGTGATCCCCTGAAGCATCGTCAGGCCGCACAGGTCGCTCATGCTGACGCCCGCACCGCAGAGCACGAAGATCACCAACGCCATCGTCGCCGATGGAGGTGCTGTGAATCCGACGAGCGGCAGGCACTGCACCGACGCGGCGATCATCATCAACGGTGCCAAGCGACGCCTGCCGACCAGCAACACGCCAAAGCTGGCACCGATGATCGCCCCGACTCCTTGGGCGGAGGCAAGTGCACCGGCGAAGCCGTCGTCGCGGCCAAGTAAGTCGATCGCGATCACGACTGAGCACACATCGAGGACGCCGATCATCGAAGCGTTCAATCCCATCAAACCGACGACGAGCCGTGGGCGGCGTTGGGCCCGAAGTAGTCGGAGCCCGGCCAGCGTCTCGCCATGAACGTCGCCGAGGGTTACCCGCTCGGCGGGTGCCTCGTGGATCACCTGACACACGCTGATGACGAGTCCACCGGCGACTATCCCGAGTACTGCGCTGACAGCGAACAATGAATCGACCGACGATGTCGCCAGCAGCACGCCAGCGATCGCCGGTCCGATTGCGATTCCGACGCTTTGCGCAACGCCGACACAGACGTTGGCTGCGGTCAGTTCGTCGGTTGTCGCCGCCGTGCACGGAAGCAGCGCCCCCATCGCCGGGCGCGGGAAGGTGACGGTCGCTGCCGTGGCGCTGGCAGCGATGTATACGACGATCGAGATCGCCCCGACATTGATCGTGACAGCCACTGCAGCGCTGCACATGCCGATCAACAAGTAGCTAACGCCGAGCACGTGTACTCGAGGAAATCGGTCGCCGCAGAAACTGGCGATCGGAGCGATCAATACGGCGGGTGCCAACAATCCAAATGCGGCCAGTCCGACTTCACGTGCACCACCTTGCTGGTAGGCGTACACCAGCGAGCCCGTCCACGTAATCGTTTCGATCAACATGAACGCAAAGAACGCCAGCACCAGCCGACGCATCTGGCGCTGGTGGAGCACCCGTACGCATGCCCGCAGTTTGCCGGTCGGGTTCGACATCGCCGGAGAGTCTGGCACGCAGCACCAGTCGGCCGGAGCGGATATGTTCGCTGGGATGGTGGTGCAGGAACTGGTCGACTCGATCTTCGAACGTCCCTTCGATCAGGGCATCTCGTTGGCGATGGTCGTGCTTCATCACGGTGATGTGATCGCCGAGCGGTATGGCACGCAACCGGCCAACGTCTTCTCGCCGTCGATCGCTGTCGACGGCAACACGCCGCTGCCTTCATGGAGCACGGCAAAATCGATCACGCACGCCGCCGTCGGATTGCTCGTCGGCGACGGCCTGATCGACCCCGCTGCGCCGGCGGAGGTACCTGAATGGCGTGGAACAACGAAGCGATGGATCACGCTGCTCGATCTGTTGGAGATGCGGCCAGGGCTGCGATTCGTCGAGGACTATGTCGACGGCGAGGTCTCGCATTGCATTCCGATGCTGTTCGGCGAGGGTGCTCATGACCACGCCGCATACGCCGCAGATCTGCCACTCGACCACGAGCCAGGCACGTGTTGGAACTACTCGTCCGGAACGACCAACATCATCGCTCGGATCATCGGGAACATCGTCGGTGGCGGCGAAACAGGGATGCGTCGGTTCTTGCGGGATCGACTATTTGATCCGATCGGCATGGAATCGGCCGACCCTCGTTTCGACGGTGTCGGAAACTGGATCGGGTCGACATTCGTCTATGCAACCGCACGTGACTTCGCCAAGTTCGGCGAGCTCTACCGCAGTGACGGCGTGACAGTGACGGGTGAACGAATACTCCCGGCCGGATGGGTCGACCATGGTCGTACGTTGGTGGCACACGATCCGACCGATCAGATCCCTGGCGGGTTCGATTATGGCCGTCACTGGTGGATGTGGCCAGAGTTCCCGAAATCGATCTGTGCCCATGGCTACGAGGGTCAGTACATCGTCGTGGTCCCTGATCGGGAGCTGACGCTCGTTCACCTTGGCAAGACCGAGGCCGCCGCCCGTCACTACGTCATCGCGGCATTGCGTGACATCGTTCGCACGATCCCGATGACCGCTCCCGAACCAGATCAGTAGGCTGGCTGCTGGCCGTACGAGTGGACCACGGCCAATCACTCACGATGACTGATTCAGATGTCAACCCTCGCGTGAACGTCACGTCGGAACCTGCCGTAACGACTGGCGAACTGCCGACAATTCCGACCGAAGAACCGCGTCGACACTTCCGATTGACACTCAAGCTCGTGGCCTTCCTGGCCGTGTTGTACTTCTTTGTCGTGCCGCTGATTCCCGGCTTCCGGAACGCCTGGACCGAACTCAAGGGCGTTCAGCCGGTTCTGCTCGCGCTCGGGCTGCTGCTCGAGATCATTGCCCTGTACTGCTATGCGCCACTCATGAAAGCTGCACTCGGGGACGCCGGCATCTCGCTGTCGCGAGCGAGCTTGTTCAGAATCCAGATGAGCACGAGGGCGCTATCGAGCATTGTCCCAGGGGGAAGCGCAGCCAGTTCGGCGCTCGGTTACCGGTTGATGACGCTCTCGGGCGTGACGGGTGCTGACGCCGGGTTTGCGCTCGCAACGGTCGGACTCGGCTCGGCCGTCGTGCTCAACATGATTCTGTGGGTTGGACTGATCGTCTCGATTCCGATCCGTGGTGTCAATGCGATCTACGCCATCGCAGCGATGATCGGCGTGCTCGTGATGGGCCTCGCCGGCACGTTGATCTTCGGTTTGATGGAGGGACAGAAGCGATCGGAACGGGTGATCCGCTGGGTTGCCCGCACACTCCGAATGGACGACGACAAAGCGGCGATTGTGCTTGCTCGGGCGGCTGAGCGGCTCGAACAGCTGATCAGTGATCGTCAACTGCTCGGCCGGGTGGCGTTCTGGGCGGCGCTCAACTGGTTGTTCGACGCTGCGGCGTTGTGGATCTTTCTGCGGGCGTTCGGCGTCTCGATGGATGCTGACGCGTTGATCATCGCCTTCGGAATCGCCAACGTGCTGGCGGCGATCCCAGTTACACCTGGCGGGCTGGGCTACGTCGATACCGGCTACATCGGAATGTTGTCGGGCTTCGGCGCGTCAATCCGGACGGCAACGCTCGGTATTGCGGCATACCGATTCGCGCAGTTCTTCTTCCCGATTCTGCTTGGCGGGGTGTTGTACCTCAGCTTGCGTGTCGGTCCGTGGAGTATCGAACGACGTGAGCGCCTGATTCGTCTCCGCGACCTCGCCGAGGAAGAAACCCGCCGCGGCGAATCGAAGATCGACTTCCAATTGCGATTCCCGACACGCGATGACACGGGCGAGCTGATTCGGCGCCCGTCGTCAACGGTGTCGAGTCCGTGGGAACAGCTTGTGCGGTGGTGGCGCGATCGCAAACATCGGTGATCCCGACCCGGTCGTCGCCGAGTCCTTCACCGAGACGGTGCTTGCCTGGGGTGTGCCTCAGCTGCGCGACCTGCCATGGCGCCGAACTCGCGACCCTTGGGCCGTACTGGTCAGTGAGGTGATGCTCCAGCAGACTCAAGTCAGCCGAGTCGTATTGCGTTGGGAGCGGTTTCTCGACCGGTTTCCGACTCCGGCCGCGTGTGCGAACGCACCGCTCGGCGATGTGCTTCGTGAATGGCAAGGACTTGGGTATCCGCGCCGTGCTCGGAACTTGCACTGCGCTGCGCAGCGAGTGATCGAACTTGGGTCGTTTCCTCGTGACCTTTCGGGCTTACTTGCCCTACCGGGGGTCGGCCAATACACCGCCCGCGCGCTGATGGCGTTCGCCTTCGAACTCGACGCAGCGGTTGTCGACACGAACATCGCTCGCGTGTACGCCAGGGTGATTGGCGTGCCGCTCAGCCAGAAGCGTGTTCAACAGGTGGCCGACGATGCAGCGCCAAGCGGCGATGCGTGGATCTGGAATCAATGCCTGATGGACCTTGGGGCGGTGCTGTGTCGGCCTCGCTCCCCGTCGTGCGATGAGTGTCCGGCTCGGGGTATGTGTGCGTGGCGAGGGAGCGATTCGCCGGATCCGGCGGTCGGTTCGAGTGGTGTCAGTGTGCGCCAGGCTCGATTCGAAGGAAGCGATCGTCAGGCCCGCGGCCGACTGATGATGGCGCTGACCTTGGGCCCAGTTCCGCGCTCGCATCTCGTTGAGGTGATGGGTCGTGATTCCGACACAGCTGAACGGCTTGCCAGCGACCTCGTCAGTGAGGGCCTGTGCTCCACGGATTGGTTGACGTTTCGCATACCTGTCCCGACGATGACGTTCGAGTCGAAAGCGTGGCCGCATTCGACAATCTGAAATCGGTGCATCGGTCGGCACTCACTCGCCCCGCCGGAATGCTCGCGCCAGGTCGCTCGACGACGCGCGTCACGCTTCCGGTGGTCAACCCGACGTGATTTGGCTCACGATCTGGTCGAAGGCGGCGTCGGCGTAGGCCCGCATCTCATCATCGGTGCGGTCCTGAATCGGGTGAGGCGTGAACACCCTGGCGATCGCTGAGTAGCCGAGCGATTTCGACTGCGCCTCGGCAGCGGTTACGAACTCAGCCGAGGCAACGAACACTCCCGGTAGTCCTCGCAGCTCCAGATCACTGATGTCGTGCACACTGCACGACGTGCAGCTGCCTCAATCGGCGAGTGCTTCGATCACCACATGGCAATCGGTTGCGATCTCGTGACGCAGGTCGACAGGCGCTGGTTTGGCGAACGTCGGCTTGCGGTAACGCTTGACGTTGGCACCGATCGCGGTCAGGCGTTGCTCAATTCGGTCGAGGAACACGTTGCCGCGGGGCTTGGAAATGTCGAGCAACCCGACCGTGAGTCCATCGAGTGAGGCAGGACGAGCCAGTCGGGCGCGTTCGGCTACGGTGCGTTCTCCGGTCGGGTCGAGAATCGTTCGAGTGTTCATCGTGTTCTTGAAGCTCCTTCAGTAGTCGGTTCAGGACTATCGGTTAGTAGACGACGACTCTGGTCACGGGCGTACTGCCTGTAGCACCGTTGATCCATCCGCCGATCAACGCCGAGAAGAGTCCCGCACCGCCACCGGCGAAGGCCAGCAGCAACCCGGTCGGCGTGAACTTGGGGAGTGCGCCATCGCCCAGGCCCTCCGGCACGCCTTCCGCGATTCCATGGGCACCGCGGACGAGCTCGGCGACCGGTGTTGCCAGCCGCATGTGCAACTCGAAGAGAATTCGGTCGCGATCCCAACCCGCATCGGCGAACACGCGGGCGTGTTCGGGGCCGAGCACGAGGATCGCGTCGAAGGCCATCACCAACTTGTGATGGTGCATCGCCTGCAATGCTCCGGCCAGAGACCCCGCCAAGCTTTCCGGTGTCCGCGACAGTTGATCGACGATGCAGCGAGGGCCCTCGCCTGCGAACACGGTGACGGCGTCGACACCAGGTTCGACACCGAATTGGCCGGCCAGCGTTCCGAATTGCGATTCGGCGTCGTTCTCGGCGAAGCAGAACGACAGCTTGCCCGGCGTGCCATGGGTCGCCCGGTCGACGCCTCCGGGGCGACCTCCGCCGACGTTCCGGATCACGAGTTGGAGCGCCCGCCCGATCGTTGAGTTGGCCCGGCTGCCCTGGCCTAGGGCATTCACACCAGAGTTGATCCCGACCTTGCGGGTACCTCGACCACTGCAAATGACAACTGGCCCGACCGGCATCGTGGTGGCGAGCAGTCCGTGCATGTTGAACTGGTCGTTGCAGACGGCTTCAACCGCAGTGAGAACCCACGGCAGGTATTCCGGCAGGCAACCTGCCATCACGGCCGCGATCGCCACCTTTTCGACGGTTACGTCGACCAGATCGGGTGGCACGGTGGCGACGATCTCGTCGGGTGCTCGGGTCGTTCCAGTGAGCATGCGCAACACCCGTTGCTCGGTCGGCGGGACCACCGGTAGGCCGTCGGTCCAGCCGCGGGTGAACATCATCTCGATCTCGTCCTCGAGTTCGGCGACCTCGATCCGCCGAGACCGCAAGACGCTTCCGCCGTGACGAACTCGGAGCACATCGACGATGTCAGGATCGACGCTCTTCGAGCCACATCCTGGACGGAACGCAGGCAGGTCGGGCCCGAGCCCTTCGATGCCGGTCAGCGTTTCCCAGTCGGCGCGCAACCAGCCAACGGTGCGTTCAACCTCGATGCCACCGACGACCTTGATCACGGTCGGCACGGTCTCGATCTCGTGGTGCCAACTGACCCCAAGATCGATGTCGTGTATCGCCGTCGGATCGCCAGGGAAATCAGGGTCGTCCTGCGTGTACACAGTGAGCGCGGTCGT
>JANMTV010000359.1:0-9705 GCA_031390905.1 Ilumatobacteraceae bacterium | reverse complement strand
GTCGTGTAGTCGATGGGTTTACGGGTCGGGGTGAAGAAGTTCAGTCGCAGCGACACCAAGCGCCAGAGCTGGTTGAGCAGTGTGAAGCGCCCCGGGTTTCATAGAGGCTCGGTGGTTTGTGTCTTCGCCGGTTCGGCGGAGATGGTTTGACGGTAGTGGTCGGCTTCGAATGCTGCTGGTGTCGTGAAGCCGGGGCCGGGTTCGATCTCGCCGTGGAGGCGACGGTTGTTGAACCAGTCGATGTAGGTGAGGGTCGCGAACTCGACGTCGTCGAGGCCGCGCCATGGGCCTTTCGGATAGATCAGTTCCCACTTGTAGAGCCCGTTGAACGACTCGGCCATCGCGTTGTCGTAGCTGTCGCCCTTGGATCCGACCGAGGCGACGATCTCGTTGTCGGCGAGCCGCTCCGAATAGCGAACGCTGAGATATTGGACACCGCGGTCGCTGTGATGCGTCAACTGCGACAGGTCGGCGCCGGCGCGTTGACGGCTGAAGACGGCCATCTCAAGCGCGTCGATCGCCAGATCGGAGCGCAGTGACCGTGACGCCTGCCAGCCCACGACCATCCGAGAGAACACGTCGACGATGAACGCTACGTAGACCCACCCGGAGTGTGTCTTGACATACGTCAGGTCGGCGACCCACAACCGGTTCGGTGCCGGCGCCCGGAACTGACGAGACACCAGATCGGCGGGACGGTCGAGACGGTCGTCGCCTTCGGTGGTGCGGATCCAGATCCGGCCACGCCGGCATCCCTGCAACCCGAGGTCGGCCATCAGCCGCTCGACCGTGCAGCGGGCGACCCGGACGCCGTCTTTGTTCAGTTGGTCCCACACCTTGTCCGCGCCGTAGACGGCGAGGTTCTGTTCCCACACCCGCAACACCTGCGGCTTGAGTTCGGCATCGCGGACCGCCCTCGCTGACGGCGAGCGTTTCTTGGCGGCGTGATACGTCGACGGGGCGATCTGCAACACCGCACAGATCGGCTCGATCCCCCAACGCAACGACCCGGACAACCGATGCCGATTGGCGTCGATGAACGCGATCACTTCGTGGACTGGCGGTCGAGCTCCGCCCCGAAGAAATGCGCGGCAGCCTTGAGAATGTCATTGGCACGGCGCAGCTCGGCGTTCTCGCGCTTCAACCGCTTCAACTCGACCAGCTCATCAGTCGTCGCACCGGGCCGGCGACCGCTGTCGGTCTCCGCCCGTCGAACCCACAACCTGACGGTCTCGGCCTTCGGTCCTAGCTTCTCGGCGACCGAGCAGATCGCTTCCCACTGCGACCCGTACTCGTGCGCGTGATCGAGGACGATCCGCACCGCACGCTCGCGCAGCTCATCGGGGTACTTCCCATTACTTGGCATGACTCCATCCTTCTCAAAGGTTGGAGCCTCCGCTGAACCCGGGGCGCTTCAAGCAGGTCCTCGGTCCATAGCACGCTGACCAACGACGCTTCATCGCATCTGAGCACGAGATCGAGTAACGAGATCGGATAGCAGACGTTGGTGTCCGGCAGGACACGTGTGATCGCCACGACTGCTCAGTAAGACAAACCGGCAGCGAGCGCATCGTCGATGATCGACGTGATCCCGGTTCGCTTGCGCTCTTTCGTCCTGCACAGTTCCAGAACAGCACGAACCGGGATTCTCCGGTAGGCACTGTTGGTCAATCGCCGCGAAGGCAAAACCTCGGTCTCCACTAGCCGATCGACGTACTGACGCGAGACCCCCAACAACTTGGCCGCCTGGGCAGGGCTGACTTCGGCTTCTTGGCTGATGATCGCCACAGAGTCACCCGCATCGAGCGAATCAGCAGCAGCGAGCAGCGCCTCGACCAGCGAAGGCGGCAACTCGACCTGCTCCGCTCCGACGCCGACAAGCACCTTCTGCCGCGCTCCGCCAACAAGTTCTCGAACCGCATGCACACGATGCTGCTCTGCGGCGTCGGCCTGGATCTCAGCGACAGCGTTGGACGTCATGCCACGATCGTAACACCACATGCAATACCTGCAACTAGAGTGGGGATGCCCTGCCCGTCGCACGGGATCGTCACCTCGTCCCAAATGGCGGCATGTATCAAGAGTGCGTCGCGGGCAGAGCGGCCGGTGCTCAATGCGGTGTTCCCGTGTTCAGTCCGTTAGATCAGCGGGGATGGTTTCCCATTGCATCTGATTGGCTGCTGCGATCGCGTCGTCGAAGCCGCCGAGCAGGTCGGCGAGCTTGGGGTAATCGTCGCTAGCGGCGTCTCACTGGTCGACACTCGTTCACTTCCGCATCCACTCAAGATCAGACAGATCAGGAATCCGACAAATGTTTGGCGTGCTCGCTGGTGAAAAGGGCGCCCGCCCTAATTCAATCTGAAGCGAGCGGCTGCGACGATGTGGTCGGATCTCAAGATGCGTTGTGCTCGAGTTCATGTTCGACGGCTCGGCGAATCCACGATGAGATCGACCGATCGTCGGCATCGGCTGCGTTGCGGATCCTGTCCAGCGTTTCTGGGGGGAAGCGAACCGGCACAAGCTCGGTGAGTTTCGGATTACGGCGTCGGGCTGAGCCCTGAGGAGTTTGGTTCTCGGAGTCTGCGTAGAAGTCGTGTTCTTCTGTTCGAGTCATCTTCTTGGTCATCGGTCCTCCAGGTATCGGTCGGCAGGGTGCTTGGCTGAGATGTAGCAACCAATCGGTCGGCAGCGGGTTGGATCATTCGAGTCGGATCGGGCGGGTTGCTTTGCCTGTCGATCTCGAACGGATCGTTGTCATCGAGTTGATCGAGATCGAACAGATCAGCCACCAAACTGACTGTGATACAAACGGATACAGAATGAAACCGTTGCGGCGCCGCTCGTATTACTTGACTGGCGTTCGCCGATCCGTCGACCGACGCTCACGTGCCAGCCCGCCAAATCGTCTTTTCCGCTGGGACGTCAAATCCCAGGCCACCTCGAGCGCAACCGATCAAGCAAATCTGACGGTTGCCGGTCGTGGAACAGGTCGACCGGTGCGACAACGAAATACCCGTGATAGCCGTTGAAGCTGACGGCCCACCGGTTCAGGAAACCTTCATATCCGAGGAGCCCGAACGGCAATCCCTCGTCATGAACAAAATCGACCTCCGCTTCCCAAGCGTCGACGAACGGCTGAAGATGCATCGTTACCAACGCCGTTTGGGCCGACCAGGTCTTGCCCATCAACGTGATCCGCTTGTCGCACCGGGTCGATATTTGGGGAAACTCAACGCCGATCAGATCGCCGATTCCACGAGGGAACACGCAACGAGGGGCTCCGGTGTCGACGAGCGCCTTCGCTGTGATTGTCAGATCGTTCGCCTTGAGCTTGACATCAACCGTCGGACGAAGCACCGGCTGACCGCCGATGATGCTCTCCTCCTCGCGCCAGGGAAAGGCGTGATCCGTCAATGATCTATCCGACGCCGACGATGTAGCTGTCAGACGCTGGGCGTACGTACTGAACGACCGCCCGCGCTCGCTTGCGATGATCCATTCCAAACAACTTGAGGGCAAGGCCGTGTGAAGTCTGCTCGGCGGCGGCAACCTCGCCATCGATCACAGCGACCCACATTCCCTCGTAGGTATCGAGCATGCGCGGCCTTGGCAGCGGTCCCACTTTCGTAGCCATACGACAACAGCGTACGAAAGATCGGAACTTGTTGGGTGGACCCGGACGAAATACCTCCGCTGGTCATTGAGATCGGATAACACCACATGCAACACCTCCAACCGAAGCGGAGACTTTTTGCCCGTCGGGCAGGATCGTCACCTCGTCGCAAATGGCGGCATGTATCAGAAATGTATCAATCCGCTGAGCAGTGGCTCGTCCGCCACAGTCCATCCCGTGTCGTACCGTTCGACATCACCGCAGGTCAGCGGCACTGTCCATCACGAGACAACACACGACGATACGAACCGGACAGCGCCCGGCCAGATTTGGGAGCAGGGGGTCGGAGGTTCGAATCCTCTCATCCCGACGAGATCGCGGCGGGACGAATTGTACTTTATACCGGTCCCCTCATGAGCCAGAGCGGCTTGCGTTTCGTCGTCCGTCAGGGCAATCTGCTTGAGTGTCTGGATCATCCGACGTTGCGTTTCGAACTGTGGACGCGGGATCGACGGCGGCCAACTGGGCGTTGGCGCAATACTTCGGCGAGCTGGAACGGCGATTCGTCGGTGGCTTCAACACGAACGAGGCGCTCGCCGACGCGGCGCCATTGTTGAACCCACCTTCCGGGTTGTTCGTCGTCGCAACGCTCGGAGATGCAGTTGTCGGATGCGGCGCGATCCAGTGGATCGACGGCGCAAGCGCTGAGATCAAGCGGATGTGGGTGGACCCGGAACTTAGGGGGATCGGGTTGGGTAGACGTCTGCTCGGGCATTTGGAAGCCGAGGCGCGGACGTCGGGAAGATCGCGTGTGGTGCTCGACACGAACGAATCTCTGGCCGAGGCAATCTCGATGTATCGCGCGCTCGGCTACGACGCCATCGAGCGATACAACGACAACCCATATGCGCACCATTGGTTCGCAAAGACGCTCCGTCGGAACGAAGCCGTGAAAACCCCAACCACGCCCGCCGACCGGCCCACACCCGACTATTTCCGGGGGAAGTAGCTCACCCGGACCGTTCAACCGGTTGCCCGTACGTTTGCCCGAACGATCATGTTGCGCACGATGAGGGCGGTCGATGATCGACGTATGGGGACCTACAACGAACCGTTCGGCGGCGATCATCCTCAGCTCGAGGAGTTCCACAAGGGCGAGTGGGTGGAGTATGCCCAGCAACTCCTGACCAACCACGGATATCCGCCGCAAGACCACCGGATCGACGGATACTTCGGCCCAATGACGAAAGAGGCCGTGCGTGACTTCCAGGGACACTGGGGTCTCGACACCACCGGGGTGATCGATGAAAGGACATGGGGCCTGCTCGAGGGCGTAGAGGTCTAACCCGTTACCAGCGAGGTTCGAATCCTCTCAACCGACACGACAGAGTTCACAGGGCGAGCGGGCCGCTAGCGGGGTTTCGGATTTGAGGGGCGGGCCAGGATCGGTCGCCTGGCGCGAGGTCCATCGCCCTGTAGGCGTCGAGTAGCCAGTTGGCTGGCTCGTCACCGAACACGTATCCGACAAGGTCAACGTATGCCCGCCGAAATCGTGGACCGTGACCGGAACCGACACCTGCCAACACGTGCGCAAACTCGTGCACCAGCGTGGCCTTGGTCATCTGGGGTGCGGCGAGCCGGACTATCGGACGAGCGCTGCCGCGTACCGTCGTTGACGATGAACCTGCGTCAGAGCGGGCGGCCATCACCGGCACGTCACCGTGCGGCCACCAGACAGCCGAGGTAATCAACCCGGCCAACGGCACCAACACCGCGAACGGAACGATCGATTCGTACGAGGTTCCTTCGAAAGCGGCGATCTCGGCGGCATAGACCGACGAGCGACCGACATCGGGTGCGGCACCACTCACCGGGCACGACCGATCGCACGCAAACCTCCGACTTGCTCCCTCCCAAGATCGGCCCGACTGGCGGCGGCGCGTCCAGCCTCCCAACCGGTGAGCGTTGCGGCTTTCGGACGCCGAGCAGCCGTCACTCGTCCAAACTTCTGCCTGGCGAACTCGTCGACGCGTCGGTCCCTCGCACGCAGCGCCGGCAGGGTCGAACTGGCGGGGTGCACGTGCTGGCGGGCGTGCTCCTCGGTCTTCTTCAACATCAGTCGGATCTGATCGGCGTACCCGAACATGAACGAACGACGCCATTGTTGGGTGGCCGCAGGCGTGGCGCGACGTTCGAGTGCCATCCGGGACGCAGCCTGCGTATGGAGCGAGTTGTAGAGCAGTTCGACCGTATCGAGATCGCTGCGAAACCCGGCAACGAACGCGATCGTGCCGCGATCGTGAACCTCGAACACGGTGCGGCAGCCATGACCGGTGCCGATCGCCTGCAGCAGATTCAGTCGCCCCCTGACGTAGGCCCCACGTCCGAGCGGGAACTGGATCATGTACAGATCGTCACCCGCCTCAGCCAGCAGTCGCTCAGGATCGATGCGGTGAGCTGCGATCAGCTCGGCGGCCTTCCGCGAGAATGCATCGGCCTCGTTCGAATTCGAGGTTCCCTCGGCCATTGCGAGCAATTTCTTGACCTTGGCGAGCACGCTCGGGTCAGCGGATGAGTTCGTCGTGTCCATGACTTACACATCATGACGTAGGGCTGTCACACTCACGGTGACCTTCACTGTTCGGCGACCGGGACCCCTTCGACATCGGCCGGTGTCACCGAGGCGACAACCGAGTCGACCAAGCGACCGGTCACTCCGTCGATTTCGGGTAGTGGCGGGAGTTCCGTGTCACCGCGTCGGCCCGATTCGAGGACGGCATCGTGATACTGCTCGAGCCGTTCGCGGTTGGCATCGGTGTAGTAGCTGGCGCCATCGACGAACGGACCGGCCGTACCGTCGATGATCGCCGCTACGTCTTCACCGGTGATCGTCAGATGTGTTTCGAGCGAATGGGCGACCGCCAGCACCTGAGCGCGATTCTCGATCAGCATTTGTTCGACCGCCACGTAAAGCTCGCCGAGACGGCGTTCGATCTGCTCTCCGAGACCGCTCTCCAGCAGTTTGGCGTCTCGGTCGCCTTCACCTTCGCCGCCGCCTCCTCCGCCGCCCCGACCGCCTCCGACTCCATGTTCACGCTGCACCGCATGGCTGGCCAGAGTCGCACCCATACCCCAATACCCGGACATCATCGTGGCCAACTGAGTGGCACTCCTGAGGTCCCCGCCGACGCCGCTCGAGTTGTCCCCGGCGAACAACATCCGCTCGCCTGCGAGCGATGCCAACGACACCTGAATGTCTGTCTCGTACTCGCTCCGCCAGCGGGTGAACCGGTCTTCCGGCGGGATCGATGAAACAAAGCCCCCGATCGTGCCGCGACGTTCGATCGTCGCAACGTCGATGATCAGGTGCCGGCGTAACCGGTAGGCGGCCACCGCGTGACACGCCTCGTGGACAGCGATCGCATGCCGCTCGTGCTCGACGTACTGGAAGTCGTCGGCAAGGCCGTGTTGTTTGAGTTGCTTCGCCTTGACGATGTCTCGCCAGGTGATCACTTCGCGGCCGTCACGAATCGCATTGATCAACGCCTCATTGACCGTGTCCTTGATCATCGCTCCGGTCGCGTAGGGCGTGATCGTGGCCAGTTTCTCGACGTCGCCATCGGTCAAACAGTGATTGACCTTGGCGAGGTAACCCTGGTACGTGCGGACCCGTCCATCCTTGGTCGGATACCCGACCTTGTAGATCCGGTCGATTCGTCCGGGTCGAAGCATCGCCTCATCGAGTGCCTCTGGAAGGTTCGACGCCATCATCACGAGAATTCGATATCGGGGCGGCGGCTTCGGTCGCATGCCGAGCATCTTGCGGACAGTCCGGTTGAAGAACCCTCGTGGCTTCTTGAGTCCGGACATCTCGGCCAGTAGCGACTGCAGCGTTCCGCCGCCACCGCCACCCATCCCCATCATGATCCCGTCACGATGATTCCGGCTCCGCTCCTGCGTATCGAGTGCCTGTTGAAGCAGGAGCTGTTGTGTCCCGGCGGATAGGTAGGGCATCGAGGATCCGACCTCGGTGGCGTCGGCGAGATGGGCGGCGACGGGACTGTGGGAGAACCCTCCACCCGTCGGCAGGGCACCACGATTTCCGAGTGCGTCAGCTTCGTCGAAGAACACGACGACACCGCCATAACGGAGGGCCAGCTTGCGCAGTTTGCGAAACAGGCTCTTCACTTTCAGGATGCCGACGCCCATGAACATGTTGATGAACGCGCCCGGTTCGACGAACACGAACGGTTTGCCGGTCTCGCCTGCAGCGGCCTCCGCGATCAGCGTCTTTCCGGTTCCTGGAGGGCCCCAGAGCAGAATCCCACCGGGTGTGTAACCGCCACGACTTTCGATCGAATCGGGATTCTCCAGAAAGATCAAATTCTCCCGGATCTTCTCCTTCACCGGGTCCTGACCCCACACATCGTCGAATCGTGTGTCGATGTCATCCGGAAAGTAGGTCTCGACGCCGCCCCGCGACAGGAACCAGAACAGCAGCCCGAACTGGCTGATCATCAGCAGTGGATAGACGATCAGGCGCCCGGCAAAGGGCAAGGCATCGTTGAGTCGACCTGGCAGGCTTGCCATCGCATCGATCGGGGATTCGTCCGCGATTTGCCCCACGATCACGGAAACGATCGCCAATCCGAACAGCCACCGCGCGACGCGTGCCAACCTGAATCGGGTCCACGGGTCGATCTTGCTGGACCGGCCCTCGAATCGACCGAACACTCTGCGCTTCCAGAACTGGTAGTAGCCGCCCCATCGTTCGGCGACAAGGAAGTGACTTTGCCGCACGAGTTCGAATCCGCCGAGCACCAGGATCCACGCCTGTTTGTCGACCGTTTCTCGGAACGCTTCAAGGACACTCTTGATCGGATTGTCATCGACCTTCTGCCACCAGAAGAAGGAGAACAGCATCGACAACAGCAAGAGGTACTTGGTTCGATCCCAGCCCGACAGCTTCCGGCGAGTTCGCCGTTCGGAATCGCGTAACCGAGAGCCTCGATTCATCTCGACACGATCGGGGATCACGCTGGGCTGAGGTTTGTCATGTTTCCGAAGTCGGATGCTCATGGTTCCACCCAAAATGTCGTCAGGATCTTGTTGAACTCGGCCTCGTGTCGTTCGTGACATTCGACCGAGCACGAGATCGACATCACGTACACCCCGGATCGTCGGTCATCGGTCAGGTACACCTCGTCGACGAACTGCTCGACATCGGAGTCGTCAGTAACCGTGTACGACGTTCGGTAGCCAATGTGCTCACCGACCGCGATCAGCCGCCGTTCGAGCTCCTTAGCGTCACTCGGCCGACGGCCCTTCAGAAACGTGCTCAACAAGAACCCGTCCCGAAATCGAGCATCGACATGTTGTCCCTCGACATAGCCGAATGGCACATCGTCGGCCTCGCCTGCCACGAACTGGGCGCGCCATGGCCGAGTCGAATCTCCCGCCACGAACGCAAAACTGGAGTTCGTGGGATCGACGTAAGCGAAGTCGACCGCACCTTCCGCCTCGATGGTCCAGTCAGTCGGGATCTTGGCGAAGACGTGCCCGTCATCGCTCTCCAGGTACTGATACCTGGTCCCACCACAGGCAACCAAGAGCGAACCGATACAGAGGCCAGTCACGATCATCCGGATTCGTCGTGCGTGCACATTGATATTGAACACCATCAGCGTTCGGAGCGCCATCGAAGACGGATTGGACACGGATTGGACACGGATTGGTCGCCCGTGCAGGATCACGTCGGCCCGATAACATACCGGACGTTCCGCGGATGTAGTTCAAGGGCAGAACCTCAGCCTTCCAAGCTGATGATACGGGTTCGAATCCCGTCATCCGCTCCAACCACTTGTCCAGTCGGTCACCGTGCTAACCGGTGCCATTCACGGCTGCGCCGTGCGCCTACAACGTGCTAAAAGATCTTCGTGGAACAGCTGCAGGAGATGCCCGCCGAGTTCAATCGCGTTCTCGCTGTCGTTGCTCATCCTGACGACTTGGAGTACGGCGCATCGGCCGCGATCGCGGTCTGGATCGATGCGGGCAAGACCGTCACATATCTACTCGTCACCCGGGGTGAAGCG
>JANMTV010000357.1:0-5531 GCA_031390905.1 Ilumatobacteraceae bacterium | reverse complement strand
TGCGTACTGCAATCGCCTCGATCGCAGCCCTATCACTTGTCCTGGCTGCATGCGGCGGCGATGACGGAGATAGCACGGCGAGCGGTGGAGACACTGCCGTCAGCGAATCAGCCGACACAGCAGCCGACACGGCCGCAGACACCGCCGCCAGCGAATCAGCCGACACAGCAGCCAGCGAATCAGTCGAGCCTGCCTCGGATACGGTTGACGTTACCCAAGGTGCAGATTTGACGTTTCATATGATCACGCATTCCGACAGTGGGCCGTTCTGGTCGGTTGTCAAGCGTGGTATGGAGGCCGCCGGCGAAGACCTCGGCGTCAACGTTGTCTGGCTCGAGTCGGTCAACGACCCGGGTGTTCAGGTCCAGCTCATCGAGCAGGCGATCGCCGAAGGTTCGGACGGCATTGCCGCATCGTTGCCGAGCCCAGACCAGTTGATCGCACCACTGCAGGGTGCCGTGGAAGCCGGTATTCCGGTGATCACGCTCAACTCCGGCTCGAACGACTATGGCGAGATCGGCGCACTCACGCACGTCGGTCAGACCGAGTTCATCGCCGGTCAAGGCGCAGGCGAACGTTTCAACGATCTCGGTGCGACCAAGATCTTGTGCGGTCGTCAGGAAGAGTCGAACGTGGCGCTCGAAGAGCGTTGTGACGGCCTTGCCGATACCTTCAGTGGTGAAGTCGTCTCCGAGTTCGTCGGGCTCGACGCCGACCAGACCGAGCAGCAGAACGCGATCGCCACGGCCCTCCAGGCCGACCCGGCGATCGATGGTTTCATGGGCACGGGTCCGGTGATTGCCATGTCAGGGCTGAACGCAGCAGCCGACGCAGGTCGTGAGATGAAGGGTGTTGCCGGATTCGACATCACTCCGGAGATCATCGACGCCATCGAGGCGGGCGACATTGCGTTCACGATTGACCAACAGCAATACCTGCAGGGCTACCTGCCGATCCTGTTGCTGTTCTTGAATGTCACGAACCAGAACACCGCTGGCGGTGGCCTGCCGATCCTTACCGGTCCTGGCTTTGTGACGCCGGAGAACGCCGCCGCCGTCAAGGCACTCGTGGCCGCCGGTACTCGCTAGTCGGCTAACAACTGACGCCGCCATCTGGCAGCGTCGAAACGCGTGAGTGGGGGCCGGTACTTCGGGCCGACCCCCACTCACAGCAGATTTCCGTATTTGCTTACCCTGTCCGCAACGAATCCTTGGGGGACTTCGTCACGATGAGTGACATAACCATGCCGACGGCAACGCCTGGGGTTGGTGACGAACGCGTCGCCTACCGAGGCGTTTTCCAGCGGCTCTTCATCCGACCTGAGATCGGTGCCATGATCGGCGGGATCGGGATCTGGGTCTTTTTCTGGGCAGTTTCACTTGCTTTCGGCACGACCGCCGGAGCCTCGCTGCTGATCGACAACGCCTCGACCGTGGGGATCATGGCCGTTGCCGTCTCGATGCTGATGATCGGCGGCGAGTTCGACCTTTCCGCGGGTGCCAATACCGGCGCGATGGGAATCTTGACTGTGTTGCTATCGAAGGAGGCTGCCGAGTTCGGAGGCGCCGGGCTGACCCTTCACATCGCGATTCCGATCTCATTGATGGTCGCGCTCGGTATCGGGTTCCTGAACGGCTGGCTGGTCGAGAAGACCAAGCTCCCAAGCTTCACGATCACACTCGCCACGTACTACGTGTTGATCGGAGCCAAGCTCGGCTTCTCGAAGCGAATCGTCGATCAGATTCAGGTTGGCGATATCCGCGACGCCAAGGGTCACGGCTTCTGGGTGGACATTTTCGCCAAGGAATGGATCCGCAACGAGCACACGTTTGGAAGCCGAGACAAGGTGTATCTGGCGGCGATGTTGCTGGCGATCGCAATGATCGTCGTGGCGATCGTCGAGATGCATTTCAACAGGTGCCAGACCGGCCCGAAGGCTGCCGGGATTCCGGTGTTTGTTGCCGGTGTGATCGGTGCTGTCATCGGAATCGTTGTGCTCCACACGACCGACAACATGTCGGGGAACTGGATCGGCGGGGCGATCATCGCGATCGGCACGCTCGTCGGCTTGTACGGCTTTGGCGTATGGAGATTCCAGCCGATTGGCGAGCGCGACACCGTGCGGTTCACACCTGAGATCGTGCGCTATGTCGGTCTCGGTGTACTTGGGGTGCTCGTGGCGATCCTGGTGGCATGGCGGATGAACGCCAACTACCCCGACGCCGACGGAGTCGAAGAGGAGTTTTTCTTCCCGTTCACCAAGCAAGGTTTCCGCGCCGCCTCGTTCTTGCTGGCAGGTGGCTTCGGCTTTACGATGCTGCTGGTCGGCGGTGCCAAGGCGAGACGGGTGAGCGCAACCACACGCTCAATCATCTCGTTGATCACCGGCGCGGCGATTGTGGCCGTGGCGTTTTTCGTTCGCGGCGAGTCGAGTTCGGTGAAGTTCCGATCCGAAGGGTTCAGCGTGTTGCTTGGGCTCGGGTTGTTCGTCGCCGCCTGGACGCTGCTCGGTGTGTTCTTCCAGGAACGTTCGGCTGTCGACGCCCAAGCCGACCGACTCGGCCGCCGGTTGGTGATCGGCGGAATGGCACTCGGAACGATCGGACTACTGACCAAGCTGCTGTTCGTCAAAGCCAGTGAGCTCGAAGCCGGCATCGATCCAGCAAAGTTCAGCATGCGCACCGTGTGGTTCATCGCCTTCACTGCGGTCATGGTGTGGGTGCTCGGCAACACCCGCTTCGGCAGTTGGACGTTCGCCGTCGGTGGCAACAAGGAGGCATCACGTCAAGTTGGTGTGCCAGCCGCTCGCACGAAGACACAACTTTTCATGCTCGTCTCGGGGGCGGCGTGGCTGGTTGGCATGCTGTTGGCGTTCCGACTCAACACGATCCAGTCGAACACGGGCAACGGCGAGGAATTCGACTACATCATCGCCGCCGTGGTGGGAGGCACGCTCCTGACCGGAGGGTATGGCACGGCGCTGGGCGGGGCGCTCGGCGCAGCCATCGTCGGCATGGCGACACTCGGTTTTACCAGCGCACGGTGGAACTCCGACTGGCGGTTCTTGTTCCTCGGCGTCATCCTCCTGCTGGCGATGCTCGCTAACCGTTCGATTCGTACCAAGGCGGAGGGCCTCCGGAGATGACTGCGCACTTGCTCGAACTCGACAACATTTCCAAGTACTACGGAAACATCATTGCCCTCCGCGATGTCAGTACATACGTGAACGCCGGTGAAGTCACCTGCGTGCTCGGCGACAACGGCGCTGGCAAGTCGACCTTCATCAAAATCCTGGCGGGTGTCCACCAACAGACCGAAGGATCAATTCGCATGAACGGCGAGGAGGTCCGTTTCGACTCACCTCGTGGCGCCCTCGCCAAGGGCATCGCGACGGTCTATCAAGACCTGGCGATGGTGCCGTTGATGTCAGTGTGGCGGAACTTCTTCCTCGGATCCGAGCCGACCAAGAACATCGGCCCGTTCAAGTGGATCGACAAGAGCGAGGCCAAGCGCGTCGCCAAGTCCGAGATGAAGAAGATGGGTATCGACATCCGCGACACCGAGCAGCCCGTCGGCACGCTCTCGGGCGGTGAGCGTCAGTCGGTCGCAATCGCCCGCGCCGGTTACTTCGGTGCCAAGGTGCTGATCCTCGACGAGCCGACGTCAGCGCTCGGCGTGAAGCAGTCGGGTGTCGTGTTGAAGCGGATCGTCGAGGCACGCAAGCAAGGCCTCGCTGTGATCTTCATCACCCACAACCCGCGCCACGCCTACCCTGTCGGTAACCGTTTCTTGATCCTCAACCGTGGTCAATCGATGGGCTCGTTCGCCAAGGAAGAGATCAGCATCGACGAACTCACCCGGCTGATGGCCGGCGGGGCCGAGCTCGAGGCGCTCGAGCACGAGTTGCAGTCGGCCGATACCGACCGCCGCTGATGCACTCGGCCCATGACTTCTCGCCGTCGTTTGGGTATCGGTGTGATCGGTTTCGGTTGGATGGGCCAAGCTCATTCGCGTTCAGCGGCTCGCATCTCCTCGTTGTTTCAGGAACGCGAATTCGATGTCGATCTGATCATCTGCGGCGACAACCTGCCGGCTCGTCGGGTTGAAGCCGTCGAGGGATTCGGATTTCGTCAGGCCACTGCGGACTGGCGCGAGGTTGTCGATCACCCCGATGTCGACGTCGTCTACGTCACAGCGCCCAACATGCTTCACGAGCAGCTGACGGTGGCCGCCGCACTGGCCGGCAAAGCGGTGTTCTGCGAGAAACCGGTCGGCGGTAAACCCGATCAGACGGTGCGGATCGAGGCCGCTGCACGCACGGCTGGAGTGATCACCGGGGTTGGCTACAACTACCGATGGGCACCCCTCGTGCAGCACGCCAAGCAGCTGATCGCCAACGGCCGACTCGGTGAGATCACGAACTACCGGGGCCGCTTCTTCTCGATGTACGGCTCCGACCCGATGGGTCTCCTGTCTTGGCGATTCTCGATCGACGAGGCCGGTCACGGCGTGTCGTCCGACATCTTGTCGCACGCCGTTGATTTGGCGACGATGTTGGTCGGCCCGATCACGCGTGTCACCGGCACGAAAGAGACCTTTATCAGGGATCGCCCGCTCCCCCAGGCAGGCGGCACTCACTACGACCGCGGTCAACCAGGCGACCCGACCGGGCCTGTGACCAACGAAGATTACGCGGCGGCGATGGTCGTCTTCGAAAACGGCGCCCGCGGCACGTTCGAGTCGTCACGCTCGATCATCGGGCCGGAGTCACAGATGGCATTCGACGTCTACGGCACCAAGGGCGCATTGCGCTGGAACCTCGAAACGATGAACGAGTTGGACGTGTTCCTCATCGACGAGGAAGGGCGGGCACCACGCGGTTACACCAAGGTGTATGCAGGTGACCGCTACCCGTACCACAGTCATTTCGTGCCAGGCGACGCCAACTCGATCGGCTACGAAGATCTCAAAGTGATCGAGAACTACGAGTTTCTCTCGGCTGTGGCGCGCCGACAACAGCACGAACCGGGTTTCGCGCAAGCACTTGAATACGTCGGTTTCCAGCAGGCATGGCTGCGTTCGTGCGAGTCAGGTCGCTGGGAGGACGTCGTCTCGATTCGGCAAGACTGATCGTCATGTCAGTTCAGGCTCGCGACTACAGCCTCACCGGGCCGGAATCGGTGCGCGCCCTTGAGCGAGGGCTGGCAAACGCAAGCTGGTTCCAACCAGAGATCGACTCGTCGTCACTGCGAGCAATGCAGACTCGAACAAATGGTCGCGCCGCAGTCGATGTCGTGCTATGGGTCGGATTACTCGTCGGGTTCGGCGTGCTGGCCTGGTGGTCGATGTGGTCATGGTGGTCGATTCCGGCGTTCGCTGCCTACGGTGGTTTGTACGGCGGCTCCGCCGATCCGCGCTGGCACGAATGCGGTCACGGCACGGCATTCCGTTCGTCGCGCGCCAACGACGTCGTCTATGTGATCGCGTCGTTCATGTTGTTTCGTGGCGCGACGGTCTGGCGTTGGTCGCAC
>JANMTV010000351.1:0-23203 GCA_031390905.1 Ilumatobacteraceae bacterium | reverse complement strand
GATCGCGATCCACCCCGGTGAGAAGCTTCGCATCGACTCGACTGACGGCGTGGCGAAGAACCACGCCGCTATCGCCAGCCCGGCGTAGAAAAGGTTCCACGGCCAGATGTAGCCCGGATACCCGAACAACCACTTCAGGTCTCCCAGTGGTTTGGGTGGCCAGGCGAACAGCGGCGCATATTCGACGCGCTGATTCGGAGCCCAATCACCCCGTCGGTTCCGTGTTCCGTAGATTGTGTCGTCCATGGCACCTCCGGCCCCTTACGTTCACATGCGATCGTCGCAAGGGACGGCCGCTCGATCATATGTCATTATGTCATTACATACAAACTGTTCGGCATGACATACTGATACTCATGTCGACGAGTCACATCCTGACCCTCACTTGCCCTGACCGTCCTGGGCTCGTCCACGCCGTCTGCGCAGGCCTGCTGGACGTCAGCGGCAACATCATCGAGAACGCTCAATTCACCGAGCCCGTGACGAACACATTCTGTATGCGCACCTTGGTGCATACCGACACCTCCAATCCCGACGAGGTTCGGGACGCGATCGAGAGGCACCTCGGTGGCTCGGAAGCAACCGTTCGGGTTCGCCCCGAGTCGCACCGACCACGCCTGTTGATCATGGTGTCGAAGTTCGACCACTGCCTCGTCGACCTGCTCTATCGGTGGCGCAATGGCGGCCTTCCTATCGACATTCCAGTGATCGTGTCGAATCATCCCGACTGCCAGATCATCGCCGACCAGTACGGGATTCCGTTTGTCCATCTGCCGGTCACGAAGGAAACCAAGGCGGATCAGGAGACGCAGATCAAGAATCTGGTCGTCGAACACGACGTCGATCTGGTCGTACTCGCCCGCTATATGCAGATCCTGAGTGACGATCTGTGCTCGTTTCTGCACGGGCGGGCAATCAACATCCACCATTCGTTCCTGCCAGGTTTCAAGGGTGCCAAGCCATACCACCAAGCCCACGAGCGCGGCGTCAAACTCGTTGGTGCGACCGCTCATTTCGTCACCGCCGATCTCGACGAAGGTCCGATCATCGAACAGGACGTCGCCCGCGTCACACACGCCCACACTGCAGACCACCTCGTAGCCCTGGGCCAAGACACTGAGCGAGCCGTGCTCTCACGAGCCGTTCGTTACTGGGCCGAAGATCGAATCCTGTTGGTCGGCGACAAGACCGTCGTCTTCCCCTGAAACCCCTCTCGTTGACGTCGCGGCAGCTCGTTCATGCCGTGTCCATCACGCCATGAACGGGGTGGTCACTTCATGTGTGGCGGGCGGTTCAGCACCACTGGGCAGCTGGCATGACGAACGACTTCGGACGCCACGCTTCCAAGTCGGAGCCGATCCATGCCGGACCTGCCATGCGTGCTCATGAAGATCAAACTCGCATCGAGCTGGTTGGCGAAATCGACTATCGCCCGAGATGGGCGAGCTCCGTGGAGCACCTCGTGTTCGATCGGATGGCTAGTCGTGAGTGCCAGATCGCGAGCGAACCTCGCCGGGTAACCCCACTCCACGACGTCTTCAGCGAGCGAGATGGCCGGGTCAATGACCTCGACGATCCACGGCGTCGCTCCGAACTCGACACTCCACGCAGCCGCAATCGGCGCCGCCGACTCCGCCGCGTGTGACGCGTCGAGCGGCACGACATATGAGCCGTCGAGCGAACCGGTGTCCAGGCTGGCGTGCGGCCCGACCACAATGATTGGCCCGAACGTCAACCGCAGCAACTCGTCGACCGTGCTGCCGAGGACGGCAGCTGATCGGCCATGACCGTGCGAACTCATCAGCACCATCGAGCCGTTGATCGTCGCCGCATGGTCAGCCAGGGCCGCTGCTGCGTCGTCACGGGCGAGCAATGTCACGATCGGGTCGACGGGCAGGTCGGTGTATCGCTCCAAATCGCGGGCGATCTCGTCGCGGGCGAGCGCTACATCAGCAAGCCGATCGACAACTGCGACAACCTCAACCTTGCCAGCTACCGCCTGCGCCATGCGGGCGGCAATCGGAAACGCTGTCCACGAATGCGCCGATCCATCGATTGGAACAATCAGATGTTGGAACATGATGACCTCCTCAGTGCGTACAACATGTACACCACGATCTTCATGCTCCGGTCGCCACAGACAACAGAGGCTTTCGACCTCTCAGGTCAGGGCTTTTGCACGCCCAATTCGCCGCAACGGTGGTTCAGTTGGCGGCGGCGTCCTGCGCGCCGGCAACACGCCGAGCATTTCGGTTGTCGCAATCGTGATAATCGCGACCGCACGTTCGAACGCCGCCTCTGTTGCCTCGGATGTTTTCTGAACGCCGCTCACCTTGCGAACAAACTGACGCGCGGCGGCTTCGATCTCGGTCGGAGTCGCGGCTGGTTCCAAACCTCGCAACATCGTGATGTTTCGACACATCCCATCAACGCTAGGCGATGATGCACATTCGATACCGCCCGCACCTGATATCCGATCATGGTTGATTGACCGCGTCAGCGATCGACTGGGCAAAACGGAACGCACCAGAGGAATACACGGGACATGGGCCAGGTGGCGGTGAACCGGGGCAGAAATGGAGTCCGTCATCACTCCGCACGACGTTGCTGCCTGACGGGTCACATTGCTCCTCACCCTGCAGACACGGCAACGCCTGCGCAAAGGTGCCGTCGACGTTTTCCACTGCAGCTCCGGCGTCGACCAAGTCGATTTCGGCGGGTGTCGAGTGTTCTGCGTAAGTCTCGTTGAGTCCCGCCACGAGGAGGTTGCCAGCGAGCGATTCGGCCTGAACGGGTTGCACGACCAGCACGACTCGGGCACCGACTGTGAGCGCTTCGACAATCAATCCGTCAACATCTGACTGGTACTTGTCGAGCACCGCCTGGCCCTCCAGGTGGCCTCCGAGACCATCCGACATGCACGGCGACGTCGAGTTTCCGGTGAACGAAATCACGACGACGCTGCTTGCCGTAATCCCTAGATCACGGTCCAGCCAGTCGCACGGCGCCGTGCCGCCGAAGAACTGGGGCACCAGAGCGATCGGCTCGAGCATCGACTCGAGATACGGAGCAGCCTGCTCGGCCAGCGAGTCACCAACCAGCACCACGGATTCCGGCTGCGGCTCAGTGCTCAAGGGTGGGGTCGACGTCGTGCACGCTGACAATCCAACCGAACCGATCAGTACGGCGAACCCAGCGAGATGCTGGGCTCTGACCGGCCGATCAATCGATGACATGGATTCCATACGGGCGACAGTGTGTCAAAGGTAGAACCACGACACCGCAGCGCAGGCCGAAACTGATCGAATCGAACGTATTTGTGAGGAACACGGTCAAGTCCGACATTTTCGCTCACCCTGGATCGCGACCGATCCGCTCGGACACAGCCACCAGAACAGCTAGCGGGCCAGTTCTCGCAGACCGCACAGTTCGGCTTCGATCTGGTCAGCCATGAAATGCACCTCCGGCACGGTGTCGTAGTCACCGGTGACACCAAATCCGAGCTGACCGTTGTACGACAAGATCGCCACACCGATGCGAACACCCTCGCTCAGAGGCACGAACGGCAGATACTCGAGCATCTCCCGACCGAGCGCGTACAGCGGGAACTGAGGGCCTGGCACATTGGTGGTCACCGTGTTCACAGTCCGTTGCGGCATCTTGCGAAGCACGGTCATCACCGCCCTGGCACCGAGCGCCAGCAGGACCGGAGGGACCAACTCGGCACCGGCCACGATCGCTTCGCCAGCAACGACTTGATGAGACGACTTGAGCAAAGCCATCTGCTGGCGGACGGCGGCGAGCCGCTCCAGCGGATCGGCGACTCCGATCGGCAGTTCGGCCACGATCAGTGACACCTGGTTGTTCCACGTGTGATCCTCGGCGTGACGAACCGACACTGGTACCAGCGATCGCAGAACGAGGTCATCGTCGACCTGATCCCCACGTTCGATCAACAGCGTGCGAAATGCACCACTGACGGCCGCCAACACGACATCGTTGACCGACCCACCGAATGCGGTACGGATCGTCTTGACGTCACCGAGCGTGCATCGCCCGGCTGCCCACCGTCGATGCGGCCCGATGGCACCCTCGACCGACACCGGCTTCACCGGCTCGACCAGTCTCGTGCCGAACGAACGGAGCCCGGCTGCCACTTCGCCCAATCGGCTCCACGCCCGTCGCGGGTGGATACCTGCCGATCGCCACGCGATCAGTTGACGGGCAGGATTGAACGCCAAACGAGTGACTGCTTCGATCGTCAATCGCAGGTCTGACGGTTCCTGCGCCGCGGACCACGGTTCGATCGCGCCGGTCGTTGCGTAGCGATCACGATCGAGCAGCACCGCCATCAAATCGGTTCCCGAGATCCCGTCGACCATGCAATGGTGCACCTTGGTGATCAGCGCCCAACGATCGGCCGGCAGCCCTTCGATCACCCACACCTCCCACAACGGTCGGTGCCGGTCCAGCTCCTGAGACATCAGTCGGCCCATCAGGTTCTCGAGGTCTTGGTCATCCCCCGGCGGCGGAAGCGCGGAATGGCGGACGTGATAGCTCAGGTTGAAGTGTGGATCGTCGACCCACACGGGATGCCCCCAACTACCGGGGATCAACCGTACCTTTTGCCGGTACTTGGTCAGCAGCGGCAGCTTGCTCTCGATCAGCGCAGTGATCTCATCGATCGACGGCGACGGGCCGGAAAAGATCGAGCACGAGCCAATGTGCATATGGGTGATGCCATCCTCGGCGTGCAGGAAGATGGCGTCGAGAGGACTCATCGGGTGACTCACGATTTGCTCCCAACCGCGAGTACCTCGTCGAAACCCTCGCGCAGGCATGCCGTGAGGACCTCGGGGTCGGGCACAGCCGACGTGTCGGCATTGATCCCGACGCAGCACTGCTCGACGTGCGAGAGCAAGGCGACGCTGAACGCCGAACCAGACGGCGGCGCAAACGCGTACTCACGGACGACTTCGGCACCTGCCAGATACGAGCGCCGTTTCAAGCCGGGCACATTTGTAGCGACGAAGTCGATTGCCTTGAGCATCGAGCCGAGGATCGAGGTCGCTGCCAACGCTGGCAACCTGTTGAGGACACCGGCGATCATTTCGTTGCGTTTGACCGACGGCTCCTTCCTCCAATTCCTCGCCAACTCGCCGAGCTGACGCATTCGGTCACCTGCGTCGATGGTCGACACCGGAAGCGTGAACCGCGCTGGCGTGAAGCGATTGCTCCCTGGACGATCACCGGACTGACGCGTGTTGATCGGCATCGTCACCCGCAGCGCGCTGACTGGCGCATCGTGGTGTTCGTGGTAGCGACGCATGCCACCCGAAACACCTGCCAGCAAGGCATCGTTCAACGTGCTGTCGGCGGTATGGGCGGCAGCGAGCAGCGCATCGAGCGGGATGTCGAACGTGTCAAGCCTTCGAGACAGACCACGGTTGGTCATGATCGGTGACAACGGTTTCGTGACCGGCCTCACGAGCTTGCCGATCGAGCGCAGTTCACGCGCCGTACTGATCAACAGTCCTGCAGGATTCGTGACGACCCTAGTGGCAACACCCGGGAGAACATGAGCGCCGCGCACCGACGCCGCCCCGGCAATGCGAGCGTTTTCAACCAACAGGTCGACGACCGAGTTGATGCCGCTCCTGCGCCGTTGATCGACAGGGTGCGACTCGGCCTTTCGCTTGACCGGATTGCGCTTCTCGTCAAGCAGTAGTTCGGCAAGCTTGACCGCGCCCACTCCATCAGTGAAGGAATGGTGGAACTTTTGGATGAATGCCGCCCGGCCATCGGTCAAACCTTCCACGACCGTGAACTCCCACAGCGGGCGATCCTTGTCGAAGGCGGTCATCGCCATCAGTCCCGCAACGTCCAACACCGATCGAAGGTCACCAGGTGCTGGGGCAACAATGCGCCGCAGGTGGTAGTTGATGTCGAAGAAGTTGTCGAACTGCCACGTCGGTGGCCCCAGCCGCAACGACGTTGCGACAACTCGTTGTCGAAGGCGCGGAACCAGATCACAGGCGTCGGCGACGCGGAGGAGCAGCCGCTGCCAGTCGGGACTGCGGTCGAGCACCGAGATCGCAACAATCGTGCTCCGCAGGCACGGGTCCCTTTCGAT
Organism: Ilumatobacteraceae bacterium; assembly: GCA_031390905.1. Taxonomy (GTDB): domain Bacteria; phylum Actinomycetota; class Acidimicrobiia; order Acidimicrobiales; family Ilumatobacteraceae; genus Ilumatobacter. The sequence goes on along the minus strand of JANMTV010000351.1, from coordinate 17,070 downwards.
GCTCCACAGCAACGCATCGGAGGCGTTCATCTGCGGGGCGAACCGCAGCGTGGCAGCAACCTCGACAGGATCGGGAAGATCGTGACAGATCTTGCGGCCGGAGCGGCGCTGCACGGCAGTGTTCACCCGCTCATCATGACGCCAAAATTATCACGGCAACAGAGCCGTAGTACCCATTCGCAACAGCGACCGCCGAGTTTGTTGGAACTCGCGTCGCAACGAGTTAGGCGACTGCGGCGTGGGCGACGTATAGCCCTGTGACGACCACCAGGTCGCGGTCGTAGGTGAGTACTTCAGCGGCGAGTTCGAGACGCAGCCAACTGACCGAATCGACCTCGTCGTTAGGAGTGAACTCACCGCTCTGCTCCTGCATCGCCCAGTAACGGACGCGCTTGGCGCGACCCTTCCGATCGCGGTAGAACGCCGGTGGCAATACGGCACCAATTTTGCAGATCAGCCCAGTCTCCTCGTGGACCTCGCGGAGCGCACACTCAACCATCGATTCGCTGGGACGCCGCTTGCCCTTTGGCAGCGACCAGTCGTCCTGCCGCGGCCGGTGGACCAGGAGAACTTCGACATCGCAACTGTTCGAGGTGCGCCACACAACCCCACCGGCAGCTTCGATCATGGAGCACACCGTAGGCAACCAGCCAGCCGAAGATCGGGATCGTAGGTGAACAGAAGCTGACATCGCGGTGAATTCTCGTCATCGGTACCCCACCGGAGTTGCCCGCACGTCGTGCGGGGCGCAACTAACGGCCCCGACCCGGTACGTTCCAACCGTCATGAAAATCGGGGTCACCTCGTTCGCTGCTCGCGAGAAAGGCTCTACCGACGCGATTGCAGACCTGGTTGATCTCGGTTTCGAGCTCGGTCCGTCTGGAAAGGTCACGCGCACGCTGCTCGACACCTTCGACGCTCGCATGCACAATGCGGGCCTACGGCTTGAGTTGTGCGAGAGCGACGATCTCAAGCTGATCCTGTCGGGCGACGACACGGTGACAGCGCACCTCTTCGTGTTTGCTGTCCCGCGACGACCCAATGATCTCCCGTCTGGTCCGTTCCGTGCCCGGCTCGCTGCGCTGATCGACGTTCGAGTGCTGCTCCCTCGCGTCAGCATCTCGGCCACGCGCACGACCGCCGCCCTCCGGGATCGGGCCGGCAAGACGGTCGCCACCGCGAACATCTTTGAGCACCTCGCTGTCGAAGGTCACGGAGATGTCGATATCGGATCGTGGACGATCGAGCTCGAGCAATTGACGGGGTATGCCAAACACGCCGACAAGGTTGCCGAGAAGTTGGAGCGGCTCGGGTTCGAGCGGCTCAGCGGCGACACACTTGTCGCAGCAGCCGCCGCCGCCGGGGTGGCGCTGGCCGGATTCACCGGATCGCCCACCGTGCCACTCGACCCGTCAATGCCTGCGATCGACGGATTCCGCTCCGTACTCGCCAACCTGGCCGAGTCGATTGTCGTCAACTGGCAAGGCACGATCGACCGGCTCGACCCCGAATACCTCCATGATCTGCGCGTCGCTGTCCGACGAACCCGCTCGGTGATCGGTCAAGGTAAACGTGTCCTGCCCCCTGAAGTCGCCGAACATTCTGCCGACTACTTCGCTCGGCTCGGCGCCCTGACCGGGCCAGCGCGCGACCTCGACGTCTACCTCATCGAATGGGAGAGCTACACCGGTCCACTTGGCACAGACGTGGTCAGCGCCCTGGAGCCGGTGCGGGCGGTGCTAGAACAGCGACTCAAGGCTGCGTATACGACGTTGGCGCTGGCATTGCAGTCCGTCGAAGCGCTCGACTTCGTCGACTGGTGGCGAGCCTGGTTGGGCGACGGGACGAGCGATGTCCGGGGTGGTGCCGAGGCCGATCGAACGCTCGGGCAGGTCGTCGCCAAGCGCATCACGCAAGCCCAGTCGAACCTCGTCGAACGTGGCCGGTTGATCGACCCGGATACGCCGCCCGAACGGGTCCATGACGTCCGCAAGGACGCCAAGAAGCTCCGGTATCTGCTCGAATGTTTCGGTGGCCTACTTCCCCGGGTCGAACAGCGAGCGTTCGTTCGGTGCCTCAAATCGCTTCAGGACACGCTCGGGGAGCATCAAGATGCCGAGGTCCACGTCGCCGAATTGCGAGCGATGTCGCGTGAGATGCACGACAGCGGCGCGTCGCCCGACACGATGCTTGCGGTCGGCCAACTCATTGAGCACCTCGACCGGCGTCGCATCGCCGCACGCGTTGCGTTCGCCGACGTGTTCGCCGCCTACGACGACCCGGTTACCAGGCGGGCGTTCCACGCGACGCTCGATGAGGTTGCGATGTGAAGACGGTCGCCACGTACAGCATCAAAGGCGGGGTAGGAAAGACGACGGCGGCCGTCAACCTCGCCTACGAAGCAAGTCTGGCGGGTTCCCGCGTGTTGTTGTGGGACCTCGATCCACAGGGCGCAACGACGTTCTTCCTTCGCGTCAAACCCGTCGTCAGAGGAGGTGCCGAGCGTCTGGTCGGACCCTCCGGATCGCTCGAACCGCTCATCCGCGCCACCGACCATGCGGGATTGCACCTCGTCCCCGCCGACTTCTCGTTGCGGCACCTCGATCTTCACCTCGACGACACGAAACACCCGGCCCGACGGCTCACCGCTCTGCTCAACGCCCTCGCCGTGCGCTACGACGTCGCGATCCTCGATTGCGCCCCGGGCCTCACCCTCACGAGCGAGAGCGTGTTCGCCGCCGTCGACGCCCTGCTGGTGCCCATCGTCCCCACCACCCTGTCGAAACGAACGCTCGATCAACTCTTCGATTTTTTCTCCGACCAGGAGGTGAAACCGGTCATTTTGCCGTTCGCGTCGATGGTCGATCGACGTAAGAGGCTGCACCGTGATCTCCTCGCAGACCTCGCCGCCAACACTCCCGGCCTCCTGGCGACCACGATCCCGAACGCCAGCGTGATCGAGCGAATGGGCGTCGAACACGCGCCGGTCAGCGTCTACGAACCGACCGCCCCCGCCTCGGTGGCCTTCCGTCAACTGTGGGCCGACATCGCAGCACAACTCTGGTCGTAACCCCAATACCCACGACTCGATTCAGCGATCTGTGTGAGCGACCATGCAGGACGACCAAGTTTTCCCTCACACCGATGGAACACACCCAGGTCGGACCCATTCCGACCGGCCCGGTTCGGGCGAGGGGCGGCGGAAATCACAGACATGCAGAATTCGGGCGATGCCCGGCTACCTCGTAAAGGTGCTGGACAGGACCGCTGTGGTTCCGTTCGTGTACGTGACCCGAGCAGCGATGCGGTGAGAGCCGGGAGCCAAGGTGCCGACGTTGAACAGGATCGCCTGTCCGTTGTTGGCCGTGCCATTGAAGTCGAACTGAGCGCTGGAGTCGACGGAGCGGGGCGCAACAGTGAGATTCGTCTTGTCCAACCAGAACGCAACCGACTTCACCGAGTTCGACGGTGCCACGAAGATGGCGACCGACCCGGTGAGCGTGCGCCCGCTGAGATCGACCGGGTTACTGCGAGTTGCACTCGCGCTGACCTGGATCCGTTGCGTCACAGCCGGCGGGGAGTTGTTGACGGTGAAGGAAACGGTGCGCCGTTCGAACCCGCCATTGAGCCGGAGCAGTTCGACGGTCAGCGTGTGTGTTCCGTTGAGCAGCCGCCGCGTGTCGAACAGATTGGCCTTTCCATCCTTCAACGTCCCGCTGAGGTCGTACGGGCTGACGAGCTGCACCGAGTACGGAAGACTCGTTCGACTGGGATCGTCGATGTAGAACCCCACGATTGCGACACGACTCGTGCCCGTCGCCGGGGTGGCGAACACTGCAATGTTGCCCGAGACGGTCGAGCCGGCGAGATCGATCGCGCCCGTCCGACTGGCATTGGTACTGACCGACAGACCGATTTGTGTCACGGTCAACGTCGTCGTCGAGGTCGCCGACCAATTGCCTGCTACGTCGAGGGCTCGCACGCCGACCGTGTACGTGCCCACCGGCAAGTTGGCGCCGAAGATCACCGAGACCGCGCCGGCGGCGAGCGTTGTCGTGGTCGCCAAGCCGACGCCGGGATCGGCACCGACGAAGTACTCGACCCGCGAGACCTGGGACGAATCCGTAACCGACGCCGTCAACTTTGTCGTACCACTCACCACGATCGACGGCGGCGTCAGCGTCAACGCGCTGACTGTCGGGCCAGCGGTATCGAGCGTGACCACTGCGCTGAGCGAGGCGCTGGCCAAAAACGTCGAGGGCGTGCCGAGGAACTGTGCCGAGACCGTGTACGTCCCATCTGGAAGGGAACTGCTCGGGAGTTGGGCGCGTCCCTGTGGATCGGTGGTCGCCGTGAGCTGTTTGGTGACCGGGCCGTCGACCGTGAAGTACACGGTCTGTTGCGGCAGCGGAGTGCCTGCCGAGATCCGAGTCAGGATCGCGCTGATGGTCTTGGCCGTACCGGCCGCAACGGTCAACGTGGACGGGACCTTCGTAATGCTGAAGGCACGTGCATCCGATGAACCCATGTATGTCGCATCCCCGGCATACGACGCCGACAGGGTGTAGTCGCCGACGGCGTCCTGAAGTGGCAACGTCGCGGTCGCCCGTCCAAGCGCGTTGATGTTCGCCGTGGCCGACACACTGCCGAGCGAGAAGGTGACCTCACTGCCGGCGGGCGCCCCGACCAGCGCCGCCGCCACATCGAGGCTCGTTCCGGAAGCGCCGTCCGCGGCGGTCGGCTCGAGCACGATCGAGGTCGTCTCGGTCGGCGGCGGAGTGGGCACCCCAACGGGTACACCCGGCGTGTAGCCGTCGCCCAGGTTGTTGTCGAGACCGACGAGGCCGACACCGTTGACTGCCTGCACGATGTAACGGACATCAGCAACCGTCTGTCCGCCCGGCAACAAGAAGTCTCCGGTCCACAGTGTCGAGTCGACGGGATCCTGCACGAGATCGACCGACTGCCAGGTGCCGTGTAACGGGACGGACTCGGCGGTGTACGTCACCCATACCTTCTGGATTCCCGCAGACGGGTCGCCGGTGATGTGAGCGCTGACCGTCACTCCGCTGCCGCCGGAAAGCACCGAGTCGACGATTCCAGAGATAGATGGCGGCGCCGCCAGCGCTGGCGTGTTGTTGTCATACGTGGTGATGTTGCTGCTGTAGAAGAGCTGCATGCCGAGCTGCGAGTACCTGCGTTCGGTGTCGGTCGTCGTGCTGGCGAAATCGGATCGGTACTGGGCGGGTGTCGTGATCAATCTGGTGCGGCCATCGGTGCCGTTGCCGTCGAGCGCGCCGAAGTAGTTGACCGTCGCCAGCTTCTGGGGGAAGAACACCGGTGATACGAAGTTGGTGTGCACCCCATTCTGTTCCGTCGCCGGAGCACCCGTCAGTGGAGTGACACCCAGCCTGTCGGTGTACGTGCCGCTGACGAAGCCCACGCCGCGCAGCACCTCGCCGGTGCTGCTGGTCACGTCGACGATCTGCTTGGGCAGCGCCGGCAGACCCGGCTGCGATTGGACTCCGTCGGGTCCGGTGAGCCAGTTGAACGAAGCGCCGGTCGGGTTTCCGGCTGTATCGAGAGCGGGCTTGGAGGCCGTTGCGTGGTCGGGAGTGAGGTTCAGCTGTGCCGTCTTCAGGCCGAGCACGGCGCCGGGCGTACCCGGCGCGACCGACGTAGGGGATGTGCCTGCGCCGTTCACAGGATTCCCGGTTCGGCCCGCTGGAAGGTTGACTCCGGTCATCGGCAGGCCGTAGAGCGTCGATTCGATCAATGCTTTCTGGTCGATGCCGGTGAGGTTTCCGAGCCCTGCGAGGTAGTCCCGCTTGGCATTGACCAGAGCCTGGCCGATGGGCACCGCGCCCGACCCGACGCGTAGCTGACTCGCCAGCAGGGCGTAGAGCTTGGCGCTGTACGCGAGGAAGTCGGTGTCCGCATACTGATAGCCCGTGCCGCTGATGAACGTGGCCCGCTGCTTGGCCATTGTCTCGGGCCAGTCGAGGCCCTGAGTCAGTCCCGGCACACCGTCGGCGTCGAGCAGGTTGTACCCGGCATGACATCCGGCGCTGAAGACCAACGAGTTGGTGAGCAGGTTGGGATATGCGTCGAGGTCAGTCGTAGCCAGGCTGGTCTGGTAGTCCGCGGCCAGTGCGTCGTTGGCACTGAAGTGACCTGCCAAGAAGACGAGGTCGTGACGCGACCCGAAGAGCGCGTTGGCGAGATCCGTTGCGGTCCATGACGTGTTACGGCTGGGCGTGCCCACTGTCGTGGTCGTCGTCGGGACGCCTTGATTCGTGATCAGCGTGTCGGCGCGTCCGGTCGGGCCGAGGCCCTGAACGAAGTCAGCCTGAACAGAATCGGCGGCGCTCGTCAGGAAGTCGTAGCCGGTGACCAGCGAAGAGGTGGCTGTCGGGAGTACACCGTTGGTCAGGCCGAGGTACGCATTGACCATGCCGATGATCTGGTCGGGTGTTTCGACCAGCCGCCCAACTGCGAGGTCCGGAACGGGAAGCACCGCGCCCTTCAATTCCAGGTCGGACACTGAGCCGTAGCCGTCTTGTCCGAGCACGTAGTTGCGTCGCAGACTTGCCTGCGAGGCGCTGGTGTCGAGCGCCGGTGGGACGTAGTCGGATTCGGGGCCGATGCCGGCCGAATCGGCGTACCGGAAGAACGGGATGACAGAGTCGCCGCCTGCAATGACGACGTACTTCAGCGTTCCATCGGTATCGCGGTAGGAGTTCACCACATCACGGATCGCCTCGGCGACGAGGTTCTTGGCGTATGGACAGGCTTTGTTGTCGTCGGCCTGTTGATTCAACATGTTGATGCGTTCGCTGTCGCTCACGTCGACAACCACGCCACCGGTGCCACCGGCTAGCTCATCGAGCGATGCGCGTAGCTCTGTCGCCTGCGTGATGCGTGAGCGGTCGGTGAGGATCACTGTCTCTGCGGTGCCCGGTGTACCAGTGATGGTTGGCGTCAAGCTGAACGAGTCGAGCGGTCCGGCGGCGCATGGCCCTCCTGCGGTCGACAGACCGAGGTGGAACGGTGTCGTCGAGAACGCGCCGTTGCGACCCTGGACTCGCACGTAGAAATCGCCGGTGTTGTTCCACGTCGCGGTCCGAATCGATTCGGCTGCGGCGTTCTCATGGGCCGATACACCGATCAGGCTGCGAGTCTGGGCGCTCGAGAACGCCTGCAGGAACGCGTCCGAGGGTGAGTAGATAGACGGGCTGTAGATCGACGGCGAGTAGATCGACGGCGAATAGATCGACGGTGAGTAGATCGAGGGGCTGTAGATCGACGGCGAATAGATCGATGGTGAGTAGATCGATGGTGAGTAGATCGATGGTGAGTAGATCGATGGGCTGTAGATCGACGGCGAGTAAATCGACGGGCTGTACGCGTCGCCGGCAAACTGCGCACTCAGCTTGGTGAGGTCCTGCGTCGTGGTCAGCGTCGTGAAAACCTGACCGATGTCGCGAAACATGGTGAGGTCGAAGTTCTGATCCAGGTTGGCGAGATCGACCTGCACTTGGCTGTCCGGCTGAATGGGGAACTTGTACCAGCGGACCTCACCTGGTTGCGTCAGCGTACCGTCGATGCCGGCGGCGGTGAGCGGAGCCGCAGTGGTCCAGGACGTGTTGCTGGCTACTGAATCCGGATCGGTGTACGGAGGAGGAGGGGGCGGAGGCGGAGGCGGCGGAGCAGTATCCGAGAGCGTCAGCGTGCCGTAGAAGTTCGTGTTCGAGTCGAAGTTGACACCGCCGACCTTGAACCCATAGATGTCGTCCGCCACCACATCGAACGAGTGGCTGCCTGAATACGTGAACCCAGCCGACGGTGGCGTACAACAACTGACGGGCCCAGCGTTGACCAGGCTGGTCGTGGTCGTGTTGCCGTCGTGTATGACGAAAGCCTCGACGTGCACTCTCACCAGGTAGAACGCGTGAAAACCGGTGTAGATGTACGGCACGATGTCCGTGAAGTCACTGGTTGCCGTGGTGCTCAGCGTCCAGGTCTTGTCCGAGAACCGAGCACCGACAGGACTGTCGACGAGGTTGTAGGTCATCTGCGGAGGGGTGACGGAACCATCGGAGTTCAGCGTCACGGTGGCCGGACCGTCTGCCTCCCACGGAGTCACCGTCGCAGCAGTCGCAACCTGTGAAGCGCCGACAGTCGGCGTCATGATCACCAACATCGACGCCACGAGCGCCAGATGGAGGGCCCGAACCGATGAACGGCATGGCGGTTGACTTCGCATGATCTCCTCGACCTCAAACCTCGATGTCAGGGACTCAACACGCGATCGAATCCGTTCCTGTGGACTTCGAAAACACTAATCGCTTCCGAATCCGAGTAACTCACTGGAGCGGCCGACTACTCGCAGGAGGGCTCCCAACGCCGTCGCGTCGAGGTGTAGCCCGCGGTGGTGCGCGGCGGACTCACTATCACCTAGCCGGGGCCGAACTGGGCCCAACGCACCCTCGAGGGTGGCCGTAACCGCAGGCGGCCGCGGTGCCTCGAGCCGCGTCCTCAGTGCATCAGCGGCACCGATCAACTCGACCGCGTGAACGATCTCGTCCTTGGCCAGCGCCAGCAACACCATGTCTTCGGCCAGGAGCGCGATCGACCAGAGATCGCTGTAGTCCTCATACGCCTGGAGGGCTTGAAGAAGCTCGTCGCCGGCCTTGGCGAGCTCGCCGAGTCCGAGGTTGGTGTTGCCAAGGTTGTGATGACCGACAGCGACGACCCATCGATCCCCGATCTCGGAAGCGAGGCGCATCGATGCCTCAAAGCGGATTTGTGCAACGGTGAAGTCCTTCTGCAGCAGTGCAATCATTCCGAGGTTGTTCTGAGAGACGCAGATCGCCCACCGGTCACCGACCTCTTCGCGCATGGCGAGGGCGCGCTCGTTGATGGTGCGTGCCTGTTCGAGATCACCTTCGCATTCGGCGACCAACGCGAGGTTGCTGAGGAGGCTGCCGATGCTCGGCCTGTCGCCGAGGCGTTCCCGGATCTCGAGGCTCTTCTCGTATGCGGCGCGGGCGGCGTCGTACTGACCTTGTTGAGATGCGAGGGTACCCTCGAGGTGCAAGACCAAACCGAGCCCGGCGTCGTCGTCGTTGTGGGAGAAGATCTCACTGGCCAGCATCAGTTGGTGTCGAGCGTCTTCGAAGCGACCTTCCTTACGCAGCGTCTCAGCAAGGTCGGCATGCGACCACGCCTGCTCGACCGCATCCCCGAGGCGCATCGAGAGTTCGATGGCTTCGACGTAGGTTGCTTCCGCGTGTGCCCAGCCTCCGCGCAGTTCGAGCACCTTGACGAGTCGACGCAACACCCCTGCTCGCTCCTCATCCGGAAGCAGCGGCAGGGCGCGTTGAAAGTAATCGGCGGCAGCATCGTTGGCGTAGCGCGATTGGGCAGCGATCCCAGCTCGGACGACATACTCACGCTTCTTGGCGTCGTCTTCGCCGAGCCAGTAGTGGTATGCGAGCAGATCGAGGTTGCGCTCGATGGCCTGTTGGCCTCCCGATTCGAGAAACCCGCCCACCCGATCGTGCAGGTGTGCCCGCATCGCAAAGGGCAGGCTGTCGTACGCCACGTCGCGGGCAACAACGTGACGGAACAGCCACGACCGATCCTCGACACGATCGATCCGCAGGATGTCGGCCCGGCGCGCCGCTTCGAACCTGGCTTCGACCTGTTCGACGGAGCCGAGATCAGGGTACACGCCCTGCACGAACGGTGACTCGAATGTTCGACCTACAACGCTGGCGACCTTGAGTGCCGTTCGCGGAGCCTCGTCCAACATATCGATGCGGCTCTGCACCAGCCGGAACAACGTGTCCGGAATTTCGAGCTGCAACAAGGCAGCAGGGTCCGCCGGATCAATGCCATGACCGTGGACGTAGTTGATCAGCTCCTCGAGGTAGAACGGGTTTCCCTGCGCCCTCTCAAGCACGAGCGCCACCAGTTCATCCGCCGGCTGCACCGACTCGCCGAACAGTTGCTCCAGCTTGGCCCGCAGCACCAGCAGCGCGTCGGTTCCCGCCAGCTCGCTGAGGTGGAGCTCTTGGAAGTAAGGCATTCGTTCAAGTCCGAGCGCACCGCCTGGCGCGTCAGCGGGCCGATACGCCAGCACGAACAGGACTGGCAGCGAGGCGGATGCGAGGACCAGTTCTTCGAGCAGATCGCGCGAGAGTGCGTCGATCCAGTGGCAGTCCTCGAGGACGATGGCAAGCGCGCCCTTGCCGGCACCCGCTCGGAGCAGGTCGACCAGAAGTGACTCCAACGAAGTCTTGCGGAGCTTCGCATCGAACGTGCGCGTGAGGTCGTTGTCCTCCATTCCGATGCCCAGAACTGATCCGAGCAATGGACCGCGGCGGGCGAGGTCGCCTGAAATCGCCCGGAGCCGACGCGTCAGGTCCCGTCCTTGCGCGGCTTCCGACGCGTCGTCGTCGACCTCGAGCAGGGTTCGCCAGACGTCGCGCCACACCAGGTAACTCGTCGTGCGGCCGAAGTTCTGCGCTTCGCCCCAAGCCACGCTGATACCCGTTGCGGTGAGGTTACGAACGACTTCGGCGAGCAGTCGCGACTTGCCGCGGCCGGCCTCCGCGGCAACTGCAACCACTCGTGCCGCACCACCGATCACCTCGTCGACCGCCCGCGCGAACACTGCCATCTCGGCGTCACGGCCGACCATCGGGAGCGAATATCTGATCTCCCTCTTCGTCAGGCCCCGCCGAAGCCCGACGATGCTCATGACTCGCACCGCATCGGCCTTGCCCTTGACGTTGAGATCGCCCACCAGTCGACACTCGACCCGCTCGCTCAACGCCCGGTGCACCTCTTCGCTGATGTACGCCTGGCCTGGGGGAGCCTGCGACATCAACCGGGCGGACAGGTTGACCGCGTCTCCCAGGCACGTGAACGTACGACGCATCGGATGGCCATAGGCGCCGCTGCGGACCCGGCCGTGCGAGATTCCGACTTGTAGATCTGTCACTGCAGTTTCCCTGTCCAACGCCAACAACTCGATCGCCGCCGTTGCGGCCCGCGACGCGTCGTCCTCATGGGCATGCGGTGTGCCGAACACGGCGCACAGGTATGCACCCTTGTCTCCGAGGATCACGTGCAGAAGGTTTCCGCCGGATTCGGACAGGATCTGCTGGACCCGCTGAGTGAAGTGGTCGAGCTTTCCCACCGCGTCGGGGTCCTGGTCGTAGTCGATCCCGCCGAACCGGACGAAGACCGGGTACGCAGAACGAAGCTCGGCCAAGAACTCGCCGCGGCCTGTCACCAGCCGCTCGTACACCGCTGGCAAAATCCACGGGCGGACCAACGCCTCGCTGAGTGGAGGCAATGCCGGTGTCGGCTCCGCCTCATCGACGTCGATCCGGAGACCGGCGAGCACGCCGACGGCCCCGGTGCGTTGCCCGTCGTCGCGGTAGTCGTGGACGATCACCTGGTCCCCGATCGCGGCGAGTGCCGAGCGCGCCAGCACGACGTCACCCTTCTCGGCCAAATGTTCGGCGTCGGCCAGCTCGTCGATGAGTCGACCGGCGAGCACGTCGATCAATTGGATTCCGGGGTCCCCGACGACGAAGCGCCGAGCATTTCCGACCGCGACGGCCACCTTGATGGCAAGTACGACCTCCATACCGGCGGGAGTTCGAATAGTCCCCACCGAGGACATCGTTCGCTGGATCGCCAATCCACACGCCGCGCCACGTCGACCGTCGTCGCCGTCGAGCCAACACGTGATCGCATCTCCTCCGAAGTAGATGACCTCACCGCCGTACCGTTGGACGTCGTCGATGACAGCGTGGAACACTCGATTCAGGTGAGCAGTCAACTCCTCGGCGCCTCGCCTCGGTCCTAACTCGTTGGCTAAGGCTTCAGTGAGGGGTGTGAAGCCCGATACGTCGGCGAACAAGGCGGTGCCCGACACCCGGTCGCTCAACTCCCGACCTTCACTGAGCGCACGACGGCGATCACCCGCCAAATATGCGTCAGATCGGTCGACGTACGTATCGCTCACGACCATCGACGCCGACCGATGAACATCCCGTTGCCTCCCGATTGATACGGCACGGAGCGACCGATACCGGTTGGGAGGTTGGCTCCGACATCGATCACCTCAGCGAGCGACACGGCCGAACCAGACCCGACCACGAGCTGGCGGCCCTTGACGACGGAAGGATCACTGGCCTGGTCGGCGCACGGGCACGAATACCCCGATTCATCCTCGGTGTTGAGGTCGACGAACAAATCGATCTTCATGATCTCATCGTAGAACGTGGTGGTCACATGCGGGTTTCGAAGCACCGGTAGGATCGGGCGACTGCGGACCGAGGGGCCGACGTGGGCGCGCCAGAGCAGACACCGAATGACGAGTTGCTCGGACGGTCGGTGCGCGCCCTGCTGGATTCGCGACGGCATTACGATCCGTCCGACATCTGTGGCGTGGTCGACACCGCCCGGGTCCTGCTGGGGGCCGAACGAGCTCAGGTGCACGTCGCCGACTACGCACTGAAATGCCTGCGCGTGCTCACCTCGGCCGGCCCCCTTGGCGAGTCCTACCTGCTCGAGGGAACGATGGCTGGCCCTGCCTTCACCACTGGTGAGATCGTCGCCACCGACACCACCTGGTGGGTCGCGCTGGTGGATGGCCGCGAACGGCTCGGCGTGCTGGAGTTGGAGATCAGCGACGCAAACGCGAACCAGCCATCGGTGCACGCCGATCTGTCCGCCGTGCTGGTCCTGCTCCTCATCTCGATGCGGCGGTACACCGACGTCTGGTAGCGAACGCGGCGGGCACTCATCATGTCGGCGGCCGCGGAGGCGCAGTGGGACCTACTCCCACCACTGGCATCGGGCAGCCCGGAGGTGGCGGGCCGGACGGTCCGACGAGCACCAGGAACTCGCCGTCGTGGACGTCGAGGTCGAGGCGGTCGACAGCAGGGGTTTTCGAGCCGGGGTAGATCCGGGTTACCCGGCGAATTTCACGTGCGTCATGCTGAGAATGCTCCTTCTTCGTCGGCGGTGCCGCCGCGGTGGATGTTGCGCAGTCGATGGATCTCGAGCCGACCGAGCGACGTTGCGTCATGATCGGTGCGAATCGCAATCCACCACGGCTCGTCGCTGTTGACGAGCAAGTTCGAGATGGTTGTCGTACCGGAGAACACCTCGACCGAGGCGGTGTCGAGGATGATCCGCAACCTCTCCTCATCCGCCGCGCCGGTGATGTCGGCCGATGTCGCGCGACCGCTGCTGCCGCCGAGATCAGGGCCGCCGGAGCCATGGGCGGACACGGTCAGGCGGGACGCAGGCCGATCGACGCGAACGATCACCACTGCATCACCGCGCCTGCATGCGATCTCGATGCTGGCCCCGATGTCGATGCCTTCGACAATCACGTCGAGGGCCTCGCCATTCAGGTCGGGCTCGTGAGCGCGTTCCGGATCGAGTGCGACCAATGATTCGATGTACGCCTCCGACCAGGTGCCGGCCAACTCCGGAACGGGTGTCTGCTTCAGCCGGTACGTCGTCCCAGCGGACTGAAGGCTCAGCTCCCGCGGGACGCTCATCTGCCCACGCCAGGACGTCTCGACGGCGTCAGCGGCAAAGAGCCAGTTGCTCATCCATCCGATCCAGATCCGGCGGTCGTCGGGTGCCCCGTTCCAGGACTGCGGTGCGTAAAAGTCCGAACCGTGGTCGACCCAGAACTCATCCCCATCGTGGGTGAATCGTCGGCCGTCGAACCGGCCGAGCAGTGCTCGCACCCCCGAGCCGCCGGCGGGTGCACCGTGGCTCGTACCGATCGTGAGGACCCAATGCGCGGTGCCGTCGTCGGCTACGAGCTCGAACAGCTCTGGGGTCTCCCAGACACCGAGGTCCGCACAGGCGCTGCCGACAGTGTCGGTAGGGACCCAGGTTCGCAGATCGTGAGATGTGTAGATCCAAACTTGACTCCTGACGGCTAGCAGCATCACCCAATGGCCTCGCGCACCACCGAAGCGGATCACCTTCGGGTCCCTGAAGTCCTGCTCGCCGTCGGGACCAACGAGCACAGGGTTGCCGTCGAACTTTGCGAAAGTGCTTCCGCCATTCGTCGACGACGCCAAAGCCTGGGTTTCCCGATCGCCGAGCCGATACGTGAACGCGGCGACGATCGCGCCCGCACCGAAGCCGGCGGTGTCGTGTTCGTCCGTCACTGCCGAGCCGGAGAAGATCATTCCGAGCGGGTCGGGGGCCAGCGCGATCGGGTGGTGGGTCCACTCGATCAAGTTCGTCGAGGTCGCATGCCCCCAATGCATCGGCCCCCAACAGACGTCGTACGGATTGTGTTGATAGAAGAGGTGGTAGACACCGTCCGCATACACGAGGCCGTTCGGATCGTTGAGCCAACCACCCTGGGGCGTGAAGTGGACCACCGGCCGCATCGACGATGGCGACTCGTCGCGAGTACTGCCCTCGTCGTCGAGTTCCACCGTCACCCCTTCACGCCGGTCTGAGCGATGCTCTGGATGAACGCCCGTTGGAGCATGAGGAACAGCACCAGGATTGGGATCGTGATGAGGGTGCAGTAGGCCATGACCTCGCCCCAGGCGATATCGAGCTGGAAGAAGTACTGCAGGCCAACCATCACGGCGCGAATGTCCTCTGTCTGGGTAACCATCAGCGGCCACAGTACTGGTTCCAGATCGGGAGGAACGTCAGGATCGCAACGGTCGCGAACGCCGGCCCCGACAACGGCACGATGATCTTGCGGTAGATGTAGAACCATGAGGCACCGTCGACCCGGGCCGCCTCGTCGAGTTCGCGCGGGATCGACTTGAAGTACTGCGCGAAGAGGAAGATCGAAAAGCCGTTGGCGACGAACGGGAGAACCTGCACGCGGTAGGTGTTGAGCCAGCCGTGCTCAGGCTCGAAACCGTCGCCGGAGAACCCGATCCACGGCAGCTTGCTCACGACGAGCAAGAGTGGCACGGCGATGGTCTCGAACGGAATGATCAAGGTGGCGATGATCATCGTCATTACGACCTTCTGTCCACGCCAGCGCATGCGCGACAGGGCGAATCCGGCGAGACTGTTGACGACCAGCCCCAGCACCACAGTCAACAACGAGATACCGAGCGAGTTGAGGATGAACCGGGTCGCAGGCACACGGTCGAAGACACCGCGGTAATTGTCGAGCGAGATGTCGCCGACCGGCACGAACGCGCGCATCGAGTCGGTGTCGGTGAGCAGTTGCTGGTCGGGCTTGAGCGACGACATCACCATGAACACCAGCGGGAACAGAAAGAACGCAGCGATCACGGTCATGACCGCAATCCGCCCTATCTGCTACCAGCGGTTCGTGACACCGGCGGGTTCGCGCAGGACGCGTTCGATGCCATCGGCTGTGACTACGGTTCTCATCAGTATTTCTCCCTCGTAAGAAAGCGCTGGAACAGTGCAACGACGAGCACCAGGAAGAAGAACACGACCGAGATCGCAGATCCGTAGGCGATGTTCTGGCGGCGGAATCCGTGCTGGACGGCCTGAAACACGACCGTCGAGGTCGCATCGCGCGGTTCGCCGTTCGTCATCACGTCGACCTGGGTGAACATCCCGAACGCGGCGATTGTGATCGTGATCAGGATGAACACAGCCGTGTGACCCAGCCCCGGCCAAGTGACGAACCGAAACTGCTGCCAACGGCTGACACCATCCATTCCGGCAGCTTCGTATAGCTCGCCGGGGAGGGTCTGCAGGCCTGCCAACCAGATGATCATGTGGAAGCCGACGGCCTGCCAGATCGACATCAACATCACCGCCGGGAGCGCCGTGCCGGGCGATCCGAGCCAGTCGATCGGCTCGAACATCCCGAACGTGAGCCCACTGAGTGCGTTGTTCAACAGGCCGTCGTTCGGCGAGTAAATGAATCTCCAAAGCAACGAGATCACGACCATCGACGAAACGACCGGCACGAAGTAGATCGTGCGGAACACGTTCACACCCCGTGTCCGCTGGTTGATCAGCAGCGCCAATCCCAACGCGAACATGCTCTGGATCGGAACGATCACGAGAGCGAATACGAACGTGTTGATCAGTGACTTCATGAACACGACATCGCCGGCCAGGATGACGACCTGGTCGTCGCCCCGGCCGAAGCGGAACCATTCCTGCAGTCCGTCGAGGGCGGGGTGGTCGGGGTTGTTCCTCGTGACGTCGCGGACCGCGGGGAACTGGACATTGCCCCCCTCGTCACGCACCACCGAACCCGTGACGTCGTCGACGATCGGATCGAGCACCAGCCATCTAACCTCGAGCAGATCCGTGAAGTTTTCTGCGCCGACATAACTGGTCTCGTTGCCGGAGATCAGCCGCTGATTGGTGAAGCTCACCACGAATTCCGCGATCAACGGTGTCGGGACGAACACGGCGATGAGCAGCACCGCCGGCAAGGCCAACCATCCAAGTCCCGTTTCGCCACGATGGCGTGCCCGGCGCCGGATCCACGAAGCATCTCGACCAGGTGCCGCAATGCCCAAGCGCCCATCTCGTAGTGAGGGAGATGGACGGTGGTGAGGCCCGGGTCGAGCGCGTCGGCGATCAATTCCAGATTGTCGAATCCAACGATCGACAGGTCGTTCGGCACGTTCAGCCCGAGCCGGTGGGCGACCGAATAGGCCCCGGCAGCCATCCGGTCGTTGAAGCAAAACAGCGCCGTCGGGCGGTCTGGGCGGGCGAGACCTCACCCCGTCCTGACGCGACACCCGATCGCGCCAGCGCCCACGGCCACAGTCAACACCTCGCGCCGCTTCGGAGGACTCCCCGCCATGGCTTTGCCGAAACGGACATGACACACCACGAACTCGCCGAACTCGGCGGCGGCTGATTCTTTCTCAAACAGCGGCTACAACGTGCCGATAAGAGGACGTGCTTCAGATGGACGCCGTGGACGACGCCTTCGCCCGAGATGTCGGCGCGACCGTTATCGCCGACGGCGTGGAGCGCAGCGAGGCGCTGGCGGTCTTTGGCGATGCGGGCGTCTCCCTCGCACAGGGGTGGCAACGC
>JANMTV010000277.1:0-3743 GCA_031390905.1 Ilumatobacteraceae bacterium | reverse complement strand
CCGTAGGGGCGGGGCTTCTTTCACGTTGTCGGATGATTACTCCCGATCAGGGGGCGGCGCAGCCGCCGGCCGCGATCGACGTGATTACGCCTCCGGCTCCGACGGTGTAGCTTTCGGATACGTCACGCAGAAATCCCGGAGTCAGCGCAGCATCGTCAGCCGGGTAGACTCCGTTCTGGGCACGATATGCCTCAACTGCGACCTCGACCGTCGCCAGGTCTGCCTTGCAGGCCGACACGTTGCCACGATCGGTGATGCCGCCGACGGCGAAGACGACAACAGTCGCCAGGATGCCGAGGATGACGATCACGATCAGGAGTTCAATGAGGGTGAAGCCCTCGTCATTCTTCTTCATGAGTTTGTTTCCTTCCGTATTTGCCCGGGGATGGGCTGCCAAATTCTCACGTTGTGTGATCCGCACCGTGAGACTGGCTCCCGGCTGCACAGTGGTAATCGGCGGTGCGCTAGCAAGACTTTAGCGGAACTTGTGATGTTTATCCAGAGCACCTTTAAAATTCAAGAAAAGTGCCCCACGTTCCGATAACGCGAGCAGGCCACGTATCGCATGCGGACCGCCGCGCATCGTGAAGGAGAGACGATGGTTGTAAAGCGCACAAAAACTGCTCACACGCAGGGAGAACACGGTATTTTCGGCGACGAGGAAGCGGCGAAACTTCGGCTTGACCTTGATGAGCTGCGAACACAGGTGTCGGGATTGATGGTTCAAGTTCACTCGCAATTCACCACGATCGCGGCACATGCCGAGATCGCCCGTCAACAGGCCGAGTTCGCCCGTAAGGAAGCACGAGCAGACCTCGATCGCACGCGCGACATGTTGATCGGGTTGATCGAACAAGTGCGGGCTAGCCATCGTGCGCCTGGCACCCCGCCGGGCCCGGCGATCGATGGGCTGAACGAACGACTTGGCGAAATCGAACGGCAGTTCCAGAGCCTTACGGCGAGTGCAGAGCAGAGCTTCAATCGGCAGCGTGAACTTGCTGACACGATGGCGGCGCTGCTCGACAATGTGCTGGCCGAGCGTCGGGGCGAACCCGTCGCCGGGTTGTCGCTGATCTGACCGGCTCAGTTAACGGACGAGTTCCATCCGGATGCCGGTGTTGTCCCATTCCGGGTCGAGGGGTAGGCGGCTGATCGCCCGACCGGAGGCGCGACGAGCGGTCCACAACATCGCCGCCGCGTCATACATATGGATTTGCCCGGCGCCTTGAGGAGGTACACGAGTAATCACTTCCTCGACACCGGGCAGTTTGGCTCGAATCAGTTCCAGCCGTTCGAGCCGCCCTTCGCGGTGATACGGCGACGACGTCATCGGAACGTCGCCATTCATGTGGCAGAACGAAAGCGCGGCGTTGGCGCTGTAGAACGATCGGCTATGGAACGGTTGAATTTCGATCGCCGCTTCCTTCAACCACCGAAAGTGCCGGAAATCGTTGTGGGTCAACCAGGGCTCGATCGCCAGCGCCTCTTGGCGGGTCTTGGCGAACAGGGCCGCCCGCGACGGGAGCGGGCGTATATTCACCATGCGCGGCCAGCGCACCAACTCGCGGGCCTCGTTGTCGCAGATCCGGAACTGTTGCCCGGGATGCTCGGGAAACCCGAATGGAACGTTGATCGCACCGAACTCGAACTTCGGGCGATAGTCGAGCACCTCCATCAACGTTCGCGCCGAGAACGCCTCCTCTGCGACCGTTGTGACACCAGCCAGGCGCGCCGGTAGCACCAGCCAGCCGCCGGGGCAGGGGGTGATTCCTGCAATCGACTTGAACGGGTTGTTCTGCGGTTTCATCCGAGTCAGCCGGCGGCAACCGGTTCGGGAGTCGCCGGGCTGTCGGATCCATCGGAGCGGACGCCGGACCCTGACGTGGCGCCTTGGCCAGAAGCCTGCGTGGCGGCTGCCTGTGCCTGGGCTCGAAGGGTCGACACCTGGGCTTGAATCTCGCCTGGATACGCGGAGATCGACTGGGCCATTTCCATCGAGATCAAGCCTGACGTCACGAGGCGAGCAAGGTCCATCTCGATCGTCTGCATGCCATCGGGGGCACCGGTCGCCACGACGTTGCGGAGCTGACGTGATTTGCCCTCACGGACCAGGTTGCGGACAGCTTCATTGCCGATCAGCACTTCATAGGCTGCCACTCGTCCACCGGAAATCGCCGGAATCAAGCGTTGCGAAATGACACCTTGCAACGAGCCGGCCAGCATCGTCTGGATCTGATCGCGCTTCTCGGAGGGGAACACGTCGACAATTCGGTCGAGCGCCTGCGAGGCATCGTTGGTGTGCAGCGTGGCGAACACCAGGTGGCCGGTCTCGGCCAGGCTGAGCGCAATTTGGATCGACTCGAGGTCACGCATTTCGCCGAGCAGCACCACATCTGGATCCTCACGCAGCGCACTCCGCAGACCCTGCTCGAACGAGACCACATCGGTACCGACCTCGCGCTGGTTGACCATCGCCATCTTGTGATGATGGAGGTACTCGACAGGGTCCTCAATGGTGAGAATGTGAACCGGCTTGGTTTCGTTGATCCGGTCGATCATCGCTGCCAACGTCGTCGACTTACCCGAACCGGTCGGGCCCACGACGAGCACGATCCCGTAGGGCTTGTTGAGCAGCGTGGTGCACGAACGCGGCGCACCCAGTTCCTCGAGTGAGCGCACACGGAACGGCACGACGCGAAGAGCCAGTGCCATCGAGTTGCGCTGGTTGAAGGCATTCGCTCGGAACCGGCCGAGACCTTGAATGCCGAACGAGAAGTCGACCTGCTTGCGATTGATCAGCTCCTGGTGCTGGTTGTCATCGAGCAGCGAATGCACCATTCGTGTGGTGTCATCGTTGTCGAGCACCTTGACGTTCTCGAAGCTCACCAACGTGCCATCCCGACGAGCAGTTGGTGCCCGCCCGACGGTGAGATGGAGGTCGGAGGCACCGGAGTTGACCGTTGCCTGCAACAAGGTCACGAGTACCGGATCTGGATCAAACATCACATTTCCCTTCCGCGAGTGCCTACGAGGCCTAGCGTGCTGACGACATGGAGACGACACTGGTATTGCTGGCCTGCGCCGTGATGGGTTTGTTGATCGGCTCGTTCCTGACCGTGGTGGTCGATCGCGTGCCTCGGGGTGGGTCGGTGGTTGAGCCGCCGAGCGCCTGCGGTGCGTGTGGCAACCGTTTGGGCCCGCTTGACCTGGTGCCGATCGCCAGTTGGTTGGTGCTGCGCGGCAAATGCCGGCACTGTGGCAACCCGATCGGCAACGAGCCGTTGATCATCGAAACCGCAACGGCAACGATCTTCGTGCTGTTCGGAATCAAGTTCGGTGCCAACGCTGTGTTGCCGGCGTTCTGCATTCTTGGTGCCGCACTGGTGGCGCTGGTGTGGATCGACCTCCGCGAGCAGCGACTGCCACGTGAGATCACCTACACCGCTTTCGGCCTGAGCTCGATCGTGATCGTCGCGGCTGCGCTGTACAACGACGAGCCCGAACGGATCTGGCACGCCGTACTCGGCGCCGGCATCGCGCTGGCGATCATGGGCCTGATCTATGTGGCGAGCCGCGGCGGGATGGGCGATGGCGATGTTCGACTGGCACCCCTGCTCGGGCTGCACCTTGGATACCTCAATCCCGGCATCGTGCCCGTCGGCCTGTTCTGGGGCTTCGCGCTCGGTGCTGTCGTTGGCGTGGCGATGATGGCCGCTAGCAAGGCAGGCCGCAAGACGGCGCTG
>JANMTV010000273.1:0-18871 GCA_031390905.1 Ilumatobacteraceae bacterium | reverse complement strand
GACACGACACTGCGAAAGTCGATCTGCCCACGCACCGGGATGTACCGGATCAACGCCGAACTCGACCCCGAACTGGGTCACCAGTTGTTTACATAGCTTGACGCCGAAATCGCCGCCATGATCGCCGGCAACACCGAACTTCGTGAGATCGACCGTAACCACCTCGCAGCCCACGCCCTCAGCAACCTCGTATCTGGCGGTCATCAAGCCGTCCGACCTGCTGTTGTGGAAATGACGATCATTGTCGATCTCGACACGCTCGTCGACGGATTACATGACGATTCGGTGTGCGAGTTCGGTGACGGAACACCAATCCCTGTCGGGATCGCACGCCGCCTGGCATGCAACGCATCAATCCTCCCCGTCGTACTCAACGGTGACGGAATCCCGCTCGACATCGGACGCACACAACGCCTCGCCAACCGAGCCCAACGACGCGCACTCCGAACGATGTATCGGACGTGTGCCTTCCATGGCTGCGACATCAGTTTCAACCGCTGCGAAATCCATCACCTCCACGAATGGGCCAACGGCGGACCAACCGACCTACGCCACCTGATCCCGACCTGCAAACACCACCACCACCTGATCCACGAAGGCCGATGGACACTCACCCTCACCGACGACCGCACCCTCACCATCCGAACACCCGACGGACAGATACACGCCAGCGTCCCGATCCAAATCAGACCAGGCCAACGAGTCCAACAACACCGCCAACGCAAACAGGACAAACAGCAAGAACAGCGGCAGCGGGACAAACAGACCGACCAGACGATCCAGACCCTCCAACTATGAGGGTCACATCGTCGCGTCCCGACGGCGGTCTGCGCTTGCCGATCAAGATCCACCAGGCAAAGGGGCAACACTACAAGGTGGCTCCAAGATCGACCTGACCGCAACCCAACATCGAGTGCTGGCGCTCGTAGCCCTTGGGCACAACAACCGGTCTATCGGATCGATGCTGCGCTTGCACGAACGAACGGTGCGCCGACGTATCGACGAACTCCTCGAATTTTACGGCGAGACCTCGCCGCCAGGGCTCGTCCGCCACGCAACTGACAATCTCGATGCCATCGACTGAGAGAGCTGGAAAACAGCCCACCGGTGGTGTGCGGTGCCGACGGAGAGACTCGAACTCTCACTGACGGCGACCTAAACGCCGTGCCTCTGCCATTGGGCTACGTCGGCCAACTAACAGAAACTCAGGATAACTGACCTGCTGCATGAAGTTCCTTGACGATTCCTTGAATCACCAAGGAGCACCAGCGTGTCGATGACATTTCACTCGCCTAGCGGGCGGGGCAATAACTCATGATGGAACTCCTCACTTCACGCCCACCCAGAAACTGGCGAGCCGCGCTCACGGTCAGTTTCACGATCGCGACGGCGCTCGGCCTCTTATGGTCGCTGGTCTGGACCGAGATCCACGTCGATCCTGCTCGGATCAACTGGCTCGTGGCGGGGATTATCGCGATCTTGCTGATCACCTGCGAACGCAGCCCACGGGCATGGATCGGGTTCGGACCGATCCGGTCCGTCACCCCGCTTTGGATGTTCGCATACGCCTTGATCCTGCTCGGTTCACCGTCGATCGCAGTAAGCGTGGCCCTGCTCGGATCGACCCTGCATGCGGTCGCCGATGCCGACTCGGTGAGTTCGGTACTGATGCGGGTGTCAGGCGTGGCGATCTCGTTGTCAGCCGGCGGTCTCGTGCTATTCGCCCTCGGCGTCCATGGCGCGATCACGCAATTCGAAACCGTGCCATGGGATTGGGCTCTGGCGATCGTCCTAGCGGGAATGTCGATCCTGCTGCTCAACACGGTGATCGCCGCGCTATCGATGTCGGTCAGGCGCAATCTGTCACTGCTCGCAATGCTGCGGCGCAATTTCGCCACACGGATCACTGCTGAAGGTGCGCTGTTGTCGCTGGCTCCGATCTGGGTGATCGGGATCGACTTCAGCCTGGTGCTGATCCCGTTGCTCGGGATCACCACGATCCTCGTATTCAAGTCGACCAGGCAGGCATTCGAACGGGCCCACGAGGCACACCACGATTCGCTGACCGGAATGCTCAATCGGCGAGCCTTCCTCGACCAGATGAACGATGCCTTGGCCGGCCCGCTGAAGAGTTCACACCCGACGCTCTTCCTGATGGACCTCAACGGGTTCAAAGAAATCAACGACCGGCTCGGCCATCAAATCGGCGACACCCTGCTGGTCGCATTTGCGGACAGGCTCGAGGCGAATCTGCCCCCAGCTTCGATCGCTGCGCGCCTCGGCGGCGACGAGTTCGCCGTGCTCACGATCGGCATCGTCTCGCCTGACGAAGTCGATCGAGCTGTCAACGTGCTCCATGCCGCACTCGTTCACCCGCTCATCGTCGACGGCTTCCCCGTGACCGTTGGAGTCAGTATCGGAATCGCCAGCGCTCCCGAACACGGGCAGTCCAAGACCGATCTGCTGCGCGCCGCTGATGTCGCGATGTATAAGGCCAAGCGGTTGCGGACAACATGCGAGCGATACGACACCTGCATCAAAACGCCACAGCGAGGCAGGCTGAATTTACTCAGCGATTTGAGTGAGGCGCTCGGCAGCCACCAATTGCATATCCACTTTCAGCCGCAGCTCAACATGAACGACGGCTCGGTCGACACCGTCGAGGCCCTGATCAGGTGGCAGCACCCGGAGCACGGTTCGATCCCACCTGACGAGTTCATCGGACTCGCCGAGCAGACAGACCTGATCGGTCCGCTCACCGAACTGGTACTTCGAGTTGCGACGCGTGGCTTGATGACCGCCGGTGCATCGAACATCAAACTGGCTGTCAACGTGTCGCCTCGCAGCCTGCTCGACCAGTACTTCGCAGCCCAGGTGCTCCAGATTCTGGCGGAAACCGGATTTCCCGCCGATCGACTCGAACTCGAGGTGACCGAACGCGGGTTTGTCACCAACGCCGAGCGATCGTCGTACACGATCAGCCAACTTCGCAACGCCGGGATCCGAATCGCGATCGACGACTTCGGTGCCGGGCA
The DNA here is from genome assembly GCA_031390905.1 of Ilumatobacteraceae bacterium. Taxonomy (GTDB): domain Bacteria; phylum Actinomycetota; class Acidimicrobiia; order Acidimicrobiales; family Ilumatobacteraceae; genus Ilumatobacter. The sequence goes on along the minus strand of JANMTV010000273.1, from coordinate 15,836 downwards.
CTCGTCGTATCAGACGCTTCGGCTGCTGCAAGTCGATCGGGTCAAGATCGACCGCGACTTCGTGACCGGGATTCTCGATCAGCCACGTGACCGCCTGATCGTGGCGTCATTGATACGGTTGTCGCACGACCTCGGTCTCGATGTCGTCGCCGAAGGTGTCGAGACGACAGCCGTCTGGAATGCGTTAGCAGAACTCGATTGCGACGTCGCCCAGGGATACGGAATCGCCGTCCCGATGGCGTTCCCTGATCTCCGCGGCTGGTTGACGCAGTGGAACGAAGTGCTGATCGAGGAACTCGTGAGTTGACGCTCGTGCGCGGCAGTCGGCTACCGGCTACCGGTTGGCGGCGTGCCAGGCTGGCCGGGTGCATGTCTCAGATCTTTCGACTCCGGCGCTCGTCATCGACGCTGCTCAGTTCGATCACAACCTCGCCACGATGGCGGCGTACCTACCAGGGGCTCGGCTTCGGCCGCACGTCAAAGCGCACAAGTCCACGGCGATCGCAGCGGCGCAGGTCGGCGTTGGTCATCACACCTTCACATGCGCCACACCGCGTGAAGTCGTCGGTATGGCGCACGCCGGAGTCGGGACCGACCTGCTGCTCGCCAACGAAACGATCGACGCCACGCGCCTGCGGGCGATGGCTGAACTCGACGTGGCGGTCACGGTGGCCGTCGATTCCGACGAGACGATCCGGGCCGCCGCTGCGGCTGGCATCAGCGCCTGCCTGATCGACGTCAATGTCGGTCTGCCGCGTTGCGGAATTGCACCGGACAAGGCCGGTCGGCTTGCTGACCGCGCCCGTTCCGCAGGTCTCGACGTGCGCGGTGTCATGGGTTACGAAGGGCATCTGATGATGGTCGCCGATCGGTCGGAACGATTGGCGTCGGTCGGACGATCGATGGCCTTGTTGCTCGCCGCCAGCGCCGATGTCGGCGGTGAGATCATTTCCGCCGGCGGTACCGGCACGTACGACCTCCACGAGAACACCGGGGTCAACGAGATTCAAGCCGGAAGTTACGCGTTGATGGACACGCACTACGGGCAACAGGGTCTTCCGTTCGGACAGGCGTTGTTCGTCATCGGGACGGTGATCTCGGTCAGTGCCGGATGGGCGGTCGCCGATGTCGGGTTGAAGGCACTCGGGATGGACCACGGAAACCCGTCGGTTGTGGGCGGCACGGTCTGGTTCTGTTCCGACGAACACTTGACCTTTGAACCTGACGAACCGGCGACGGTCGGCGATCGGATCCGAGTGATCCCTGCCCACGTCGATCCGACGATGGCGATGCACCAATCAGCCTTGCTGATCCGCAACAACGAAGTCATCGACGAATGGCCGATCAACCTCCGCGGCTGGTAACCGTTACCGTTCGAGTGCGGCGAGGAGATTGCGGAACGCTCGGCCTCTGTGGGAGATGGCGTGCTTTTCGGCTTCTGTCATTTCGGCGAACGAGCGACCGTCGCCGTCGTTTGGAATGAAGACTGCGTCGTAGCCGAAGCCGCGCTCGCCACGTGGTTCGGTTGGCACGGTGCCTTCGCAGACTCCGTCAACCGCCAACTCGCGACCGTCTGGCCACCTCACCAACACGCAGGTTCGGAACACCGCCCGACGGTCGGTTTCGTCGACGAGTTCGTGCAACAGTTTGTGTCTGTTATCGGCGTACGTGCAGCCCTCACCAGCCCATCGGGCGGCATGGACACCGGGAGCACCGCCGAGGGTCAACACTTCAAAACCGGTGTCGTCGGCCACCGCAGGAAGGCCCGTCGCCTCACAGATCGCAACGGCCTTGAGACGGGCGTTTCCGGTCAGCGTGTCAGCGTCCTCGATGACGTCCGGAACATGGTCCGGTCGAGGCAACAGATCGACGACGCCGTCAAGGATGAATCGGATCTCGGCGACCTTGTCGGGATTCGCCGACGCACACACCAGCCGCAGGCGATCACTCATCGTCGTGAAGGCGGCGTCGACACCATCTGGCGTTGCAACTCGACAATTTCGGCTAACCCAAGCTCGGCGAGCCCGAGCAGCGAGTCGAGTTCCCCGCGAGTAAACGCCATCCCCTCGGCGGTCCCCTGGACTTCGACGAACCGGGCCTCGCCGTACTCGATCGGAGCCAGCATCACCACGTTCATATCGACTTCAGCCTTGCTGTCTTCGACATACGGCAGGTCGAGTATCGGAATTCCGTCGACGATCCCGACGCTGATCGCGGCGACGAATGACGTCAAGGGATGAGCCGACAGTCCGCCGCGCTGAATGACCCGCGTGAGCGCGTCATGAAGAGCGATGAACCCTCCGCAGATGCTCGCCGTGCGCGTGCCGCCATCGGCCTGGAGCACGTCACAATCGACGATCACCTGGCGTTCGCCGAGCATCGTCATGTCACACGCCGCCCGCAGAGATCGGCCGATCAAGCGTTGGATCTCGACGGTTCGGCCGCTCTGCTTGCCCTTGGCGGCTTCGCGGTCGACGCGCTCCGGCGACGATCCGGGGAGCATCGAATACTCGGCCGTCACCCAACCTTTGCCTTTGCCCTTCATCCAACGCGGCACGCTCTCATCGATCGACGCCGTGCAGAGCACACGAGTTCGACCAAACGAGACGAGGCAGGAACCGTCGGCCATTTCGGTGTAGTCACGCTCGAACGTGATCAAGCGCAGTTCGTCGGCAAGGCGGCCATCGGGACGTGACATCAGGACTCCAGGTCTTTCGGATCGTCGAGCGGCCAGCGCTCAGTGTGTGCGAGTTCGGGCCCGAGCAGCCTGCCACCGAGTTGACGGAATGACTCAATGTCGCCACTCGACAGGAACCGATGACGTCCGGGTTGCGTCGATTCACGAATCAGTCCGAGTTCGGCCAACCTCGTGCGTGCCGAGAAGGCCGTCTCATCGGCCGAGCTGACGAGCGTGACGTGCGGCCCCATCACATCACTGATCGTGCGGGCGAGGAACGGGTAGTGGGTACACCCGAGCAGCAGGGTATCGACATTCGCCTCACGAATCGGAGCCAGCATTCGCTCGGCCAGCACAGTGACCTCGTCGCCGACAGTTTGGCCTCGCTCGACGAACTCGACAAAGCCGGGGCAGGCCGCGCACGTCAAGTTGACCGGCGCACCGGTGCGGGCGATCGCTTCGACGTAGGCACCCGACGACATCGTGCCGACCGTGCCGATCACGCCGACCCGACCAGTCGCGGTCGCTTGAACCAACGCTCGCGCCCCGGGTTCGATCACGTCGATCACGGGCACAGGTAGTTCATCGCGCAGATCGTCGAGACCCGCCGCGGTTGCCGTGTTGCAAGCCACCACGATCGCCTTTGCGCCAAAATCCTTGACCAGCGACCATGCCAGTTGGTGAGCAAACTGGCGCACCTCTGCGAGCGGTTTCGGCCCGTATGGGTACCTTCCGGTGTCGCCGATGTAGACGAGATCCTCCGACGGCAAGAGGTCCATCACGGCGCGAGCAACGGTCAGCCCTCCGAAGCCGGAGTCGAACATCCCAATCGGCCGATGCACGCCGACAGGCTAGGTCACCGACGCCCTAACGGTTCGGAAGCAACACGCCGCTCAAGTCGCGCTTTTCGGCCGAGGCGTGCAGCGCGTCGTTGATCTGGTCGAGTGAGTAGCGCGTGGTGATGATCGGTTCGGGGTTGATCAGGCCGTCTTCCATCATCCGGATGAATCGCGGCAAATCGTGGCGCATCCGAACACGACCGTTTTGAGCACTGATGATTTCGCGGCTCTGGACCGCTATGGCAACCTGAGGAAACGTCACGGTGGCATCGCCTCGCTCGACGCTTGTCAACACGACCCGCCCGGCTCGACGCGACATCAACACTGCCTGCGTCTGTGCCGAAGCGAGCGTCGCCGCTTCGAGCACGTAGTCGGCTCCGCGACCACCGGTCAGGGCCTGCACCGCTCCGATCGGATCTTCGTTCGATGGGTCAATCGTGTGTGTCGCCCCGAGCGCGCCAGCCAGTTCACGCCGTTCGGCGATCGGGTCGAGGGCGATGATCGTGCGCGCTTGCGCCAACCTGGCGGCCTGCACCATCCACAACCCGAGGTGCCCGCAACCGACAACGGCGACGCTTGATCCAGCGGCGACCTGTGCGATGTTGAAGACCGAGCCGAGGCCGGTCGTGATCCCACATCCGAGCAGGCTCAACCACTCGTCGGGCAGATCGGTCTGGACCGGGAAGACCTGGGTGGCGGTGACATTCATGATCTCGGCGTACCCGCCGACGTTGCCTGCGGCACTCACAGGTTGACCGTTGTGTCGGTCGGCGACGTGCGGCCAAATACCTGCGCGGTCGAACGTTTCCGAACACTGGTCAGGGCGGCCGATCGAGCAGTAGAAACAGACGCCACACTCTGAGGTACCCGGCACGATCACCCGGTCGCCGACGCGAATGTGCTCGACACCAGATCCGATTTCGATCACCTCACCCATCGCCGCGTGACCGAGAATCGTCGGGGGAATCTTGAACAGGTCGCCGCGCCAGTTGACACAATCGGTAGAACAAAATGGTGCCGCGCCCGTCTTGATATGAACCCGCCCAACCGTCGGCGCCAGGTAGTCGATTTCCTCAACTTCGAATGGCTGCTTGATCTCAGTCAGTAGTGCTGCCCGCATACAATCTCCTCTAGTGCGACAACGGTCCGCCGAAGTAGACCCGCCCGGTCGACAGCCACACTGCGTCGTACTGGGCGGCGATGTGAGTGCGGAACATCGCAGCATCTCGGTAGTAACGCAGCAGGCGTGAGTCGCTGCGGGCGGCGCTGGTACCACCGGTCTCGAACATCAGGTTGATCGCCTGCGTGGCCAACCGAGCGGCCAATGCGACAACGTCACGCAGCCGGGCATCGTCAACCACTTCAAAGATCTCACGGGAGTCCGCCCAGCGCTGACAGCGTGACAGATAGTCCCCGGCCGCCCCGAGCAGCGCAAACTCGGCAGTGTCGATCAGCGCCAACGCCTCACCGAACCAGCGCAGGTAGTCGAGCGATTCGATGCGTGGCATCGGCGGCGGGAAACTGGTGGGGCGTTCCCTGATCAATCGTTCGTACTCGTCGAGCATGCCGCGAGCGGCGCCGACCATGATCGCCGCCAACTCACCCCAGAAGAGTGTGAGCGTGCGCGCCAAGTACATCGGGTTCCCGTGGATTCGATACCCGGGGGTGCCGTCCGGGGACAGCACGTAGTCCTTCCACCCGTAGGACTGCACACGGTGTGACGGCACGAAGACGTCGCTGATCTCGACCGAGTTCGAGCCACTACCGCCCAGCCCGACGGTTTGTCCGCCGCCCCAATCGTCGAGGATTCGAATCTCGCTGGCCGGCATCGCCCAGATCAGCTTCTCCTGATCCGGGCCGAATGCAACACCCATCATGTGCGTGGCATATGTGCACCCTGACGCATAGTCCCATATGCCGTTGATGACCCAGCCGCCACTCGTCGGAATCGCCGTGCCTCGAGGAATGTTGCGAGACGGGATCACGATGTGACCGTTCGCCGGGAATAACTCGTCCTGTGCCTGGGCGCCGAAGAACGAGGCGAACTGGAACACGTGTGACGATGCAAGGCACAGCGACCAACCGGTGGCCGCATCGGCGCGGGCAATTTCGACGATCACTCGCAAGAAGTCGTCGAGCCCGACCTCGTACCCGCCGTAGCGACGGGGCTGCAACATGCGATAGAATCCAGCTGCCTTGAACGCCTCGTGGCGTGTCGGCGAGTATCCGCCGCGTTGCTCGTTGTCGGCCGCCTCGGCCTGAATCTCGTCGTGCATCGCTCGCGCTCGGTCGATCATCTGATCAACGGTGAGTTCGGGCTCAGGTGACCGCAGCGGTGGGCGTGTGGGCGTCACGTCGTCGGTGAACTTCATCGGATTCGGCCCCACGGAGCGACCGTACCCGACGCAATCGTGCCAAGCTCGGGTCGTGACTCCGTACGACTTCTCCGGCAAGGTGGCAGTGGTGACCGGCGGTGCCGGAGGCATCGGCGGTGCCGCGGTCCGGCAGTTGGTCGAGGGTGGCGGGCGCGTGGCGATCGTCGACCAAAATCGGGCGGTCGCCGAGGCGCTCGCGGATTCCATCGGTGATGCCGCGCTGGCGATCATCGCCGACGTATCAGACGAGGCCGACGCCGATCGAATCATTGCCGAGACCGTCGAACGCTTCGGCCATGTCGATCTTCACGTGCTCAACGCCGGCATCCCAGGGTCACTCGCCCGATTCGAGGACCTCACCGTCGACGACTTCGACAGCGTGATCGCGGTCAACCTGCGAGGCGTGTTTCTTGGACTGCGGGCGGCATTTCGTCAGTACGCCGTCCAGAGTTCCGGCGGTTCGATCGTCGTGACAGGCTCGATCTGCAGTCTCCGCGGCAGCGACGATCTGATCCCGTATCACACCGCCAAGCACGGTGCGATCGGGCTGATGCGTAGCGCTGCCGTTCACGGTGGCGAGCGCGGTGTGCGGGTCAATGCCGTCGCCCCGGGGATCATCCTCACCGAACTTCTGCAGTCGACACCGGGGGGTTCAGCCGATGCCGAGGCCCGCGCATACATCGCCCCGCAACGCCGCCCCGGGACCGTCGATGAGGTAGCCGACCTGATCACCTTCCTGCTCTCCAATCGAGCCGGATTCCTCACCGGAGAGGTGATCTCGATCGACGGAGGAGCGAACGCCATGAACCCGGTCAGAAGAAGCGGCCAACGAAGCGCGTTGTGACGATTGACCGAACTATGAGCAAGAACGGGCGCGTCAGAACTCGATCACGAGGCGGCCGCGGGTGCCACCGGCTTCGAGGATCCTGTGGGCTTCGCCGGCATCGCCGGGTGCGAAGGTGCGGGCAACCCGCAGTGTCAGCACGCCATCCTCGACTTGCTGTCGGAGGCGATCGAGTTTTGCCTGTTGGCGTGCATAGGTGGGAATTCTGACGAGATGGATCGTGATGCCTCGTTCGGATTCGCCAGGAAACGAGCGCACGGCGGCTAGCGATCCGCCGTCACGAACCGCCGGGAGCGCGTCCGCGTTCAGGAGCGCTCCGTCTGCCAGCCCATCGACACCCTCTGGCACGAGTGCTCTGACTCGCTCGGCAAAGTCATCACCGCGGGCGACGACCTCGGCTCCGAAACTGCGGACCAGTGCGGCATCGCTCGGCGAGGCATCGGCGATCACCCGCAAGCCGTCGGCGTGTGCGAGCTGTGTGATGTAACCGCCGAACGCTCCCGCGGCGCCGGTGACCGCCAGCGTTTGGCCGGGTTGCAGGTCGAGCAGGTCGAGGGTCAACCGGGCGGTGAGTGCGTTCATCGGAAGCGTCGACGCCTCGACGAATGACGAACCGGCCGGGAGTGTGGCAACCGATTCTGCCGGCACGACGACGTACTCGGCATATCCCCCGCTCGATCCGCGGGGTACCACGATCGCCATCACGTTGGCACCCAACACCAGGTCCGTGTCGGCACCGTCGCCGATCTCGTCGAGCACTCCTGCAACGTCCATACCAGGGACGTACGGAGGATCGAAAGCCTTCTGCGATTCGGCCCGGTCGCCGTTTCGAACAAACGTGTCGGTCGGATTCACCGACGCCGCCCTGACATGAATCCGAACCTCCCCGTGGCCGGCATGCGGCTCGGCCACGTCGAACACCCGAAGCGCGTCTGGCCCCCCGAATTCGATGACTCCAACGACCTTCATGCTGGAATCGTGGCACATGCACCCGACTCATCGCCTATCGACGCGATCTGACCTCACTGAGGGCTGGCGTCGCGAAGGGCCGGCATGGCGTGGTCGAAGGTGTGTGTGCCGAGCGTGCTCGCAAGCTGGATGACTTCCATCAATTCCGTCGGAGTGGCACCGAAGCCGAGGGCGTTGCGAATATGAAGCTTGAGGCCGGGGAGCCACAGGTGGGTCGAGGCGACGTCGAAGGCGCAGTAGATCAACTCCTTCACCTTCGGATCGAGCACACCATGATTCCACGGGACCGACGAGAAATCCAGATAGGCCTCGAAGAAGTCGGGCGAGAGTTTGAGTACGCCGTCCCAGATCGGGTTCCAATAGCCGCGGTTGCGCTCGAAATCGGCTTTGAGTTGCACCTGACGTTGGTCTAGATCGAACACATCGGGCGCATCACCGGTTTCGGCGAGCACCTCCAGCAGGATCGGGACACCGGCATTGGCTGCGTGGATGCCGAGCGTGGCGGTGAGTTCGAAGACCTCCATGATCTCGGCGTCCGAAGCTCCCAGCTCGACTGCGCGGGTGACGTGGCGACGCAAACCCGGCACGAACAGATGCGTCGCCGCCCCGTCAATCGCGATCCCAATCAACTCGCGCACCTTCGGTTCGAGCACACCAGACCGGCTCGCGACGTTCGAGAAGTTGAGGTAGGCGCTGAAGAACGTTGGGTCGAGCCGCAACATGTCATCGCGCACATCGTCCCAGTAGCCCTGGGCTTGCTCGAATTCGGTGCGAAGTGCTGCATCATCCCGCTGATCAGATCCCATGCCGGAGATTCGATCACACGCGGCCGTCTGGCAAGCTCATGGGATGGAGGCAGGCGAACTCGACCAGTGGGCCTCGACGGTCGTGCTCGGTGACGGCGACACTGCCGTGATTCGGCCGATCACGCCGGCCGATGCAGCCGCACTCGGTGCCTTCCACCAACGACAATCGGCCGACAGTCGGTATCTCCGGTTCTTCTCCCCCAAACCCGAACTCTCACAGGTTGAGCTGGAACGATTCACGAACGTCGACTTCGTCAGCCGGGCGGCATTCGTCGTCGAGCAGCGCGGCGAGTTCATCGCCTGGGCGAGTTACGAACGGTGGAAGAACCGCGACGACGCCGAGGTCGCCTTCATGGTCGACGATCAACATCACAGCAAGGGAATCGCCAGTCTGTTGTTGGAACACCTTGCCGCCGTCGCACGATCGAACGGGCTGCGACGATTCAATGCCCAGACCCTGAGCGACAACCGATCGATGCTGGCCGTGTTCGCCAAAGCGGGTTGGCCGGTGCATCGGAAATTCGATTCCGGTGTGGTCGACATCGAGTTCCCGCTCGACGAGACCGCTGAGTTCATCGACTCGATGGAGCGTCGCGAGCAGCGCGCCGATTCGGCCGCCATCGCCCGCCTGTTACTACCGACTTCGATCGCTGTGATCGGTGCCTCCGACACGACGGGATCCGTCGGTCACGAACTCTGGACGAACGTGACGAGCGGCCCGCAACGCCGTGTCTACCCCGTCAACGCTCGCCACACCACGATTGGTGGGGTGCAGGCGTTCGCTTCCGTCACTGACATCCCTGAAGACGTTGGGCTGGCGGTGATTGCGGTGCCAATCGAGTCGCTCCCGGCGACGATCGAGGAATGCATCGCGAAGCGAGTACGCGGTGCCGTTGTCGTGACCTCGGCCGACGGCGCTGAGCTCGATATGAACGCACTCGTGTCGCACGCTCGACACAACGGACTTCGGATCATCGGGCCAACGAGTATGGGGATCGCCTCACCGCGCACAGAGGTCGCGCTCCAGGCTGCTTTGGTCGACGTCACGCTCCCCGGAGGCAACGTGGCGATTTCGATGCAGTCAGGTTCGCTTGGGAGTTCGCTGCTGAGGCTTGCCGACCAGCTGCAACTCGGCCTTTCGTGGTTCGTGTCGCTCGGTGACAAGTCAGACGTGTCAGCCAACGATCTGCTGCAGTTCTGGGAGGATGACGAGGCGACCAAAGTGATCGGGTTGTATACCGAGTCGCTCGGCAATCCGCGCAAGTTCGCCCGCATCGCCCGACGTGTATCGATGGGGCGACCGATCGTCGCGGTTCGCACCGGTGCGGCATCAGTAGGCGTCGCCAACGAGGCGCTCTACCGAGAGACGGGCGTGATCGAAGTCCCAACGGTGTCGGTACTGCTCGATACGGTCCGGGTGCTCTCGACACAACCTCCGATGGCGGGCAACCGGGTCGCTGTATTGACCAACGCCCGCAGCCCAGGGGTATTGGCGAGCGCGACACTCGCAGCCGCAGGGTTGGAGGTCGTCGATCAGCCTTCCGGGCTGCGATGGGACGCCCGGTCGATCGACTACGAGCAAGCCTTGGAGGCTGCGCTTGCGGACGATCACGTTGACGCAGTTCTCGTGATTCACGCACCGCCGGTCGAGAGCGCAGTCGGTGAACCGACGATGGCGATCGAGCGAGCGTGTGCGGCGGCTGCCAAACCGGTCGTGGCAGTGATGCTGGGTGCGCTCGACGGGCCACTACAACCTGGCTCCTCGATACCCGCGTTTGCATTCCCTGAGCAAGCCGCCGCTGTGCTCGGTCGACTCGCGGCATGGTCAGCTTGGCGTGCGAATCTCGATGACCAGGGTGACGCCCATGTGCCGGAACCAATCGACATGGGTGCCGCCGATGACGTGATCTCGCAGCATCTCGATGAGGGCACGATGGCGGCGTCGGCAATCCGAACGCTGCTCGGCACCTACACGATTTCGATGCCCACCACGGTTCGGGTTCCGTCGCACGAGGCCGTTTCCGCGGCTGACCATGTCGGGTACCCGGTGGCCGTGAAAGCTCGTCGGCGCCAGGTGGGCCAGACAGTCGAGGCCGGCGTGGCGCTCGACCTGCGCCACGGCGCCGAAGTCGCCGAGGCGGTCGCCATCATGGGCGCTCACCTAGGTGATGGTGCCGACGAGGTGATCGTGCAACGGATGGTGTCGCCCGGAGTCGACGTTCGGATGCGGGTTTCAGTCGACGCTCGAATTGGCCCGGTCCTGACGTTTGGTCTGGGTGGGGCGCAGGCCGATCTGATCGGAGATGTCTCGAGCCGCCTGGCACCGATTACATCCGCTGCGGCCCGTGCGATGGTGGCCGAAACCCGAGCGGCAGCGGCACTCGACGAATCCGCAACCGACGCAGTGGTCGACATGCTGATGCGGGTCGGGCAACTTGTTACTGATCACCCCCAGATCACCACGCTCGATCTCAATCCGGTGATTGTGACCACAGACCGTTGCTGGGTCGTCGACGCCACGATTCGATTGGAAGCTCCAACCCGCCCCGGTCACCCAACCCGTCGCCTCGAAGAAACATGAGTGACGTCAGTCGTTCAGAAGTATCGGTCGTATCAGAAGTAGATGATCGCTTCGGCGTTGGCTTCCGCCACGTCGAGGTCGGCCGTGTATGCACCGGTCGATAGATACTTCCAGCCACCGTCACTCACGATGAACACGATCGTTGCCGGGCCTTCGGAGGGCTCGATGCTGGCTGCGACTTTGGCTGCACCAGCGAGCGCCGCGCCGGACGAGAGACCGGCGAAGATGCCACACTCGTTGACCAGCCGTCGGGTCCACTCGATCGACTCGCGGGGGCGAACGACCCGCTTGCGGTCGAGCAGTTCGGAGCCGTTCCAGTTCTCGAAGACCGGCGGGATGTAGCCCTCGTCCATGTTGCGGAGGCCTTCGACACGCTCACCCAAAGGCGGTTCGATCGCCACGATCTGAATCGCGGGGTTCTGTTCTTTCAGAAACCGTCCGGTTCCCATCAACGTGCCGCTGGTACCGAGCCCGGCGACGAAATGGGTGATCTCAGGGACATCGCGCCAGATTTCCGGTCCAGTTCCCTCGTAGTGCGCCCTCGGGTTGGCATCGTTTCCGTACTGATAGATGAAACACCACTCAGGGTGCTCGGCGGCCATCAATTGAGCTCGCCGGACGGCTCCGTTGGAGCCTTCCCCACCGGGCGTCAGGATGATCTCTGCACCCATGATTTCGAGCATCTGGCGACGTTCGATCGAGACGCTCTCGGGCATCAAGATCTTGATCGGATAGCCCTTCAGACGAGCGATCGCCGCCAAGGCAATTCCGGTATTGCCGGACGATGGCTCGAGAATCGTCTGTCCTGGTTGCAGGCTGCCATCTAGCTCAGCGGCCTCGATCATCGACCTAGCGATCCGATCCTTGACGGAGCCGAACGGATTCTGCATTTCGAGCTTGGCGAGAATCCGCACGTTCGGGTTCGGCGACAGATTGGAGACGTCGACAATCGGTGTGTTGCCGATCAGGTCCAGCACGTTGCCGTAGACCCCCGGTGTTCCCACTGTTGCATTCTATCCCGTTCCTGGGTGAGTTCGATTGGTTCTTCGGAGATCGTGCCGTCGACGATGCGGAAGCTCCGCAGTTCGGGGGCATCACGCTTGAGGCTCACGATCACGTAGTGCCAGTCTGGGTCGGGTGCCTGCGCCACGTCAGTGGGGCTCGGATACGGCTCGGAATGGGTATGGCTGTGGACCACACCGTTGATTTCCCAGTCGCGATCATCAGCATCCAGCTCTGCTTTGAAGTGATCGTTCGGGTTGACCGTGTAGAGCTTGGCCGACTCGGCAGTGTTGCGACACGGATAAAACTTGGCAGCGTTGTCGCTGCCAGGCGGGCCAGCGATCAACCCGCACGCTTCCAGCGGATACTCACGAAACGCCAGGTCACAGATCGCGTCGAACGCCAGGCGGTCAAGTCGGAGCACGACTGGAACCATATCGCTAGCCTCAACGACGCCATGGGCAAGACGAAGAAACCGGGCAACACAGACCCGAACAGCAAGCACATCGCCAGCAACAGGGCGGCTCGACGCAACTACGCGATCGAGGAAACGCTCGAAGCGGGCGTCGTGCTCCAGGGCAGCGAAGTCAAGAGCATGCGCGAGGCGCAGGTGCAGCTGGCCGACGCCTACGCCCGGATTCGTGACGGCGAGGCCTGGCTGGAGGGTGTCCACGTCGCCCCATATCTGTTCGCCGTAGGTGTCGGCGCGCACGAACCCGATCGGCCGCGCAAGCTGCTGCTGCACGGCGACGAGATCCGCCGATTGAAGTCCAGGATCGACCAGGACCGGATCTCGGTCGTCCCGCTCAACCTCTATTTCAAGGATGGGCGAGTGAAGGTCGAACTGGGGATCGGTAAGGGTCGCAACAAGGGCGACAAACGTCAGGCAATGGCTGAGCGCGACTCCAAACGAGAGGTCGACCGCGAACTTGGCCGCGTCCGCAAGGGCATGTAGTCGTCCTTCTGTGCGTGCAGCACGCCGATCTGCCATCCTCTGTCATGCCCGAAATTGACATCGAGTCGCTGGTCGCGATTGACATTCACACCCATGCCGAGATTTCCGGGGTCACCGGCTGCGGAGGGTTGTCACCGGAGTTGACGGAGGCGGCTGACAAGTACTTCGCAGGCGCTCACATTCATCGTCCGACGGTGACCGAGATGGCCGAGTACTACCGGTCGCGAAAGATGATGGCGGTCGTGTTCACGGTCGACTGCACAACCACGATGGGTGTACCGCCCGTGCCGAACGACGAAATCGCCCAGGCGGCGATCGACAACCCCGACGCGCTGATCGCGTTCGGCAGCGTCGACCCGCACCTCGGCAAGCGCGCCGTCAACGAGGTCCACCGACTCGTCGACGAGCACGACGTGAAAGGGTTCAAGTTCCACCCCAACACCCAGGCCTTCTTCCCGAACGACCGGGAGGTATACCCGCTGTACGAGGCGATCGCCGAGCACGGGCGGATCGCGCTGTTCCACACCGGCCAGACAGGGATCGGTGCCGGCATGCCGGGTGGCGGCGGGATCAAGTTGAAGTATTCGAATCCGATGTTCGTCGATGACGTGTCGGCGGATTTTCCCGGCCTCAAGATCATTCTGGCGCATCCGTCGTTCCCATGGCAGGACGAGGCGTTGTCGGTTGCCACCCACAAGCCCGACGTCTACATCGACTTGTCCGGCTGGTCGCCGAAGTACTTCCCTGCCAACTTGATTCGATACGCCAACACGTTGTTGCAGGACAAGATCCTGTTTGGCTCCGACTTCCCGTTGATCACGCCTGATCGTTGGATCGCCGACTTCGAGACGCTCGAGATCAAGGAGTCGATCCGTCCAAAAATCATGAAACTCAACGCCGCCCGCCTCCTCGGCCTGACCTGATCCGATACCTGCCGCGGTCCCCTCGATCCTGAGCGGCAACAAATGCGATTGGATGCCACGAGTGGTCCTGAGCGGCAACAAATGCGCTTGGGAACCGCGTCCCGACCCACCGCCGCTTCCGTGGAGCAACAAATGCGATTCGAGACCACCGACGGTGCTGGATCGCATTTGTTGCCGCTCGGAACCGTGTCAGGATGCCTGCGATTGCCGCAAGGCGCATAGCGCGGCGATATCGCGGAGTTCGTCCACCGTCTGGGATAGCCGGTTCTCGATGTCGTCATCTGGCACGCGACTGATCGTCCAACCAAGTCGCGCCAGTTGACGATCCCGGCGCTTGTCTCGCTGTGCATCAAGCCGCCCACCATGCCACGTCACGTGATCGACCTCGATGCCGAACTGCGATACCGGGTCGCCCATGTCGATATTCACCGTTGTCCCATCGTCGAGCAGCACGGGTATCTGGCGATGGAAGTGGAGGCCAGATTCCTTAAGTTCCCTCCATAACCGGACTTCGTGATCCGAGTCGGCCGGTTTGAGCCACGCGGGACGAGCATCGATCACCCGATACAAGCGAACCGAACCAGGTCGACCGGGTGCCGCGAATCGCCGCGCCGCCGCTCTTGTCTCCGGCACTGTGATCATTCGCCGATCGAGCATCTGCTCGAACACAGACTCGAGGCCTGCATCGTCAAGGTGCCACGCAAGATCGCAGAAGAGCCGGATCGGACGCAGTACCGGTAGCCCTGACCGCACAGTTACATCGAACTTGCCGAGCAAATCGGTCTTGTGGGCTGCGATGCCGGCAAGATGGATAGTTCCGCGTGAGATGACATGAACATCGTCTGTAAACACCTTCCGGAGTCCCCAGACTCGTCCGGCAGTGGGCCCCGTCAGTGCAGCACCGGGAGACGCGAGACAAGCCGCCAAGCACCTTTGTTCGAACGTCTCTGCGTGGCTCGCGATGCGGTAGACACCGCGATGCATCGGCACGAGCACGCCTGAATTCAGCAACTGACTACGGGAGCGTCCGACCACTCGCGCCTGCGTGAGTTCCTGCGCCGTCAGCAGACCGTGACGTTGGCGAGCTACAGCCAGCAATGGCCGCGGGAAAGGTGTCATGTCGACCTCCGGTTCGATGTGAGTCGGAGGGGAAGTCGGAATCTCAAACTACCGCCGTGATTCGTCCGCCCCACCCGGTCTTGAGCGGCAACAAATGCGATTGGGCACCACCGGTGGTGCCCAATCGCATTTGTTGCTGCTTGGGACCGCAGCGCTTGGGGATGGGTGCCGATTTGATCGGATTCGGCACCGAGGCCGAGGGCGAACAAGACTGCGGTGATGCGATTGGCGACGATTCGGACCAACGACGGACATCAATGCGTGCGGGTTGATGAGGACGTGGCCGTTGAGACCGGGCATCGAGATGTCGGGGCGTTGCTGGCCGACCCCAACTGGCGGGAGCTGGGAGCGTCGGTCAACGGCGCGCACCACAGTCTCGAATCGCTCGACTACGCATCGCTCGTGTTGCGACCGGAGAAGGTCGTTTGCGTCGGGCTCAACTATCACGATCACATCGCCGAGACTGGGCGTACCCCACCCGAGCATCCGACGCTGTTTGCCAAGTTCGCTAGGACGTTGATCGGAGCCCACGATCCGATCCAGATGCCGACCGTGTCGGACCGGATCGACTGGGAGGCTGAACTCGGCGTCGTAATTGGACAAGAGGTCCGCAACGCAGACCAGGCCAGCGCCGCCGCAGCGATTGGCGGATACACCGTGGTCAACGACATCAGCGTGCGCGACTACCAGTACCGCACGCTCCAGTGGCTGCAGGGCAAGGCGTTCGAGGGCACCACACCGGTCGG
>JANMTV010000271.1:0-9561 GCA_031390905.1 Ilumatobacteraceae bacterium | reverse complement strand
CCTGTGTAACTGCCACTTACTCTTGCAATGACTCCATTGGTAGATTTAAAGATGAAATGCATGGTCGATGCCGTCGAGTCAGGCGACGTCGATGCGGCGCTCGTCCGGCGATCGGCAGTAACTCTGCTCCGATTGATGTCTCGCGTCGGCGCGCTGGACGACGGCAGTCCTGGCGACGAGACAACTCGATGGCTCGGAGCCGACGTCGATGCCGACATAGCGCTCGTGCGCCGTGCCGGAGCCGCCGGCATGGTGTTGCTGCGTAACCAGTCAGTGACGTTACCGCTTGACACATCTCTGATCGGCAGCATCGCCATGATTGGTCCGAACGCAGCCATCGGCCAGATCATGGGGGGTGGAAGCGCCCACGTCGTGCCGACGAGCATTGCCAATCCGCTCGCCAGTATGCAGGCGCGGGTGACCGAACTCGGCCTCGAAGTCGTGCATGCTCAGGGCTGCAACATCAACAAGCGCCTTCCCGAACTCGACCCGAGCCTGTGCGGCCCGATCGAAATAGCGTTCTACGCCGACCCCGATCAACTTGACGATGACCGAGCAATCCCGTTGTTGGTGACCGAATCACCAAGTGCTCACATGCTGTGGATAGATGATCCGACGTCTCGGGACAATGTCGATCCACGCTTCGGCGCCCGCCTCACCACCACGTTCACACCAGATGTGTCTGGGTCTTGGCAATTCTCGATCGAATCAGTAACGCCGACTCGACTGCTGATCAACGGCGTCGCACAGATCGACAACGAATCAACGCCGGCCGGTGGATCGTTTTTTGGAATTGGCAAGGCCGAGTCACGCGTTTCGATGGAACTGGACGCGGGAGTGCCATGCGTGCTGGTCGTCGAGGTCCGTCGACCGCGCATCGGGCTTGCGATGAGTGGCCTCAACGTCCGCGCTCAGGCACCAGTCATGGGCGACCTGCTGAACGACGCTGTTCGTGTCGCTACGAGTGCCGATGTCTCGATTGTGGTCGTCGGCACCAACGACGACTGGGAATGTGAAGGTTGGGACCGCGCGACGCTGGACCTGCCTGGCGAACAGGACGAACTGATCCGACGGGTCGCTGCGGCGAGCCGCCGCACAGTCGTCGTCGTCAACGCAGGCTCGCCTATCACAATGCCGTGGCTCGACGATGTCGACGCCGTCCTGATGGCGTGGTTCCCGGGCCAACAGATGGGCGAATCGCTCGCCGACGTATTGCTCGGTGTCATCGAACCTCAAGGTCGCCTACCGGTCACATTTCCAGCACGTCTTGAAGACACTCCGGCCTTCGAGCACTACCCCGGCCGCGATGGCGTCGCCGAGTATCGCGAGGGCCGACTGATCGGCTACAAGTGGTACGACACGGTCGGACGTGAACCATTGTTCCCGTTCGGCTTTGGACTCGGCTACACAAATCCGGTCGTCGTCGGTGCGACCTTTGGAGATGACAGGTCCACCGTTGACGTCACAGTCTCGAACGAATCTGATCGCGACGGCGTCCAAGTCGTACAGGTCTACGTCGCTCGGACTGGGCCATCAGAACGACGCGGCGACGAGCCTGTGCAGCGTCTGGTCGGATTTGCCAGGCTCGACGTGCCAGCCGGTCAGACAGTGACCGCACCGATCACGCTCGACCCACGTGCCACGATGACGTGGAGCGTCGAGGGTCACGCCTGGGTCGCCGCCGACGGACCCTTCGAATTGCGAATCGGCAGATCGTCACGCGACACCCCAGTCCGTCTCGCGCTGTGACACCTCGCACCCGCCCAAACAACGTCTAATGGCGCGAGGCGCTCAGCCAGCACATATCCGCGCCCCAGAAGCATTTCCGAAGTTCTGGCGGCGCGATCTGGTTTTTGTGTCGGCGTGATCGCGCCACCAGAACTTACCTACCTCGTCAACGGCGTGAATGGTTGCACTCTGGGTTCGGCCGAATCGACAAACCAGGCGATCCCGTGGGCGGGGAGTTCGACCGTCGTGACCGTGAGCTGCGCCTGCCACCCAAGGACCTCGACCGGTTGTTCGAGACCTGCGTTGGTGAGCACCGTTCGCGGCAGCGACGCAGGTTCGTCGGCAAAGTTGGCGATCCCAAAGAACCCGCCATGCTCCGGGTGACGTCGTTCCCAAGCGAGCACCGAACGAACCGGCATCCGGTGCACCTTCACGACACCGCCGTCACTGAGCGCCGCGACCTCGCGTCGTACGTCGGACAGATGCCGCAACGCCGACGACACCCGAGATTCGATCGAACCGTCGGCATCGGTCGCGTCGACGAGTTCCCATGGCATCGAAGGACGATGAATCCACCGAGAATCGTCCGCGTGGCGCTCGTCATCGACGTATCGGTGATCGTTCCCGAGCCCAAGCTCATCACCCATATAGAGCAGTGGAATCCCCGAAAAGGAAAACACGACGGCGTAGGCGAGCAGCAGTCGTGCGAGCGCGGCGTCGATTGCGTCTCTGTCTCCATCACGGCGGGCAGCGTCGAGCCCAACCAGCGCCGCCGCAGTACCGCAGGTGCGTTCGTCGTCAGCATCCGGGTTCGACGAGAAGGCCACACCATCGGCGAACGATCCGGGGAAGTCGCCCCGATAGAACGAGGCGAGAAATCGCCGATGGGCCGGGCCGTTCAGGCCGGCACGAGCAGCGGCCGCATCGTCGACTGCCCATCCGATGTCGTCGTGACATCGCAGGTACGACACCCATCCAGCATCCGTGGGCGTCGGCGGCAAAACTGCCAACGATTCGACGGCGAGCGTGGCGTCACGCGAGGCGAGGCAGCTCCACAGCATCACCATCAGTTGGTTGTGGTATGCGAGTTGGCATTCGCGCCGCTGATTGCGGTGAGCGCCAAGGTACGGCAGCAGGTCGCCGGGGGCGACAATAGCTTCGGCCTTCAACACCACTGCCGGTGCGGCGATCGCCACGAACGCCCGAAACGCCTGCGCGATCAGATGCGCCTCTGGCTGGTTCTGGCAATTCGTGCCGACTCGTTTCCAGGTGAATGCAACCGCGTCGAGCCGCATCACATCGACGCCGACATTGGCGAGGTCGAGCATGACACCCAACATCTCGGCGAACACGTCAGGGTTGGCGTAGTTGAGATCCCATTGGTAGTTGTGAAAGGTGGTCCACACCCAACCATCGAGCTGTTCGTCGAATGTGAAACTGCCTGGTGCCATCTCGGGGAACACCTCAGGGAGCGTCGCCTCGTAACGGTCAGGGATCGTGCGGTCGGCAAAGACCAGGTAGTAGTCGCGATGCTTGGCCGAGCCGTCTCGAGCGGCTTGTGCCCACGGATGCTCGCGCGCAGTGTGGTTCAGCACGAGATCCAGGCACAGGCTGATACCGCGTTGGCGAAGATCGTCGGCGAGTGCTGCAAGATCTCCCCGCGTGCCCAACGTCGGCTCGACGCTGGCATAGTCGACGACGGCGTAGCCACCATCGTTGGCACCATCGCGCGCTCGCAGCACATGCATCAGGTGGAGATACGAAACGCCGAACTTGCTGAGGTGATCGAGGCGCGAACGAACGCCATTCAGTGTTGTCCCGAAACGCTCGGCATATGCGACGTAACCGATCATCTCGTTCGATTGGAACCAGTGTTGGTTCACGCTGCGAGCGGCGTCGAGATCGAGCAACTGCCGCTTGCGGCGGCACACAGCAGACGCAGCATCGACGAGTAACCGTTCGGTCAGCGCCTCACGATCAGCGGTCGGATACAGCACGTCGAGCACCGCGACGGCGTCTGGCAGCAGCCGGTCAACGCGTGCCCAAAACAATGTCCGCTGGTCGAAGCTGGTGGAGCCGAGCGTCTCGTCGACTCGATCTCGTTGCGCCGCGCCCAAGCTCATATCGCTGCGTTCATCGTGACAGCGGGGTGGCCGGCCGACCGAACCACACGCAACAATCGCTCGGCACCATGCGATTCTCACCGTCACCGTCAGTCGCAGCCGACGCCAGAATCGGCAGTCGCCCTCGAAGAACTTCGTCTGGAATCGACGCTGATTGGCTCGACGGATTGAGCACGATCAAATCGTCACCGCGTTCGAATGCCACAAACTGCTCGCCAGCATCGGCCCAACGGAACGCTCCGTCGAGGTCGTGTCGAGCGAGCAGCACTTTGCGGTACCACGCCAGCATCGAGTCCGGATCGGACTCTTGATGCTCGGCGGACAGCACACCCCACGCCTCGGGCTGGGGAAGCCATGGCGAGGCAGTTGGCCCTGACGTCGGGGCTTCGGAAAATCCGAACGAGTTACCAGGGTCGACCGTCCACGGGAGTGGCACACGGCACCCGTCGCGACCGATCTGCTCGCCATTCGAGCTGAAGAACAGCGGATCCTCTCGAGCTTGATCCGAAAGATCCAACACCTCTTCGAGGCCGAGTTCTTCGCCGCAGTACAGATACAGCGCACCCGGCAGCGCCGCCGCCAGAGCGAGAGCGGCGCGTGACCTGCGGATACCAAGTTCTACGTCGATCGGGGCGTCGACGTAGAGCAGATTGTTGCCGGTGAACGCCGCAGGATCAGCCGAATTCATACGGCCAAGCCGAGTGACGATCCGTTGCGTGTCGTGGTTGTTGAGCGTCCACGCCGGCGTCGATCCGACCTGTGCGAGCATGTCGAGGGCGTCGGTGATCGCCCGTTGGATCGCACCCGGTAGCCAGGTGACGAGCATCAGGTCAAAGGCGAACGATTGATGAAACTCGTCGCCCTGCATGTATTTGAGGATCTCGTCGGGAGGTCCGTACGCCTCGCTGATCGTCACCAATTCACGACCTGGATGGGCAGCCTCGTATCCGTCGATGACGGCGCGCCAATGCTTCCAGACGTCGTGTCCAGTCGGATAGAACTGGCCGTAGATGTTGTAACTCCATGCTTCGGGAGCGGAGGCTCCAGCTGGAGCCGGTGGTGAATCGGGAAGGTCGGGATGCTTGCCGAGCACCGGCACGGCATCGACTCGAAAACCCTCGACTCCACGGTCGAACCAAAACGCCAGCATCTCGTCGAAGTGCCGCACGACGTCAGGGTGGTACCAGTTGAAGTCGGGCTGCCACGGGGTGAACGTGTGCAGGTACCACTGGCCTGGCGTGCCGTCGGCCTCAGTCACTCGTGTCCAGGCCGGGCCATCGAAGATTGCCCGCCAGTTGTTCGGCGGCAGTTCGCCTTGCTCTCCGCGACCGTCCTTGAACCAGTAGCGCGCTCGTTCCGGGCTACCTGGCGCAGCAGCTAGGGCGGCCTGAAACCAGGCGTGTTGTAAACTGCAGTGGTTCGGCACGACATCCATCAACACCTTGATCGAATGACTCCGAGCGACCTCGACGAGGTGATCGAAGTCGTCGAGCGAGCCGTACGTCGGTTCGATGTCGAAGTAATCAGACACGTCGTACCCATGGTCACGTTGCGGTGACGGGAAGCACGGCGTCAGCCAGATCGCGTTGACGCCAAGTCGTTCGAGGTACGCCATCCGGCTGGCGATCCCGGCAAGATCGCCACGTCCGTCACCGTTGGCGTCGGCGAACGAACGCACATAGAGCTGATAGACGACAGCGTCGGTCCACCAAGCGTTTGCGGCAGAATTGGGGTGGTTCATGTCACGCTCCCGATGAGACGACGGAGGTAGTGCTCCGCACGACGAGTTCAAGTTCGAGTACCTCTATAGTCGGCTGGGCCGGTCGCATCGCAAGCGCCTCGATGATCAGGTCGGCGCCGCGCTCGCCGGAATACACCAACGGCTGTCGAACGGTCGAGAGCCCCATGGTGGACGCCAATTCGATGTCGTCGTATCCGATGATCGACAAGTCTTCCGGGACGCGCGTACCGAGTTGCCTGGCGGCGTCGAGACAGCCGACGGCTTGCGTGTCGGATGCTGCAACAACCGCGGTAGGTGGATTCGGAAGCTGCAGGAGATCGCGCCCCATCTGACGAGCAGCGGCGTGCAAATAGGCGCCGTATCGAACGAATTCTGGTCGGATCGGAAGCGAAGCGTCGCGCATCGCACGCCGATAGCCATCCTCGCGATGTGCGCTGGCCACGAACCCGAATGGACTTTGTGGCTGTTCACCGACGAACGCGATTCGGGAGTGGCCAAGGTCGATGAGATGCTTCGTGGCCAGGGCCCCACCTGCACGATCATCGGTGCGAACACTCGGAAGTCTCGGATGCGCTGTGTCGACGAGCACGGTCGGGAATCGTGCGTTCGCCAAGCGCTCACCCTCGTCGTTGAGGAGTGGTAGCGACACGATGATCAAACCGTCGAGCAAGGCGTTGCGTGGAAGTTCCACGAGTTTCGCCCTCGCCTGTTCCGGCGAGGCCACGTTCAGAATCACAACATCACATCCGTGCGGAGCGAGCCGCGACACGATCCCACGAAGTCGCTGGAATGGCGAGGCCTCATCAAAGAATGGAACGAGTACACCGATCAAACGTCCACGTTTTCGCTGATCAGAGAGGGTTTTGCGAGTTTTCGAATAGCCGATCTCATCGGCAGCCTCGCGGATCCGCTGCATAGCCGCGTCACTGACTTTGGCCCCACCGTTGAACGCCCGCGAGACGGTGCCAATTCCCACACCTGCGTGTTTCGCTACCTCCGCCATTGTGGCCATGGTGGAAATAGTAACCGAGGTGTTCCACAGTAACCACTTCTCGCCGTCCGCACTCCCCGTTTATGTCGCGCTCAATCCCCACATACCGTGTTCAGCGCGACATGAACGTGAGGAGGGCGGCGAGTCTGGAGTCACTGGCTAGCTTGATCGCTTCTGGCCAGGTGAACCAGCCGATTTCTTGGCTTTCGCCAACGGGTGGTGAGGGATCTGAATCGCCTCCGTTGACCAGATACCGCAAATCCAGATGGGTATGGCCTCGCCCTCCGGCATGCACATCGACATGGATCAAGTCGGGCGCGGCGCCGTCACGCGGATCCACGAATGACACCTCGAGACCGGTTTCCTCGGCGGCCTCGCGCAGCGCAGCGTCCCACGGCATCTCACCATCGTCGAGATGCCCGCCCGGCTGTAACCACAATCCGAGACGCTTGTGCTTCAACAACACGACACCCCGCGGTCCAATCACGATTGCAGAACCAGTGACGTGTACCAGATCGGCACGTTCATCGAACGGATCTTCGAGCCGTTCGAACTCGGTGAGTACTCGATCGATCGAATCGCGCTCATCCTGATTGATCGCAACTCGATCGGCGACGGCGCGTCGCACCTGATCACGGATTGTTTCGTCTCGAGTCGGCACCGCCGGAACCGTACTTGCAAGGATTTGTCAACAAAGCACTTGAGTCGCGGTTCTGGATGACCGATACCTCTGACACAGCCGGAAACACAATCCCCGAGCTGGACGACTCATCATGGAACCAAACTCACAGTTCGCACCAAGAGTGCTCCTCGCAATCGATGACATCCGACTTCGTCGCACGAACGAAGCCGGCCTCCGTGCGGCCGGATTCGCTGTTAGTGCGCCGACTGATGCCGCCGCCGCTTCAATCCTTGCCGAATCGTTCTCGCCTGACGTGCTCGTGATCGACACTGCGCTTCAGGGTCCCGATAATCGGCCGCTCTACCAGGGCCTCCGACAGGGCACCGGGATCGACAGCTACCTCCTGTGTGTCGACTCAGTTGGACGTGATCGGGTGCGTGTCGAAGTACTGCGAGGCGGCGCCGACGATGCCGTCTCGGTTCCGGTTACCCCTGACGAAATCGCCGCTCGTTGTCATGCGCTGCTTCGTCGGCCACGTGAGCGCCGGATGGACTACGACCCGGTCCAGCAGTCGGTCATCACGCTCGGACCACTCACGATCGACACCGGCCGACACGAGATTATGCTCAAGGATCTCGAAATCACCGCTACTCGAATCGAGTTCTCACTGCTGGAGCACCTGTGCCGTCGCCCAACCGAAGTGGCGTCGCGTTCCGACCTACTCGAAACCGTTTGGGGTCCGAACTGGGTTGGTGACACGCATGTCGTCGACGTTCACCTCTCGAACCTGCGCCGCAAGCTTGACCTGGCGGCACCCGAACTCAACGTGATCCACACCGTCCGCGGTGTTGGGTTCCGGATCGGCAACAGCATCCTCGATGCAGCCGAGGAACAGGCCGTTACCGGCATCCCTGCCTCGATGCGGCACCTGCTCGGAGCCGATTCGGTCGTCTCGGTCGTCTCGGTCGTCTCGGCTGAACCAACCGACGTCGGTCTCGCCGTCACCGCCTGACACACCTGCGCAAATCCCACCTGTAAACCCTTCACCGTTCTGCTGGCCAGCGCCACCTGGTGTGCAGGGCTACGAGTAGGTCGCCAGGATTGACCAGCGTTGCTGTTCAATGATGACCAGATGTGCGACACCTTGGTCCGTGATCAGTTGGAAGCGCGCAAGTCGACGCTGCCGACCAGTTGACCACCAGCGTTGCTCGATCGGCCACGGACCTGCCCAGGCTGTCACCCGTTGACGAGTTGAACCCGTCACCAACACCGCTGGCGGAGCACTGATCTCACCGCGACCACTCACCTTGACGGGATGCCCCTGCTCGTCGAGCAACTCAACGGCAATCGAGCGTTCCGGCACGATCGTTGGTGACGGGATCGGCGCAGCACCCGGCCACGGACCATCCCCTCGGTCAAGCCGATCGTCCGAATCCTCCAGATCCACCGATGTCGCAGGCACGAGCCGATACCGGTCAGCAGGCAACCGGCCACCCTGCCAGGCGGGCACGCGCACCGCCTGCTCCCCCGCCAAACCGGTCAGCCGCACCACCGCCCGTGCAGCATCATGATCAGCCTGCGAACGGCCACCCCACAAACCAGGTTGGACACCGTCATCGCTGCGGACCTGATCGGGGATCAACCGCACCAGCGCCACCCCACCACTCAACCCATCAGCACTCAACCGCACCAGCGCCACCCCACCACTCAACCCATCAGCACTCAACCCATCAGCACTCAACCCATCAGCACTCAACCCATCGGCACTCAACCCGTTCGGCTGACTGGCCCAACCTTCTAGCTGCCACCGAGCGCGTTCGATCATCGCCGTCGCCGACAGACCGTGGTCGCGATACCAGGCCCGCTCGTTGCGTTCCCCATGCTCGGTCTCGATGATCACCACAAGCCTGGTGCAGACACGACCTTCAGCAGCGAGACGAGTGACGAGATCATCCGCCAACCGTTTAGTAACGAACACGACCGTTTCGAGTTGCTCGACCGGTTCACCGAATGAATGCTCGACCCACCATTCGGGAGGCGGATCTGTAGCCGCAGGTGGACGCGTGTCGCCACCGGCCGCAAGTCGATGTGCGTGCAATCCGTCGTTGCCGAACCGGGCGAGAACATCGGATGCGTCGAGTGCAGCCAGGTGCCCAAGTGTGCGCAACCCGAGCCGCAAGAACAAATCGATCATCTCAGGTGTTGTCTCGCCCAGCTCGCTCAACCAGAGAACCGGGAGCGGCGCCACGAACCGTGACGAGTCGCCAATGGGCACCACGATCGCGTTCCCGGTCGACTTGGAGCGTGCAGCACGCCTGGCAGCAATCGCCGAGGCTGAACGACCGTCAGCAACCCC
>JANMTV010000224.1:0-6780 GCA_031390905.1 Ilumatobacteraceae bacterium | reverse complement strand
CGATCGTCGAACAGGTGCACACGATCAAGTCGGCACCGGCCAGCATCAGCGTGTCAAGCGCAGATTACACGCCGCTACGAACCGCGAGAGCTTCTGGCCCTACCAACCTTGCGAGGGCGAGTAACTCCTCGTCGACGACCGAGAGGACTCCGATCTGTGGCCCGAGTTCGTGCATCAGGCCAGCGAATGTCGCACGATGCACAGGTGAGGTGTGAAGGAATCCGATCGTCGCCATCAGAGAACTTCCGGTTGATAGTGAGCTGCAGCATCGTGAGCATTCAACGTCATCTCCGCGACGCTGACGGCGCGACGGCAGGCAACCAGTTGTCGTGCGAACACGTTCGGAAACATCGCAAACGCCAGCCAGCCCGCTGCGTAGGCCACCCGTGCGAACAGCAGCCAGAACGACACGTACGTCTGCAAGCCCCCGCCCACGCACTGCCACCATCGTTGCGAGCAGCGATAGCGATTGCCGCAGTGGGCACGCCGCTGACCACCAAGGCGGCAACGATCGGACCGATCGAGACTCGATGTTTCACGACCTGATACTCCGCACGGGCAGCACGCAGGCGAGCACGTAGCTCGTTGCGCTGATCTGCAGCGGTGGTCACCGTGTCAATCATCTCAGGGTCAATCATCTCAGGATCATCTCATGGTCAATCATCTCATGCGCTGACAGCGATCCCTCATAGCATCGAGGACGACATGGCGTACACGACCGTTCTGCTCGATCTCGATCACACATTGTTCGACTTCGACGCCTCCGAGCTGGCAGCGTTCACCGACGCGCTGACGCTCGCCGGGGGCGACCATCCGATGGCGTATTTCCCCACCTACCAGAGGATCAACAATGCACTGTGGTCGGCGGTCGAGACAGGTGAGATGCGGCCTGGCGATGTCCGAACGGTTCGCTTTCATCAACTTGCTGATGAGATCGGCCTCGACGTCGATCACGCCACTGTGGTGGCGATGGCCGACGCATTCGCGTTCGGGCTCGGTGCCCACGGCGAGCTGTATCCGGGTACCCGCGACGTACTGGATGTACTCGCCGATCTTGTGTCGCTGGCGCTGATCACAAACGGCCTCAGTGAGGTCGTACATGCTCGACTCGCACGCCTGAATATCGCCGATCATTTCGGCGCCGTGGTGATCTCGCAGGAGGTCGGCGTGAGCAAACCGAAACCGGGGATCTTCGACCGAGCATTCGAGCTGCTCGGTCATCCCACCAAGGACTCCACGGTCATGGTCGGCGACAGCCTCTCGTCCGACATTGCCGGTGGCGCGAACTACGGGATCGCTACCTGCTGGTACAACCCAGGCGGGGCGCAACCAGACGTGACCGACAACATCACGCACGAGATCACACATTTGGCGGACTTGCTCAATCTGATCTGATACATATAGAAGTCGCGCCGGAATATGGCGTTCGGCGGGTTAGTCGCGGGTTACTCGGCCGCTCAGGAAGTCGATCGATTCGGTAACCGTTCGGGCCACGAAACGCTCCAACTTTGGGGCAGCGAAGAACCGTGCCGTTGCGTCGAGCGGGATCGTGGAGTCCAATCGCAATGCTTCGGCCGTGGCGGCGACACTCATTTTCACGGCATGGGCATGAACGATGAACGCTGACGTGCCGTCGAGCAGGGATTCTTGCTGGAGCGATTTGCCATAGGCCAGCGGGTCAGCCGAGCGAGGTTCGATCTCGTCGCGACGACCGATCGCCGAGTGCCATTCGTGACGACCGGTCCAGTTGGCGAGGAATGCCGTCCACAGCACGAGGCGGACGGAATCGGCGGTCACCGACGCTTCCGACAGATGCCATCGGGCAGCGTTGGAGTATGTCATGCCGTGCGTGATGTCGAGCCAGCCGAAGTCGTCATGGAAATCACGTTCGCCAGCCACGTCGTAACGCAACATCCGTTCGCTGACAGCGACCGTCACCGCATCAAGCACAGCGTCGACGCTCGCCCCGCCAGCCAGGGCGGCCCCGGTCGCAAGCGCAGCCTCCGTGCGATTGTCACCGAGCAGCGCCGCTAACAGGCGGCCATCATCCGACCATCCGGCGAGCGGTTCATCGGCAGCCTGCGCCAACGCAGCGAGGTCGAGTTGTGCGACGCCGCGGTGGAACAATTTCATGTAAGGCAATCTGTCCTCGCGAGTTCCGTACACGATCGTCGGTGTCAGGTACGGCAACACCGTGTCGGCACGATCCCAGCCCAATCGATCGAGCAGCTGGAACGCCTTCTGGGTATAGATCGCCCCATGCCCATACGACAGCAGGTGATCGCTGATCACATCGGTGAACCACGGCCGTATGTCGGAGGCCTCGAATCCCGCATGGATCGCTCCCCGCAGCAGCGACTGTGCCGGCGCCAGCTGCTCGCTCTCGACGAGCCGCCGGAACTCGGCTCTCGGATCGGCGGGCAGCACCCGGACAGGATCGGGTAGTGGCTGCACTGGCCGATCGCGTTCCTCCTCGGCGACTCCAGCGATCGCTTGCACGATCGGCAGCGCACGCTCGTCTCCGTCGTAGTGATCGACGATTGCCAAACAATCGGTCAGCGACGCAATCGCGTGACCCCATCCGAACTCGGCACGCGGCGCGCCGTACGCAACCGCCTCCCAGATCAGCTCGCCGGGATTGGTATCAGCACGCAGCAGTCGCACGACATCACGCGAAACCTGCCCGACGTAGTTCTTCTCGATCCCGCGCCGAAGACTGTCGAGCAGTCGAGGACGCAGTTCGTCAGCCGTCGGTTGATTCAGAGCGATCGACAGTGTTCCGTCATCGGCGACGTGCACGTCGTGGGTGCGCACGTTTTCCTCGCCAAGCACACACGCGCCGTCGCTGACCCTGAACTTCCAGTTGTGCCACGCGCACGTGATCAGATCTCCGTCGAGTTCGCCGGTCGTCAGCCCGTAGCCCTCGTGTGGGCAGGCCTGGTCGAGTGCGAACACGCCCTCGCTCGTCCGCACCACACACAGCCGGTGCCCGTCGACCTTGACCATCTTCATCGCCGCCACAGCGAAGTCGTCGAGGTGTCCGATCACGGTTGAATTCAAGAGTTCGTTCGTCACAACGCAGAACGGTAAGACTTCAACCATGGTTGAAGTCAAGCGGGTCGCCAAAAAAAGTTTCACGATCGGCGAAGTTTCGGCTCGGTCCGGTGTGGCGACGTCAGCATTGCGGTTCTACGAGGAACACGGATTGATTACCTCGGACCGCAACGAATCGGGCCACCGCCGCTACCACGCCGACGTGCTGCGACGGGTCAGTTTCATCCGCACGGCACAACGTGTCGGGCTCAGCCTTGGCGAGATCACGCAGGCCCTGGCATCGCTCCCGAACGGAAGGACTCCGACCGCCAACGACTGGAACAAACTGGCGTCGTCATGGCGCCCACGGCTCGACGAACAGATCGCCGTGATGATCCGAATGCGAGACCAGCTCGATGGTTGCATCGGGTGCGGATGTCTTTCGCTCGCATCCTGCGGACTCTGGAACCCTGATGACGTCGCCGCCGAATGGGGAACTGGTCCGCGGTACCTGCTGACTGACGACCGACCCGTTCAACCGGACGACTGACGGGTCCTCCGGATCGATCAGCCCCGAATCGGGAAGCCGATCTCGTCGAAATCCGAAAAGTGCCTATGAGCTGGCATTGTGAGCCACGACCTGCGCTCACAGACGCCTGCGAGGCCGAACATTCGAGGATTCTCCGACACGCTGAGTCGGGCTGTGATCCGTGCTGTGAGAACAGCGGTGAGGGTCGTTCTGCATCGTGCGGTCATGACTTCTTTGTTCCTAACCGCCACGCCGACCACCACCCGGACCACCACCCCGACCGCCACGCCGACCACCACCCCGACCACCACCGGCGGCGGTGCCCGCAACGGAGGCGGACGTCTCGCCGCCGAATGGGCCCGCCTCCGGATCCGTCCCGACATGCTCAGGCAGGCGGACGGCTGGGGTTTGATCGAAGGGTCGCTTCACGACCTCGATCAGGTACTGACCGTGGTGGGCTACGACCGGGATACCGACGAACTGGCCGAAATGGCGATGCGAAGGCTTGTCGAATTGGCGGCGACAAGTGACCTGGCTGCACGAGTCGTGATCCAACGTCTCGTTCCGGGTCTACTCTCAGTTGTCCGGCGACGCCGCCGCGACGGGTGTGCAGGCGGCGGCGACCTGTTCGAAGAGTTGCTTGGTGCGCTTTGGATCAGCATCCGCACATACAACACAGATCGCCAACCCAGCTCGGTTGCGGCCGCTCTGATCGCCGACGCCGACTACCGGGCGTTTCGGGTCAGCTGGCGCCGCAAGTCGAACGGCGAACGACCGACCGATCTGTCGGACGAGCCGATCGCCTCCCACGAAAGGACCAGTTCGTGCGACGAACTCGCCGAACTGCTGGCGCTCGCTCGACAGTCGGGATTCGACGCCGACGATCTCTTACTACTCCGCAACCTGCTCGAACAGCCGACCGCCAACGACGCCGCCCGCGTGTTGAAGATCACCCCGCGGACCCTGCGTAACCGTCGAGATCGGATCACGCTCCAGTTGCGGGAACTTGCCCTGGCGGCGTGAACCGGGCTGGTCGCTTTTCGAGGAACGAAGCGATTCCCTCTTGCCCGTCGGTGGTTGCGACACCTGCCGACATGACGCCGATCGCGAACTGATACGCGTCGGGTTGTGTCATGTCGACTTGGGCATAGAAGCCACGCTTCCCGACGCCCTTCGACGACGCACTCCCGCGTGTCGCACGAGCCATCAACGTCGCAACGACGTCGTCGAGTTGATCGTCGGGAACAGCGCGATTGATGAGTCCCCAGTCGGCAGCCGTTGCGGCCGAAATCGTGTCGCCGGTCAACGCCATTTCGAGCGCCCGCTTACGACCGATCTGACGGGCAACGGCAACCAGCGGGGTGTGACAGAACAGGCCACCCTTGCCACCGGGGATCGCAAACCCGGCCGACTCTGCCGCCACAGCGAGATCGCACGAGGCCACCAACTGACATCCGGCAGCAGTCGCCAACGCATGCACCTTGGCAATCACGACTTGCGGTATCCGTTGGATCGTGTTCATCATCTCGGTGCACACGTCGAACAGATGCTCAGCTTGCTCGGTCGTCGCACCCGCCATATCACCAAAGTTGTGTCCAGCCGAGAACACAGGTCCGTTGGCAGCCAGCACGACACCGAGCGCATCAGTGGTCGCAATCTGACACAACACGTCGGTGAGTTCGATCATCACATCGAGTGCCAGCGCGTTGCGTTTGGCGGGGTTGTTGAGCGTCACAGTTGTCACCGAACCATTGGTCGACACGTTCACGTAGCGCTCTGCCATAGCGACCACAGTACGGTCCCTGGCCATGCAGTTCGGAATCATGTTCGCCAACACTGGACTCGGCTCATCACCAGAGGGGGCGACTGCGGTTGTACAGGCCGCCGAGGCAGGCGGATTCACCACCGCCTGGACCGTCGAGCACGTCGTCGTCCCATCGGGCTATCAGTCGACGTATCCCTACGATGTGAGCGGCAAAATGGCCGGCGGTGCCGAGGAGTTCGACCTTCCCGACCCACTCGTCTGGTTGGCGTGGGCGGCGGCCAAGACGACCACGTTGCAACTCGGGACCGGGATCCTGATCGCAACACAACGCAACCCGCTGATCACCGCCAAGGAAGTCGCCACGCTCGACCAACTTTCCGGTGGTCGAGTCCTGCTCGGAGTCGGGGTCGGCTGGTTGGAGGAGGAGTTCAATGCCCTCGGTGTGCCATTCGCGGCGCGGGGCAGGCGACTCGACGAATACCTCGACGCGATGCGAGCGCTGTGGACCGAAGACAAGGCCAGCTTCCACGGCGAGTTCGTCAACTTCGACAACTGCATCTCGCGGCCGCGACCGGTGAACCGCACCGTCCCGATCGCGATCGGCGGTCACACGGACGCCGCCGCGCGGCGGGCAGGTATCCGCGGCGATGCCTTCTTTCCGGGCAGCGCCTCGATGGCGGAAATCCCGCGCCTGGTTGGTGTGATGAAGGATTCGGCGGCCCGCGTCGGGCGCGATGGCGAGGCGATTCCGGTCTACGCCTGGGCAGTCAACAAGCCGGGCGATCGCATGTACCAACGAATCGAGGAGTTGGCGGCGGTCGGCGTCACGCAGACCATCGTGCCGACTTTTGCGCCCGACACACTCGTCGGGATCGGCGAGGACCTCGTGTCCCGATTCGGCTGACGATCGCCGGTTACACGAGTGCCAACGAGAGTGTGTCTTGAGTAACGCCGCGGTGGCGGCCGTGACCGACTTACCGGTCTGCGCGTCGAGCAGCCGTCGGTGGTCGCGAAGCACAGCATCGCGAACTTCAGGTGGTTGACGACGATGGTCAACCGTGCGCTGTTGGCGTTTCGCTCGAAGGTTTGAGCGAGTATCTGCCCAATTTTGAGCGAAGGGTGGCGCTTGTGGGTTCGAGTCTGCGAGTAGCGCTGACGCAAGCGTCACGCTCACCAAAGACCGTGTGACTCGAGATTTCCTGTCGTAGCTGACCTTGTTGCTCCGGCCCATTGCTGCTCCTCTCGAACGCCACCCGGCTTCGCACGTACTTGAGGTCAGTGAACAGCGTTACGGGTACCCGGTGAATCTTGAGTAAACGCTCGTCAACTCCGAGACCAACGGGAAGGGGCCATACGGTGCGGCGGCGGCGCGTGACGCGGTACGGTCGCGCACTGTGACCACGCCAGCCACACTTGAACGACACCGATTTGCCGACTGCTTGCTGGAGGTCGG